>CAYYJN010000008.1:0-64674 GCA_964472275.1 uncultured Solibacteraceae bacterium
CTCGCCGAAGGGCGTGACGCCGCCCATGCCCGTGACGACGACGCGGCGCATCAGATCATGCCCCCGTTCACGCCGATCACCTGGCGCGTGATGTAGCCCGCGCCGTCCGAGAAGAGGAAGGCCACGGCGGCGGCCACATCCTGCGGCTGGCCGACCTTGCCCATGGGAATGGCCGCGAGGGCACGCTCCAGCACCAGCGCGTCCACCATCTCGGATTCGATGAGGCCCGGCGCCACGCAGTTCACGGTGATGCCGCGGCTGGCCAGTTCCACGGCGAGCGCCTTCGTCGCGCCGATGAGCCCGGCCTTGGCGGCGGAGTAGTTCACCTGGCCCCGGTTGCCCACGACGCCGGAGACGGAGGCGATGGTGACGATGCGTCCGCCCTGGCGGGTCTTCACCATGGGGATCGTGAGCGGCTGGACCACATGGAAGAAACTGTCGAGGCCGACGGCCAGGACTTCGTCCCAATCCTTGGCGCTGAGCGCGGGGAAGGCCGCGTCCCGCGCGATGCCCGCGTTGCAGACGATGCCGTAGAAGGGGCCGTCCTTCGCGAGTTTGGTTTCCAGGGCGGTGGCCGTTTGATCGCGATCCGTCGCATCGAAGGCGATCCAGTCCGCGCCGTTCCCGAGCTCGGCGGCGAGGGCTTTCGCCTCGTCCACGCGGCTGCGGCAGTGGACCGTGACGCGGAAGCCGTCGGCCGCGAGGCGAATGGCGATGGCGCGGCCCAGGCGGCCGGTGGCGCCGGTGACGAGCACGCTGCGGGGGGAAGAGGTCATGGGGCTTCGATGGCTTTCAGGGTCGCGGTGGCCACGGGCGCGCCGTCGCGTCGGAGCTCGCAGCGAAAGGCGCTGGGGCCGGACTCGTCCAGAAAGAGCACCCGGACTTCGATTTCCAGCTCCGTCCCCGGCGGGAAGGTGGGCGCGGTGGCGGTGAAGCTGCGCGTCCCGAGCAAGTATCCCACCCGGACCGGGCGGCCCGAAAGGGTGTTGCGATGCCCGCTGAAGGCGGAGGCAGCCTGGGCCATGAGTTCGAGGCCCGCCCAGGCGGGCATCTGACCGCGCGCATCCAGGCAGCACAGGCCCTCGCTGACGGTGGCGACGGCGAGGCAGCCGTCCTCCCAGACCTCCTTCAGGCCCATGAGGACGATGGCGGGGCGCCGGTGAGGCAGCAGTGGTTCCACGGGAATCATGGCATCTCACCGAACACGAGGCTGAGGTTGTTGCCGCCGAAGGCGAAGGCGTTGGACAGGACCGCGCGGGGGCCGAGGCGCTCGCCGATACCCACGAGCCGCAGCGGCGGCAAGTCCTTGTCTGCCTTGCCATCCCAGCGGTGGGGCGGCAGAAGGCCTTCGGCGTTCCAGTCCGGATGGAGCGTGAGCCAGGCGAAGGCCGCCTCCAGCGCCGCCGCCGCGCCCAGCGTGTGGCCCGTGAGGGGCTTGGTGCCGCTGCACGGGACGCCATCTGCGAAGACCCGCGCGGTGGCGAGCGCTTCCATGGCGTCGTTCTTGGGCGTCGCCGTGGCGTGGAGGTTGAGGTAGCCGATGGGCTCCGGCCCCATGCCGGCGTCCTTCAGGGCCGCGCGCATGGCCGCCTCCGCGCCCGCGCCGGAAGGGTCGGGCGAGGAGATGTGATGGGCGTCGCTGGATGCGCCCGCGCCGAGGAGCGCCACCGGCGCGGAGGCCCGCGTCATTAGGAACAGCGCCGCGCCTTCGCCCACATTGATGCCCCGGCGATTCCGGCTCATGGGATCGCACAAGTCTGGCGAAACCGATTCCAGCGACGCGAAGCCGTTCACCGTGAGCTTGCACAGCGAATCACAGCCGCCCGCGATCATCGCGTCGCAATGGCCCTGGTCCAACATCCGTCGCGCGCTCGCGAGAGCCTTGCCGCCGGAGGTGCAGGCGGTGGAGACGGTGAGGGCGGGGCCGCGCAGCCCCAGGTAGTCCGCGAGAAAAGGCGCCATCCGCCCGATCTCCTGCTGCTGGTAGTCGTACCAACCGGGAAGGGCGCCGTCCGAGGCCCGCTCCGCGATGGCCCGCTCTCCCGCCTCGATGCCGGAAGTGCTCGTGCCCAGCACGACGCCCACGCGGCTGCGTCCATGGCGTGTGATGGCCGCGTCCACTTCGTCGCGAATCTCGTCCAATGCCGCCAGCAGGAGGCGCGTGGCGCGGGAATCGTCCTTGGCGAAGGCGGCGGGAAGCGGCGGCAACTCGCCGCGCACGCGACCCACGCGCGCGATCCGCCCGTTCGGCAACCAGCCCGCTTCTTCCGCGAGGCCCGATGCGTCGCCCGCGAAGAGCCCCTGGGCCACTTCGGTCTTGCCGCGGCCCAGGGCGCACACGAGGCCGAGCGCCTCCAACGCGACGATGCTCATAGACGGCTCATGACCGATTCACGCGCGGCTCGCGCGATCCAGCGCCGCGACCATGGCGGGCGGCGTGCCATCCGCCAGCGCGCCGGTGCCCGCGTCCACCGCCAGCTGCACGGTGACGGCCTTGGTGAGCTTCTCGCCGCTGACGGCGTCGTGGATGGCGTAGGCGATCTTCATCCGATCCGCGTGCTCCACCAGCGTCGCTTCTACGGCGACCTTCTGCCCGTAGCGCAAGGGACGCAGGTACTTGATCTCGCAGGTGACGACGGGCCACGCGCAGCCCGTGGCGGCCATGGAATCCAGGTCCAGCCCGGCCTTGCGCAGGAGCGCGGTTCGGGCGATCTCGAAATACTTGAGGTAGTGGCCGTGCCAGACGATGCCCATGGAATCCACATCGTGGAAGGGCACTTCGAGGGAGATCTCGGCGTGGAGGGGCATCAGGCCTCGGGGGAAGGCGCGCGCTCGCGCCAGAAATCGTAGAAATTAAACCATTGGAAGGGCGCGCGGGCGCAGCCCTCCTCCAGCGCGGCCGCGTAGCGCGCGAGGTGCGCGGCCAGCGCGGCGTCGCGCCCCTTGCGCGGCAGATCCAGCCGCTCGGCGAACAGCTCCATGCGGATCGCGTAGCGGTTGCCCTCCTTCACACAGAAGAAGAGGTAGACCGGGCATTGGAGGAGATGGGCCAGCAGCAGTGGCCCGATGGGGAAGTCGGCGTCGCGTCCGAGAAAGGACGCGCGCGCGGAGCGCCCGTTCTCGGAGGCGGGCGGGCGGTCGCCGAGGATGAAGAGGCCCTCGCCTTTCTCGATGCGGTCCGCCAGGAGCATCGCCGTGTCCGGCCCCGCATCCTTCACATGGATGACCTGGGCGTCGTAGTCCGGGTTGATGCGTTGGAGCAGCGCCAGGAATCGCGCCGCGTGCTCGGAGTCGAGGACCGCGTTGAGGCCTTTGAGCCCCCGCGCCGCGCCGATGCCGCGAAGCATGTCCAGGTTGCCCAGGTGCGCGCTGAGGAAGATGGCCCCGCGTCTCGACCCCCGCTGGGCGAGAAAAGCCGCTTCGTCGGGGAAGTCCACCTTCAGCTTTCCGGGGTCCACCCAAGCGAGGAAGCGGTCCACATAGGACTGGGCGAAGGTCCGCAGGTGGCGGTAGGCGGCGAAGAAGCCGGGCTTCGCGCGAAGCCCGGGAAGGGCGCCGCGCCGTTCGAAGAGCCGCGTCAGGTAGGCGCGGGAGGCCCGCCGCGCGGCGCTTCCGGTGAGGAAAAAGTAGGCGGCGACGAATTCCGTCACGAAGCGCAGTGCCCATGCGCCGAGAAAGCGGTGGGTCCACAGACAGAAGCGCAAGCCCAGGGTGGTGCCGCGCTCCTGGACGCGGGACCAGTGAGCGTCCTTCGCGGCCTTGCGCGCGCGGCGACGGCGAAGCAGGCCGGGGATCATGGCCAGCACGAGCCCCGTGTGCAGGCGCGTGAGGCGCAGGTTGTCTTGCAGCATCCGGAAGTGGGAGACGCCATCGTCCGGATAGGTGACCGTCACCGGCGCGTTGAGGATGGGCGCGCCCTCCCAGGCGAGGCGCACGATGGCCGCCGTGTCGAAGTCCATGCGCGCGGGCAGCGCCACGCGATCCATCAGGCGCGTCATGGCGGCGAGCGGATAGAGGCGGAAGCCGCAGAGCGAATCGCCGATGGCGATGGAGAGCGTTTCGAAGTGGACCCAGGCGTGGGTGAAGAGGCGGCCGTAACGGCGCGCCAGCGGCACGCGGCCTTCGTAGCGCGGCACGCCCGCGATGACGGCCGTGGGGTTCGCTTCGCCCAAGACCATGAAGCGGGCCACGGCGGCGAGCTCGTGCTGACCATCCGCGTCCACCTGGAGCGCGTGGGTGAAGCCCTCGGCCCAGGCGGCGCGGAGCGCGGCGCAGACGGCTGCGCCCTTGCCCTGATTCCGCTCCCAGCGCGCGAGGCGCAGTTCGGGATGCAGTTCTTTAAGGCGCGCGAGCTCATCTTGAGTGGCCGCGTCGCTGCCATCGTCCTGGAGGAAGATCGGATGGCCGGTGGCGAGCAGGCCTTCCACCGTGCGCGTGAGCGGCGGGCCCGGATTGAACGCGGGCACCACGAGGCAGGGCCGGAAGGTCGTGGTCACGCGGGCGGAGCGAAGCGCGCGAAGCCGCTGGATTTCTTGCTTCCCGAAGCCGAGTAGGCGAACCCCAGCTCATGCGCGGAAGCGTCCCAATCAAGGCGCAGCTCGATGGGTTCCTCCGGCGTGATGATGGCCTGAAACTTCAGATGCTCCAGGGACTGGAACACGCCCAAAGGCCCGAAGGACGCCTCACCGAGCCGCATCGCCCAGTCCACCTGCACCACGCCGGGCAGGATGGGCTGGTCGGGGAAATGGCCTTCGAAGGCCGGATGCTCCGGCTCCACTTCAAAGGCAAAGGCCCCCGGTTCGCTGGAGAGGGCGCGCAGCGAGCGGGGGAAGGGGATCATGCCCGGAGCATGGCGTGGACGGCCTCCACCACATCGTTCACCGTGCGCACATGGCGGAACTCTTCGGCCTTCACCCGGCGGCCGGTGATGTCCTGGAGCTGGATGGCGAGCTCCACCGCGTCAATGCTGTCGAGATCGAGATCCGTGAAGAGGTGGGATTCGAGCGTGATCTTCACCGGGTCCAGGCGGAAGGAATCCGCGAGCACCTGGCGGAGCTTCTGGAAGATGTCGTCTTTGCTCAAGGCGGTGTTCATGCGGAGTCCGGGGTGCGCTGAGCCTGATGGCTGCTGACGAAGGCGGCGAGGGTCGCCGGGGTGCGGAAATGGTGGGCGAAGCTGGACTGGGCGGCGCCGTCGAGATCGAGCCGGTAGGCCTTCTTGAGCGCGATGCCCAGCTCGAAGGCGTCAATGGAATCGAGGCCGAGGCCTTCCGCGAAGAGCGGTTCATCATCGCCGATGTCTTCGGGCTTCGTGTCTTCGAGATCAAGCGTCGCGACGATGAAGCGCTTGATCTCCTCCGGGCTGATGTCCTGAACCATGGCGTTCCTGATCGAAACGCGCCTCCAGTTCTTCCGTGAGGTCACGCGCAGCCTGGGGGGCGGGCTGGTCCCCCGGGCCGTAAGGCCCCAGCCGCGCGAAAGCGCGTACCTGATAATCGCATGACAGCTTCGGCATGTGATACCAGCGATGGCCCTTGGCCAGCAGCGGGGGCTCGCAGGTGATGGCCACCGCCAGCACGGGCGCGCCGCTCCGCAGGGCCAGATGGGCCGCGCCCCGCTGGAAGTGGTAGGGCTGCCCGGGTTCCGTGCGCGTGCCTTCGGGGAAGAGGATCAGGGTTTCGCCCCGCTGGAGCGCCTTGGCCCCCTCCTCCAGCACCCATTCCGGGCTCAGGGTGGGGATGTAACCGGCCGCCCGCACCGCCCAGCCGAAGCCGGGATTCTTCCAGACCCCGGGCTTCACGATGCAGGTGAGCTGGGGGATGGTGCCGAGGGCCATGACCACATCCAGATAGCCCGGATGGGTGGCGAGGATGAGGGCTCCGTCCAGCTCCGCCCGGGGTGGCAGATCCGTGCGGAGGTCGTAAATCCGCGCGGCGGAAAGGAACCAGACGAGGGCGCGGAAGTACTGGAAGAACACCGTCCGCGTCCGGCGCCGCAGGGCGGCCTCGCCCCCGGGCAGCAGCCACAGGATGGGCACGCCGATCAGCGAGAAGAGCAGGCCCCCGATGCCGACCGAGCTGAAGCCGATGCCGCTGGCGAGGATCTTCAGGAGGCGCGGCATGGATTACACGAGGTCGAAGGTCCACGCGCCGCGCGGTCCAGCCCAAGGGCCGAGCGCCTCGCCCGCGAGGGCGCGCAGCGCGTGGAGGGACTGGGGCAGGCGCGGCGAACCTGGCTCTGCTTCGGGCGCCCGCTCCAGGCGCAGCGTGCGCGACGCGGGCGCGCCGATGAGCAGGGCCAGCGCGTGCAGCGGTTCGGGAGGAGCCGGAGACAGCGCTTCGGGAAGGGCGTCATCCCCGAAGACGAAGAGCACGGGCTCGCCGTTCTCCTGATGCAGCGCGAGCGCCTCCAGCAATCCCCAGCCGAAGGTCTCGGCCCCGGCTCCGAGGGCCGTGATGGCGCTTCCGTCCTTTCGCGCGATGGACCAGATGCCCGCCACGGCGTTGTGCACATTCATGGAGAACTGCGTGGGCGAGATGTCGAGGCCCGCCGCCATGTCCTCCAGCATGGGCAGCGTCCGCGCGGGCTCGCCGTGGCGGGAGGCGAAGACGGAGCGCAAAGGGGCGAGCCCTTCCGCCGCCAGGGCCGCGCAGTGGATCATCCCCTTGCCCAACGCGCTGAGCCTGCGGCGGAGCAGCGGTTCCACCAGGCTCGCGTCCGGCGCGCCCGCGGCGACCTCAAGCCATCCATCGTCGGGCTGATCCAGCGGCGCCGCGGACCAGGCCACGGCCCGAAGAAGCGGCACCTTCCACGAAATCACGGCGCGGGGGATTTGCCGGGAATGGTGATCGGGTCTTCCAGCAACCGCTCGCCGCCGACCACATGGAAGTGGAGGTGGGGCACGGTCTGGTTGGCGTCCGAGCCCGTGTTGGCGATGACGCGGAAGCCGCGCTCGGTGAGGCCGAACTTCTTGGCGACTTTGAAGCAGGCGTCCAGCAGCGCGGCGCGGGTCTCCACCGGAAGCTGCTCCAGCTCGTCCAGGCTGCGGATGTGCTGCTTGGGGATCACGAGGATGTGGATGGGCGCGCGCGGCGCGATGTCCCAGAAGGCGACGACGCGATCATCCTCATAGACCTTCTTGGAGGGCGCGACGCCCGCCACGATCCGGCAGAAGATGCAGTCCTTGTGGGCGTGGTATTCCGGGTGGGCGAGGACCCAGGCGGGTTGGGCCGGGGCCGCCTGGGGCGCGGCCCGCGGCGCCTGGCAGGCCAGGAAGGGCAGCAGCGCCAGGGTCGCGAGGATCGTCTTAGCGGCCACTCTTCTTCCAATCCGCGAGGAAGCCTTCGATGCCCTTGTCTGTGAGCGGGTGCTGGAGCATCTGATCGAAGACCTTGGTGGGGATGGTGGCCACATGGGCGCCCGCCAGGGCCGCGTCCGTCACATGGCGGGGGCCGCGGATGCTGGCGGCGAGGCACTGGGTGTGGAGGTGGTGGCTTTCGAAGATCGCCACGATCTCGCGGATCAGCTCCATGCCGTCCAGGTTGATGTCATCCAGGCGGCCGATGAAGGGCGACACGAAGGTGGCCCCGGCCTTGGCGGCCATGAGGGCCTGGGAGGCGCTGAAGCAGAGCGTCACATTGGTGTGGATGCCCTCCTGCTTGAAGGCGTGGGCGGCCTTGAGGCCCTCCGCCGTGAGCGGCACCTTCACCACCACATTGCGGTGGATAGCGGAGAGCTTGCGGCCCTCCTCCAGCATGCCCTTGGCCTCCAGGCTGATGACTTCGGCGGAGATGGGGCCGTCCACGATGCCGCAGATCTCCTCGATGATCGCCTCGAAGGGCTTGCCCGTCTCCTTGGCGATGAGGGAGGGGTTCGTCGTCACGCCATCGAGGACGCCGAGCTCGTTGATGCGCTTGATGTCGGCGATGTTGGCGGTATCAATAAAGAACTTCATGAAGGACTCCTGGACCGGGCTGCCTGCCAAGCCCTTCCATTCTCTCAGGGGCCAGCCCAAGCTCAAAGGCGGGAGTTCCGAGATGAGCCAGACAGAGATTCCAGTCCTGGACCGCGGCTTCGTGCAGCTCGTGGATTGCATGGGGGGCGACCTCTCCGTGGTGAACGCCGCCCGCGTGAGCTACGGCAAGCGCAAGGAAACCTTCGAGGAGAAGGACACCAAGCTCATCCGCTACCTCGCCGAACACGAGCACACCTCGCCCTTCCGCCACGCCTACCTCCAGTTCCATGTGAAGGCGCCCATCTTCGTCTTCCGCCAGTGGATGAAGCATCAGGTGGGCTGCTCCTGGAACGAGATCTCCGGCCGCTATGTGGAGTTTCCCGAGGACGAGTTCCATGTGCCGTCGCTCTTCCGCCAGCAGGCCGTCGTGAACAAGCAGGGCAGCGAAGGCGCCGTCGCCGACCAGAAGGCCGCGACGGAGGCTTACCTCGATACCTGCAAGGCCAGCGTCGCCTCCTACAAGCAGCTGCTGGAGCTGGGCGTCTGCCGCGAGCAGGCCCGCTGCGTGCTGCCCCTCGGCCTCTACTCCGAGGTCTACTGGACGACTTCGCTCCAGGCCGTCGCCCACTTCATCCGCCTGCGCTCCGAAGCGCACGCCCAGTGGGAGATCCAGGAATACGCCCGCGCCGTGCGCGCCCTCGTGGAGCCCCGCTTCCCCGCCAGCCTCGCCGCCCTGCTGGAATCCACCGTGGGCTGAGGCCCGTTACCGAGGTGCCTAGGGATTGGCCGCCACTGTCTTCGGGAGAACGATCTTCGCCCGGAGCTGTTCAGCGCGCTTCTTCCCTGCG
Organism: uncultured Solibacteraceae bacterium; assembly: GCA_964472275.1. Lineage (GTDB taxonomy): Bacteria > Acidobacteriota > Holophagae > Holophagales > Holophagaceae > JAFDVN01. Next base: position 8,802 of record CAYYJN010000008.1, read on the forward strand.
TTGATCTGAGTTTTGGTGAACAGCTCTTCGAAATTAGCAGGTGTGATGGGCGGTTTGTCGGCCCCTGAGTCGTGGGCGAGGAGACTCCAAGCGTAGGCTTCTTGAAGGTCTGTCTTCACTCCAATGCCCTTGGCATAGAAGAAAGCCATGCGTAGTTGGGAAGATCCTCGCCCCTGAAGCGCGGCCTTTCGCATCCAGGCGACAGCTTCTGCTTCTGATTTTGGGGTTCCGGCGCCGGCAATGCACATCAGGGCGTAGTGCTCTTGCGCGGAAGCATTCCCGCGGCTGCCCGCGGCATGGAACCACTTCGCCTCATCCGCTGGATCGTTCTGGGCGATGTCGCCCATTTGGTACAGCAGCACGAGCATGTCTTGTGCATCAGTCATGCCTTGCTCCGCAGCAAGTCGCAGCCACTTGGTCGCCTCAGGAATGTCCTTGGGAGTCTGGTCGCCCATCAGGTATTCCTTGCCCAGGTTGCATTCCAGCGAGGCATTCCCTTGGGAAGCGGCCTTCCGCATCCAAGACAGGCCTTCTGATGTGTTCTGAGGAAGGCCCAGGCCGCGCAGGTACATCTGTCCGAGCATCCACTGCGAGAAATCATCCCCCGTTTCGGCACGAGGCCTGTAAATGGCAAGCGCAGCCGCATAGTCTTTCTGGTCGAAGGCTTGATCCCCAAGATCCACTGGATGGGAAGGGGCCTGAGCTTGAATACATAAGGCAGGCACTAGGAATAAGGGCTTCGCAATCGAGCGCATAGAAGACCTCCGGAAAACTTTTGGATAGTACCATCGAGCTATAACTGATGCTTTGAAGTCCACCTTCTCCTCAGCGCAGACTTTAGAGTCCCCATGACCGCGCCGCTGAACCCCGCCCTCTTCCACTTCGATCCCCAAGTGACCTGGGTGATGCACTGCGCCGAAGGGCCCATGCCGCGGGCCGCCATGCGCGCGGTGCGGAGCTTCCTCTTCAAGGAGCTTCGGCCCTGGCTCGTGAACATGAAGGAGGACTTCATCGGCCTGCCCACCGCCGTGCGCCGCGAGGCGGCGAAGCTGCTGGGGGCGGAGGCCGACGACATCAGCCTCGTGGCGACGACCTCCGAAGGGCTCCAGCGCGTGGCCATGGGCTTTCCGTGGCAGGCGGGCGATGAAGTCGTCGCGCCGTTGGGCGAGTTCCCGAGCAATGTCTGGCCCTGGAAGGCCCAGAGCCCGCGCGGCGTCAGCTTTCGTGAAGTGCCGCTTTGGGCGGGCCACCGCGCGGGCGCGGACGCTTGGTTGAGCGCGCCGCCCACGGCGGAGGCCGATCCCGAGGCCGCGCTGCTCGCGGCCCTCGGCCCCGCGACGAAGGTGCTCGCCGTGTCCTGGGTGCGCTTCCAGGATGGCTTGAAGCTGGATCTGCGCCGCCTCGCGGAAGGCTGCGCGTCGCGCGGCGTCACGCTGGTGGTGGATGGCATCCAGGGCGCGGGCACGGTGCCGGCGCCGTCCTTGGAAGGCGTCGCCGCCTTCGCCACGGGCGGCCATAAAGGCCTGCTCGCGCCCCAGGGCCTCGGCTTCCTCTGGACCGATCCAGCCTTCCGCGCGCGGCTCGTGCCCAGCGGCTCCTGGCTCTCCGTGCAGGACGCCACGGACTTCGCCCGGCCCAACACCGACTTCGAACGGGACTGGGTGGCGAGCGGCGAGCGGCTGGAAGCCGGCGTGCCGAACCTGCTGGGTTGCTCGGCCCTCGCGGAAAGCCTCCACCTCCTCAACGCGGCGGGCGTCGCGTCCATCGCCGCGCAGGTGAAGGCGCTCCAGCTCCGCCTCCTCGCGCGCCTCGAAGGCTCCGCGTGGAGCGATGAAGCCGCGCGGCTGCGTGCGCTCCTGGACGCGGACCGCCTCGGCGCCATCCTCGCCTTCCACCATCAAGGCCGCGACCCCGAAGCCCTCCAGACCGCGCTGCGCAAGGGCATGCGCCAAGGCCTCTACGCCTCCGCCCGCGAAGGCTACCTCCGCATCGCCTTCCACGGCTTCCACACCGAAGAAGATGTGGACCGCGTGGTCGCGTGGATGCGGAACGGCTGATTCACCGCGGAGGCGCTGAGGACGCAGAGAAAAGCATTTTCCGCGAAGGCTTTTCTCTGCGTCCTCAGCGCCTCCGCGGTGAACCTACCTGAACATCCAGCTCACCTTCATCTGCACCACATCGTCGCTGGGGACATGGCCTAGGACGGAGAGGTCGGAGACGGGGCTCAGGGCGGCGCGGCCGCTGGTGAGGGCGTCGGTGCTGGCGCCGTGGGTGTAGACGAGGAAGAAGGCCGATCCCGGCTTGAATTCCCAGCGGGTGATGAGGTTCAGGGTCCAGAGCCGGTCGTTGAAGGCGGTCGCGTCCGTGGTCGTCGCGGGCTGAAGGGTCCAGTCGTCCTGGTAGGCGCGGAGGTCGCGGTAATCCCAGGCGTTCTCCATCCACTGGCTGAAGGCCTGCACGGTGAGCGCGGGGCTGAAGGCGTAGGCGATGCGGACCGTTTGGTTGAAGGCCGAGAGGCGGCGCAGGCCGGTGAGGGGCGTGCCCGGAGCCTGGCCCGCGATGGGCGAGGGCGCGTCGCCGACCGTCTCCAGATAGGACCGCGTCCCGGCGTCGTGGGAGACGCTGGTTTCGAACTGCACTTCCACCGCCGGATGGGGCTTGAGGCTTTGGAAGAAGTCCAGGCCGGAGCTGGGGCCGCCTTCGTTCCATCCGCGCGAGACGCTCACGCGGCCGTACCAGGGGCGGTTGGCGGCGGTGTCGAAGCCGAGGTTGAAGCCGGGTCGCGCGGAGCGGCGCAGGTACTTCTTCACTGGATCGTCGTAGGCGCGCAGCTCGCGATCATCGAAGGCGGGCAACGCGAGGTTCGCGCCGCCCCAGAGGCTCCAGAAGTTCGTGAAATCCGTGTGGGCGTTCAGGCCCATGGAGCGGTCGAAGGCGTAGCCCGCCTGATCGCGGGAGTAGTTGGCCCAAGCGCCCCAACCCCAGTTGCGAAAACCTCCGGCGGTGGCGTCCCAGTTCCGGCTCACGGAAGCGGAGGCGGATTGGTAATCGGCGCGGCCCATGTAGCCCAGGCCGCCCACGCCAAAGGTTCGCCCGGCATTCTCCAGCGAGGCGGAGGAGGACCACCCGCTGGCCCAACTCTTGGAGCCGGACGCCAGGCCGTACCAGCCTTGGTCCTGCTGGCCGGGCATTCCCGTTTCGCTGTGATCCAGCGCGAAGCTCAGCTTGGCGCTGCGGTCCTGGCTCTTCCACGCGCCATCGGCCGCCGTGAGGCGCGTCGCGGAATCGCCCGCCTCTGAAGGCTGCCGCGCCCCGGCGAAGACGCCAAGGAACGAGCCGCGGTCATCCAGCGTCTGCGCGGCGCGGACGAGGCCGAAGGTGTCCGCGCCCGCGAGTTGCGGATGGCTGAGGCTGCCATCCGGCTCGCGCACGGTGGCGTCCGCGGCGGCGGTGCGCGCGCCCAGCGCGCCGAAGGCGAGGCCATCCTCGGTCTTCACCGTGTACTTGGCGGCGGCGGCGATATCTTGGGCGTTCGGCTGATCGAGGATCGTCTCGCCCGGAAGCGGCGTGTAGCCCGAAACCCCGGCGCCGATGCGGCGGCTGTAGAAGAGCGTCGGCCCGTTGGTGCGGAAGATGTCGGCGCCATCCAGGAAGAAGGGCCGCTTCTCCGGCAACCAGGTCTCCACCGTGGACAGGTTCAGCACCGCCTGGTCCACTTCCACCTGGCCGAAATCCGGGCGCACGCTCAAGTCCACCTGCGCGTTGGAGCCGATGCCGAAGTGGCCGTCGCCGCCCGCGCTCCAGCGCAGGCCGCGGTCGTCGTAGCTCTGGGCCGTGGCGACCTTGTCTTGCAAACTCACGAAGGGGATCAGCTCGCGGCGCGGCAAGGGCTTCAGGCCTTCGAGCCCGGTGAGATCGGGGAAGCGGCTCACGAAGGCGTTCTCGCCCCGGGGCGGCACCATCCACTGGGAGCTTTCGCGGATGGCGCCCTGGTCCGAGCGGCTGAAGTTGACGCCCCAGACCTGATCCTGTTGGCCGGGGTGGATGCGGAGCAGCGAGAGCGGAATCTTCAACTCGCAGGTCCAGCCCTTCGCGTCCACATGCACGGCGCTTTCCCACACGCCGTCCCAGGAGAAGTCCTGGCCCGTGTCGTTGTAGAGCGCCGCGTCGCGCTGCACGCCACCGGCGTTGACGAAGAAGGCGTAGCCGCTGCGGTGGTCGTGGAGGCTGTCCAGGTAGACGCCGAACCAATCCGAGGGGCTGTCCTGGTCGCGGCGGTGGATGCGGCGCACCACGGGGCCGCCGCCGGGCGCGAGATCCAGGCGCGCGCCGATGTAGAGGAAGCGGTCGTCGTAGAGCACCTTCACTTCCGTCGGCTGCTTCGCCGCGGCATCGTAATCCGGCCAGGTCTCCCGGAACGCGCCGGTGGCGGGCGCGGTGGCCCAGGCGGGATCGTCCATCCGGCCATCCAGCTTCACGGGATGATCCGCGCGGACCGCCTTGAGACTGAGCAGAAGGTCTTCCTGGACGGCGCGGAGGTGCATGCCCACGGCCGATGCCAAAAGAAGCCCCACGAGCCGCCGCGCCATGTCACTCCTGGAAAAAGACACGCCTATGAAAACGCCCCAGGGAACCTGAAGGTCCGCTCGGGGCATTCCTCATGATACCACGCCATCCGAGGCATGGATTATCATCGAAAGCCTGGAGTCTCCATGCGCCGCGCCCTCGTCAGCTTCGTCTTCCTGCTTCCCATCACGCTGATGGCGGGCGGCAACGGCACCGTCTCGGTGAAGGGCCACCGCTTCACCGCCGAAGTGGCCGTCTCGGAGGCCGAACGCGCGCAGGGCCTGATGGGCCGCCATGAGCTGGCCAACGACCACTGCATGATCTTCCTCTACAACGAAGACGGCCCTCATCCCATCTGGATGAAGAACTGCTTCATCTCGCTGGATGTGGCGTGGACGGACAAGGACGGCAAGATCCTGGAGCTGGTGCCCGATGTGCCGCCGCCCTCGCCGGTGCGGGTCTACAGCAGCGACGCGGACTATCCGAACTTCGGCGGCCATGTGGACAGCCGCCACTTCATCGAGTTCCCCCAAGGCACTTTCAAGCGCCTGGGCCTGAAAGTGGGCGACCGCATCGGCTGGGATCTCAAGCTGGATGACGGCACGGTCGTGAAAGGCGGCGCGGCGGAAGCGCCGAAGCACACGAAGAAATAGCTACTCTTCCCGCGCGCCGGGGCGTTTCGGCGTCCGCGCGAGCGCGGCGAGGTGCGGCGGCGGGGGCGGCAGGTTCGGCAGATCCAGGGGCGCGAGCCGTTCGGCGAGCAGGCTCCAGGCCCGGGCCTGCTTGGGCAGGCGCTCGGGCTGCATGACTTCGAAGCCCTGAGCCCAGGGCACGAAGGGCGGCAGGATGAGCGCGTAGCCCGTGTGGAGGAAGGCCGGAACCCGCAGCCAATCCGCATCCCCGCGCGGGGTCTGGGCGGGCAGGGCGAAGAGAGGATGGACGCCGCCGTTGATCCACAGCACGCCGGGCTCCTGACGCGGATAGACGAAGATGCGGCGGCGGTGCATGAGGGAGAAGGCGCCCGCGCGATGCTGCTCCACCGGGGTGATGCCCGTGTCTTTCAGCGCCGGGCCGCCCGCGCGATCGGCATGGCCCACCACTTGGATGACCTTGCGGTTGTTGGAGCCGAGCTTCTTGAAGAGCTGGCGCAGCTCCTCGCGCTCATCGCCTTCCACGGTCCCTTGAGCGGGTTTGATGTCGCCGAGCAGCGCCACTTGGGCGGGCTTGAGCTCATCCAGCAGCGACACGAGCCGTTCCCACAATTCCTGATGGGTGCTGGGGTAGAGGTCGGGTTTCCGCCGCCGCGCCGCGCCCAGGCCGAGGAAGAGATCGGCCAGCACGAGCGTGCCGGTCTTGGGCAGCCAGGCCGCCCGTCGGCTATCGAGGATGAGATCGTCGGAACACGCCACCTGCATGAGGCCATTGGACCATAAGCTTTGAGGAATGACGGAACGGTGGCTCGAACTGGAATGGCAGGGCGTGAAGCGGCGGGCGCTGCTGCAAGGCACGGCGGGGCCAGAACTCGTTCCGCTCGTCGTGGCCTTACACGGCACCGGCGGCACGCCGCGCTTGATGGCGAAGATCACCGGGTTCACCGCCCGGGCGCCGGGCCTCGTCCTCTACCCCGCGGCGCTGGGCGAAGCGGGCAGCGAAGATCCCGCCATCGGCGCGGCCTGGAACGCGGGACCCGGCCTCGGCTGCCCGGCCTTTCCGGATGCGGACGATGTGGGCTTCCTGCGGGCGCTCATCGCACAGGTGAGCGCGTCCGCGCCTGTGGATCGCGCGCGCGTCCACCTCGCGGGCCTGAGCAACGGCGGGCGCATGGCCTACCGGCTGGGCTTGGAGGCGGCGGACCTCTTCGCCTCGATGGCGGTCGTCGCCGGAGCCTGGGACGGACGCGGTCCTGATCCGTTTCGCCCCGTGCCGACCCTGATCTTCCACGGCAGGTCGGACCAGCACATCCCCTACGGCGGCGGCGCGGGCTCCAAGGGGCGGAAAGTGGTCCACCGCTCCGCGCCGGAAACCGCCTTCGCCTGGGCGAAGACGATGGGCTGCGCGCCGAAGATCCAGCGGACCGCCCAAGGCTCGCACCATCTGGATCTGGCGCGGGGACCCTCAGGCATGGAGGTGGGCCTCTGGAGCGTGGAAGGCCAGGGCCACGCCTGGCCGGGCGGCCGTCCCTGGTCGCCGTCCGCGGACGCGCCCGCGCCCGACCTCGACGCGACGGCGTTGATCCTGGACTTCTTCGCGCGGCACCCGGCACCCTGATTCCATGGCGATTTGGCTTCTTTGGATGGGCGCGGCGCTTTCCGGTCTCGCGGGGGGCGCGTTGTCGGGGCTCTTCGGCATCGGCGGGGGCATCGTGCTCGTGCCGCTCATGGGCGCGCTTCTGGGCTTGGACCAGCACCAGGCCCAAGGCGTCTCCCTGGCGGTGATGCTCGCGCCCATCGGCCTTCCGGCCGTGCTCCACTACCGCAAGGCGGGCTACCACATCCGCTGGGGCCTGGTGGGGATCCTGCTCGTCGGCTTCCTGGGCGGCGTGACGGCGGGCTCGCTGATGGCCAACGCCATTCCGAGCGCACCCTTGCGCTGGGGTTTCATCGGCTTCCTTGTGGTCATGGCCATCCGCTACGCCGTCGCCGCCAAGGGCCGCAAACCGTCCGCGCCCATGCCGGAGCCGTCACGAGCCGCCTTGGTGGGCTTCGGACTCGTCCTCGGCGTCCTCGGCGGCCTCATGTCGGGGCTTCTCGGCATCGGCGGCGGGGCGATCCTGATCCCGCTCCTCGCGGTGTGGATGGGCCTGCCCCAGCACGAAGCCCAGGCCACGAGCCTCGCGCTCATGCTGCCCCCCATCGGCCTTCCGGGCGTCCTCATCTACGCGGGCGGGCATGGGCTTCCGTGGATGGTGATCGTCTTCGCGGGGCTGGGCTTCGCCACCGGCGCCCTGGCCGGAGCGCGCTTCGCCACGGGGATGCGGAGCCGCGCCCTCCAGCGGGTCTTCGCGGGGTTCATGCTTGTCTTGGCGGCGCTGCTGGCCTTCAAGGTGTGAAGGCCTTCCCTCTGACATAATCCGGGAACGGAGATGCCCGTGCCCCTGGATGCCCCGACGCCCCTGTACCAAGGCGAGCGCTTGCGCGATCTGATCCTGTGCTACGCGGGACCCTGGGCCTTCCGGCCCTATTTGAAGAACCGCGAGGATAGCGAACTGCTCTGGCACGCGCGCCAGGGCGTGCTGCTCGCCTTCGTGGAATGCGTGGTGGCGCTCGCGCTCATCATCTTCGGCTTCTTCCCGCTCTTCGGCTCCGTGGCCCTGCGCTTCGCGCTGCCGGTGTGGCTGCTCTGGTGCCTCGGCATGAGCGTCGCGAGCATCCTCCAGGCCACCAAAGGCAAGCGGCATCGCATTCCGGTGATCCACCAGTTCGTGGAATACCTGTAGGGCTCTTGGCCTTGGGCTCTTGGCTCTAGCTTGCGCCGACCCACTCGCAGGCCTCGTCCAGCAAAAGCCGAAAGCCCAAAGCCAAGAGCCTACAGAATGAGCATCGCGTCGCCGTAGCTGAAGAAGCGGTAGCGTTCCTTCACGGCCTCTTCGTAGCAGGCCTTCGCGAAATCGGTGCCGAGCCAGGCGCAGACGAGGACGAAGAGGGTGCTTTCGGGCAGGTGGAAGTTGGTGAGGAGCTGCGTCGCGGTGCGGAGCTCGTAGCCGGGCTTGATGAAGATCCGCGTGCTTCCGCTCCGCGCGAGGGCCGAGCCATCCCACGCCGCCTCCATGGTGCGCAGCGAAGTGGTGCCCACCGCGAGGATGGGCCGCGCGCGTTCGCGCAGCGCGGGCTCCAGCGCGGCGGCGGTGGCTTCGGGGATCTCCCAGCGTTCCTCGTGCATCGGATGGTCTTCAAGGTTCTCGGCGCTCATGGGGCGGAAGGTGCCGAGCCCCACATGGAGCCGCACGGGGCGCCAATCGCATTGATTGGCATTCAAATCATTAATGAGTTCCGGCGTGAAATGCAGGCCCGCCGTCGGCGCGGCGACCGCTTCGCCATCCGCGGCGAAGACGGTCTGGTAGCGGGCCTCGTCCTCCTCGCCGCTGAGGTGGTCAATGTAGGGCGGCAGCGGCAGGCGGCCGATGCGGTCAATTTCGTCCCAGTCGAGAGGGTGGCCGGAGGCGACTTCCACTTCGCGCAGGCCCTCGTCTCGCGTCTCGATCACGCGCAGTCGCGCCATCGTCGTGCCGCGTTCGGGGTCCACCACTTCCGCTTCGACCCCGGGCTTGAGCCGCGCGCCCGGGCGCACCATGGCCTCGAAGCGGCCAGGACCGAGGGAGCGCAGCAACAGCGCCTCGCCCTTGCCACCGCCCGCGCGGCGGAGGAAGAGCCGCGCGTGGCGCACCTTCACATCGTTGGGGACGATGAGCGTTCCGGGCGCGATGAGCTTCGGAAGGTCGCGGATGGTCTTGTGCGCCCAAGTTCCCGCCGCACGATCCACCACGAGCAGCCGCGCGCCGTCGCGCCGCTCGGCCGGATGCTGTGCGATGAGCTCCGGCGGCAGGTCGAAGCCGAAATCCGTCCGCTTCATGGCCGCCTCAGGCCTCGCGGAACTGGAGGGCGTGGAGCCGCGCGTATTCGCCGCCGAGCTTCATCAGTTCCTCGTGGCTGCCCTGCTCCACGATCAGGCCATGTTTGAGGGCGCAGATGCGGGTCGCCTTCTGCACGGTGGAGAGGCGATGGGCGATGACGAGGGTGGTTCGGTCCTTCATCAGCTCTTCCAGAGCCGCCTGCACGGCGCGCTCGCTTTCGGTGTCGAGGGCGCTGGTGGCCTCGTCCAGCACGAGGATGGGCGGGTCCTGGAGCAGGGCGCGGGCGATGGCGAGGCGTTGGCGCTGCCCGCCGGAAAGGCTGGAGCCCGTCTCGGCGAGCGGCGTGTCGTAGCCCTTGGGCAGGGCGGCGATGAAGTCATGGGCGTGGGCGCGCTTCGCGGCGGCGATGACCGCGTCGCGGCTGGCCTCGTGGCCGTAGGCGATGTTGTCGTGGATGGTGTCCATGAAGAGCAGCGTCTCTTGGGTGACGACGCCGATCTTCTTGCGCAGGTCGCGCGGATCGAAGTCTCGCAGGTCCGTGCCATCGAGGCTGAGGCGGCCCTCGGTGGGGTCGAAGAAGCGCGGCACGAGGTTGGCCATCGTCGTCTTGCCGCCACCCGAACTGCCCACGAGAGCCACGGTCTCGCCGCGCCTCACGGTGAGGGTGATGCCGCGCAGCACCTGATGCTTCTCGTCGTAGGCGAAACACACCTTCTCGAAGGCGAGGACGGCGGGGTGTTCCGGCATGGGCGCGGGATGGGCGGGCGCGGCGAGGGTCGCCCGCTCGTCGAGCACGGTGAAGATGCGCTCCAGCGCCACGGTGCCGCTTTGCAGGTTGGCGAAGGTGCGCGTGAGGATGCGGATGGGCGCGTAAAGGGCGTAGACCGCCAGCAGGAAGGTGAGGAAATCACCGCCAGTGGCGCGGCCGTGGCGGACCTGAAGCGCGCCGTAGGTGACGAGCCCGGCGAGGAGGAAGCCGCCGATGACTTCCATGAGCGGGCTGGAAAGCGACTGGGCGCGCACCACCTTCATGTTCAGGCGGTAGAGCTCCTGGTTCTTTTCGCTGAAGCGCCGGCTTTCGTAATCCTCCCGGGCGAAGGCCTTCACCACGCGCATGTTGGAGAGTACTTCCTTGAGCCGTTGGAGCAGGCTGTCCGCGCTCTTCAAGCTGCGATGCGCGACTTTGCGGATGGCCTTGCCGATGCCTCGGACAGGACCGGCCACCAGCGGCAGCGCGCAAAGGAGGACGAGGGCCAACCGCCAATCGGTCTTCACGATGATGCAGGCCATGACGATGGCCGTCGTGGTCTGGCGCAGCACCTCCGCGATTTGCGTGGAGGCCATCTGCTGGATCATGCTCACATCGCCCAGCACGCGGTTCATGAGCTCGCCCACGGGGTGCTTCTGGAAGAAAGACGGGTCCAGCGTGAGCAGGTGGTCGAAGAGGTGCGAGCGCATGTCGCGCACGGCGCGGAGGCCGGAGCGCGCCACGGAGATGTTGCCGGAGTAGTTCAGGATCGAACGGATGATGAAGACGAGGACGATGAGGACCGGGATGAAGTAGAGGCTTTCGCGCAGCGCCGCCGGAGAGGGCAGGTGGGCGAGGATGCGCGCTTCGAGGCTCTTCACGCCGGTCGCTCCCGCCGCGGCGCCCATGCCCAGCTGCTCGTTGAACATGAGCTTGAGCAGGAGCAGCAGGGCGCCGTCCATGGCGCTGGCCAGGCTGATGAGCAGCGCGCCGCCGAGGGCCCCGGCGATGTAGGGGCGCAGGTGGTTTCGGTAGAAGCGTTGGAGCGGCGGCATCAGCCTTCCAGCTTAACGGGACCGGCCTATTCCACCGTCACGGTCACGCGGGAATCCGGGTCGTCGAGGCTGAACAGCTCGGTGCCCTTGGGCGCGGAGAGCGCTTCCGCGAGCAGGCGGTTGATGTCCAGGCCCTTGGCCCGGGCCTCCCGGAGCTGGGTGTCGCTGAGGTAGCTCGTCACCCCGGCGGCGAAGGCGGCGGACACGCGCACCGTCACCGTGTCCTGGGGCTTCTCCTTCTTTTCGCGGATGCGCACGACGATGAAGCGGGGCGCGGATTCGGGCAGCTCGGGCTTGACGCTCATGGCGAGGAGCGCCTGGCGGCAGGCCTCGGCGCTCACGGCGGAACGAAGGCCCTGCTGGAGGACGGGCACGGCGCGGGCGTCCTTGCGTTTGGAGAGCTGAAGCGCGGCGGCGGTGCGGACCTCGTCCCGATCCTCGCCCAACGCGTTCACCAGACCCTCCACCGCGCCGGGAACATCCCACTGCCGGATGCCCCAGCAGCGGATGCGGTTCAGCTTGGCTTCGCGCGCGAGCAGGCGCTGATCGGGGTAGCGGAGGATGAACTGGCCGTAGGCGGCGATGGCCTCGTCCCAGCGCTGGTCCTGCTCCAGCGTGGCCGCGAGCCAAAAGGAGGCTTCGGGGCAGCGCGTGGAGTGGGGGTATTTGTCGAGGAGGGCGCGGTAGACCGACGCCGCTTCGAACCAACGCTGGGCGTAGCGCAGGTCCCGCGCCTGCTGGAAGAGCGCGTCCGCGCCATCGGTGACGGCGGCGAGGGCGGGTTCGGGCGGGAAGGCGGTGGGCGTGGCGGTGGAGAGAAGCAGCCCGGCCGCCAGCAGTGCGGGCAGGTTCATGGCTGGGAGCCCTGGAGCGCGAGGCTCATGCGCTCGGCCTCGCCGCCGAGATCCTTCGCCATGGCGTACTGGCGCAGCTCCTTGTCCCGCTCGGGAGAGAGGCAGCCGTCCTCGAGCGCGATCTCCGACAGCCACGCGTGCAGGTCCGTGCGCGTGCTTTCCGCGCCGGAGACGGGGCTGCCTTGAGCCGCGAGCTGATGACTGGCCTCCAAGAGCGCGACGGCGGTTTCCCGCTCTAGACGGCGATCCTCCTCGCCGCGGGTGCAGCTCGGCGGAGCCTTCTGGAATTCCTTCACGAGGCCCGCGGCCTGGTCGAAGAAGGCGCCCCAAGCCCGGTCCTGGGCCCGCTTGAGGGCCGCCTGGTCAATGCGGGCGCGGTCGGAGGCCTGGGCTCGCAGATCGTTCATGCGATGAACGGCGTAGCCCGCGGGACCAAGGATCATGAGCACCGCGGCGGCGGCGGGCAGCCAGACGCCGCCCCACGAACGGCGGGGCGCGAGGCCGGGGGCCAGAGCCTCGCCATGGGCGGCGAGGGCCAGATGCAGCTCCAGCAGCTCGGCCAATTCGGCCTGGGCGGCCGGATCCTCCGGCCAGAGCTCCGGATGCTCCAGCAGCTCCAGGGCGCGGGCGTCATCGAGGGTCTGGTGGGAGGGGTTCATGGCTTGGGTCCAAGGGTCTTGCGGAGTTTGCTGAGGCTTTGGAAGAGGGTCGCCTTGACGGTGCCTTCGGCGCAATCCAGCTCCCGGGCGATGTCCTTCACGGGCCGGTCCTGGATGTAGTAGGCCTGGACCATGGCGCGCTGGCGGGGCGTGAGGCCCTGAAGGGCCTCGCGCAGGGCTTCGAGCCTGCGGCCCTGGTCCACCGGCTCCCAAGGGGAGGGTTGGTGCGGGTCGGGTGCGTCAAAGGCCTCGGGAGTTGGCAGCTCCCGTCCTCTTTTACGCAGATGGTCGGTCGCCGCATTAGCCGCCAAGGTAAAAAGCCAGGCGGCGACCGGGCGGCCCTCATCGAAGCGCTGGCAGTGCTGGAGGCACTTGAGGAAGACCTCCTGAGCCAGTTCCTGCACGACGCCGGAATCCTCCCGCAGGCGCCGGTGGAGGAAGGCGAGCACCGGCCGCTCGAAGCGGGCCATGAGGTGGGCGAGGGCCTCCTCGTGTCCCGCCTTGAGCTGGGACATCCAGAATTCGGGGCTCTGTCCGGCCCCTTCCGCCGCAAGGGTGGCGTTCATGCCTTCGGGCCGCCGCCCGGCCCGGACCTGGGCAGGGAGACGAAGGACTGGCCCAGCTTGCCCAGGACCTGCTCCACCTGCGCGCCGGTGAGGCGCATGCGCAGGGAGACCCAGTCCTTGCCGCTCTGGATCTCGGGGGGCGGAGCCTGGCCGCTCTGGACCGACCCGGCGATGGCGGCGACGCGCTGGAGCCAAGGCGTGGCCTGGCTGATGCCCGTCTCCTGGCCGGAGAGGGCCAGTTCGAACTGGTAAGGCTGGTCCTTTGAATCCGGCGGCGTGACGGACCAGACGAGGTAGCCGATGCCCTTGGGCAGATCCAAGGGCAGGTCTTCGTTGGCTTGGTCCTTGAAGCTGCGCATCAGGGCGTCGGGCCGGGCGAAACCCTGGAGCGTGGCGGCGGGGGTGATCCACGACGCGGCCCGCGCCAGCTCGGGCGAGGGACCGAAGGGCGCGTTCGCCACTTCCGTGAGCGTCTCCAGATCGCCGATCCAGATGCGTCCGCTGGGATCGGCCAGGGCGCGCAAGTGCGCCTTGAAGCTGGGGGAATCCACATCGAGGATCACATGCAGCGGACAGTCCGTGCCGCCCCAGCGCAGCGTGCCTTCGGGCGGGAAGCTGGACGCCAAGGCCACCTGGAGCGCCTTCGGATCCTGGAACTGGTCGAGGGCCAGGAGGAAGCCCTTGGTGGGCTTTCCTTCTTGGGGGATGGCGAGCAGGTGAAGGGTGAGGCGTCCGGGATCGGTGCCCGGGTTGATGTGGGCGCGCTGGAGGAAGACATCCAGGGCCTGAGCGGCCTCAGGGCTCTTTTCGAGGAACTGGCGGAAGTGGGGGTCGCGGGTCAGCCAGCCCAGGCGGCCGCTCACGGCCATTTGGCTGCCCGAAGGCGAAGCCTGGATCCACGCGGGGCCGGAGGCCTTCGGGCGGCAGGCGGAGACGAGCAGCGCCGCGCCCAGAACGAAGGCAGGTCGGAGGACCAAGCCCGAGGTCCCCATGAGCATCCTTCTCCGCATTCCCGCTCCCATCCGCCCATGATACGGGGGGCGAGGCCGCCCGGCTTAGAAGGCCAGCGCCCGGAGGGTGGCCGGCAGGTGCGGGCTCCGCAGGAGCGCCTGCTGCTCGCTTTCGGAAAGCAGGCCCCAGACCCGGGCCGCCGCTTCGCGCGGCGTCTTGGGGTTGAGCAGCAATTCGCTCATGACGGCGGAATGGGCGAGGAGCACCGGATGGCCCGCGATGAGCTCCAGCACCGAGCGCGGGGTCAGTTTGTTCCGGGCCAGGCGGAGCAGCAGGCTCGGGTCCAGTTGGCGATCCGACACGAGGCGGCGCAGGGTGGCGTCGTCTTGGAGCAGCTCAGGCAACTGCCGCCAGACTTCGCCGCCGGAGGCGCGCAGGGCCTGCACGCGGCCCTCTTCGTCCATCTGTTCGTAGAGGGCCTTCAGCGCGAGCTGGGCGCGGCGCTTGACCTCCAGGTGGGGCATGCGCGTGTTGCGGAGCAGATCCAGAAGCGGTCGGAAGCCGGTGACGCGCTCCAGCGCGCGGAGCGCCGTGGCCTCACCCACCTGTCCATTGAGCAGAAGTGCTTCCAGCACCGCCGGGTCCTCGCCCCAGGAACGATGGGCTGCGACCGTCTCCGCGCTCTCCCGCGACAGGCCCGGGATCGTGGAGATGAGCAGCTTGGGCGTGAGGGCCGGGTTCTCCAGGCCGAGACGCACTACTTGAGGATCGGGGTCCATGAGCGCCTGCGCGAGCTGATCGCTGGCCGTGGCCTGGGTGGCGGCGAAGACGCGCTCCTCCAGCGAGGCCCAGCGGCCCTCCGCGGCCCGCGGCGGCAGCGCGCCCTGCAGGCTGGACTGACGGCGCTGGAGCCGGTCGTAGAAATACTTCACGACGCGCAGCAACTGCGGCGCCTGCCGTTTGCACCAGTAGGTCACATACTGGAACTCGCTCTCCTCCAGCTGGGTGAAGAGGCTCGCGATGCGGCGCAGCCCCGCGTCCTCCTTGGGCGCGGCGGCGAGGGCCTGGATGAGCGCGAAGCTTCGGGCGATCTTGAGCGAGAGCGCGCCGGGGCAGGCGGGAGCCTCGACCATGGCGACCCGCAGGGAGTCCCGGAAATACCAGCGGGCCTCGTGGTAGACCTCTTCGAAGAAGGCCGCGTGGGCGCTGTAGGGGAGCACGAGCGCCAGCAGGCTTTCCGTGGCGAGCGGATTCTCCAGGGCCGCGGAGCAGACAGCCGGATCGCCTTCCAGCAGCAGATCGGTGAGCTCATCGCTGCTTGTGGTGGCGCGGGCGCGCGCCACCAACTCGGCGGGAGAGGTCTTGGGCGCGGGCAGCGTCTCTTTGGGCGCGGGGGGGATGGCGAGCAGCGCCTCCCAGTCCTGATCGTCGCTGGGCAGCGCCGGGAATTCTTGCGTGGTGCCCGAGCCGCCTATGGGCTTGGCCAACTGCTTGGCGAGGGCCTTGGCGATGGGTTTGAGATGGGGCGGGAGCTGGGCGTAGGTGGCCTTCACCGCTTCGCCGCGTTCGGTCTTTTCAAGCGCGGGCGCGGAATCCAACTCCCGCGTCATGGCGATGAGGCTCACCACCAGATCCAGATCCCGGCGCAGCGCCTCGGGCGTCGCCTCGTTCTGGGCGAGGGCCTGGAGCACGGGCATCTGGCACAGCCAATGGGGCGTGCGGCACATGAGCGCGAGCAAGCGCGGCGACGAGAGGTTCCGAGCCAGCCCTTCCAGGTGCTCCATCTGCGCCTGGCTGGGGAGCTGGGAGCGGATGAGCGCGAGGGTGGGGAAGTGGATGCGCTCCGTCTCGGACCACTCGGATTGGAGGAAGTACTCGGTCCCCAGCAAGGCGGAGCCTACGCGCAGGAAGCGGGATGGATGAGCTCCATCAAGTCTGGGTCGCCCACCAACAGGAGCGCGTCCACGATGGCGGCGTGGAGATCGCCGCGTTCGCGCGCGGTCTCAAGGTGCGCGGGCCGCGTGAGGCTGCCGCCCATGAGCAAGGGCAGCTTGGAGGCCAGCGCCAGGCGACGCGCGGTTTCGAAATCCGGATCCGCGCCATCTTCTTCCGGGATGTCCACGAAGAGCAGGCGGCGGAACCCATAGGCCTTGGCGCGTTCGGCGAGGGCCATGGCGTCCATGCCCGCGTTGGCCACCCATCCGGAGCGGTGGACGAGGCCGCCGCGCGCGTCAATGGCGGCGGTGAGATGGGCCTGGAAGCGGCTGAGCAGGTTCTCCACCACGGAAGGCGCCTTGTGGAGGATGGTGCCCACCACGAGCCAGTTGGCGCCGCGATCAAGGAAGAACTGGGCTTGATCCGACGCGCGGATGCCGCCGGCCACCTGCACGCAGGGGCGTTTGCCCTTCGACGCCGCGCGGGCGAGGATGCGGCCGAGCAGTTCGCGGTTATGGCCGACGCCGTGGGCCGCGTCCACATCCACCAGGGCGAGGCACTGCGCGCCATGGTCCAAGAGGCGCTCCGCCACTTCGAGAGGGTCGAGGCCTTCGTCGGCAAGGCCGCCGGCCGTGGGGATCACCCGGCCTTGGCGGATGTTGAGGGTTGGGAAGAGCTTCACAGGCGTCCTGTCCGACCTAGCGAGTGTAATGCAACTGTCACACTCCGCGCGGGCCTGGGACGGCGGGAAGTTTGGGAAGCAGGCGCCTAGCCGCCTCGGCTTCGGCGCTCTTGCGGGAGCCGCCCTCGGCTTCCGCCGAGTCGGGGCCAACCTGGACGCGGATCCTGAAGCGGGGCGCGTGGCCGGGTCCTTCCTGCGCCAGCAGCGTGTAGGCGGGCGCGGGGAGGCCGAGGCGCGCGGCGAGTTCCTGGAGCGCGGTCTTGGGATCGGCTTCGGCCCAGAGCCCCTCGTGGGCCGCGCGCACCGCCGCGTCGAAGCGGGCTTCGATGAGCCGCACCACCGTCGGAAATCCATCCGCGCCGCCATCCAGGTAGACCGCGCCGATCAGGGCCTCCAACGCGTCCGCCTTCGGTTTCGCGCCCATGCGGGCCTTGGTCCGGCCCAGAGATTCCTTCAATTCCAAGCCCAGATCCTCCGCCCAGGCGGCGAGGGTCTCCGTGCGCACGAGCAGCGTGCGCAGCTTGGACATGGCGCCCTCTTCCCATTCCGGGCGGAGGCGGTGGATGAGCGCGGCGACGGCGGCGTTGAGGAGCGCGTCCCCGAGGAATTCCAGGCGCTGGTTGTCCCGGCCTCCGGCGGAGGCGTGGGTGAGCGCTTCATCCAACAGCGCTGGGTTCCGGAAGGTATGGCCCAGCGCGGCTTGCAGTCTGGCGCGGGAGGCAGATCCCGCCATCAGTTCAGACGGTTGTTGAAGTAGGCGTTCTTGAGGTTCATCGCGAAGCGGCCGTTCATGGAGGCCATGCGCTGGCGATCAATGCCGCGGCCTTCCGCTTGGCGGATCGTCTGGTTGAAGTCCCCGTAGCGGTGCTGATCGTAGTAGACATTGGCCAACCAGGCGTAGGCGTTCACATTGGTGGGATTCGCCCGGATCGCGTTCTGGAAGATCGCGATGGCCTTGTTGGGGTCTTTGTCCGCGAGCTGGATGCCGTCGCTCAAGGTGAGGTTGCCCACATTGAGACGCTCGGGCATGTCCATGTTCTCAAGCTTGTCCTGGCTGTAGCGGCTCGCGTCCGCGCTCTGGTCCTGATCCTGCTGGCGCTTTTGCGCGGGCGTGAGCTTGGGAGCCTCGACCTGCGGCTTGGTCGCGGGAGGGACCTGGGCCGTCTGGGCATTGTCCGCGCCCTTGGAGGCGGTGAGGGCCGGTTGGCCCTGGAAGCCTTCCTGAGGATGGGCCTGAGCGCTGGTGCGCCCGCCCTTCGCGGGAGCAGCCTGTAGCGCGGGCGCCACACCTGAGGCGTTCTGCAGCTGGGCGTCCTTGGGAATTTCCGGAGCGCGGTGCATCCACCACCAAGCGCCCGCTCCCGCGCCGCCGACGAGGAAGAGCATCACCGCGGCGGCCGCGACGAAGAGGCCCGCTTTGGACTTCTTCGCCGGGGGCGCGCTGATCGGCGGGGGGATGGGCTGGGAGACGACGGTGGGCTGGGGCACGCCCGCGGTGAGCGAGCCGCTGCCTTGAACGGGCGTGCTGATGGTCGGCGCTGAAGTGGGCGTGAAGGCGGGCGAGGGCGGCATCGCCGCGCCGCTGGGGAGCAAGGTCGTGCCTTCCTCCGTCGCGCCGGTCCAGGTGGGATCCTTGGCCGCGCGCAGCGCCTTGGCGAAATCGGCCGCCGTCTGGTAGCGCTGGTCCGGATCCTTCACGAGCGCTCGCTCCAGCACGGCGCGGGTGGCGGGGCTGATGCCCTGGAGCGCCTCGGTGTCGAGCGGTTCGGGAGGCTCGTTGACGATCTTGTAGAGGATGGTGGGCGTCGTGTCGCCCGCGAAGGGCTTGCGGCCCGAGAGGGCTTCGTAAAGCATCACGCCGACGGCGAAGAGGTCGCTTCTGGGATCGGGCTTGCCGCTGCGGATGTATTCCGGCGCCATGTAGCTCACGGTGCCCATCACCATGCCGGTGGCGGTCATGTCGGAGTTGCCCACGCGGGCCACGCCGAAGTCCATGACCTTCGCCGCGAGGCGGCGCCCGTCGCGGATGACGCGCACATTGGAAGGCTTGATGTCGCGGTGGACGATGTGGTTGTGGTGCGCGAAGTCGAGGCCATCGCAGACCTGGGCCAGCACTTCCAGCAGCTCCGAGCGCGTGAGCGACTGGTCGCGGAGCAGTTCCTCCAGATCATGGCCCTTCACGAACTCCATGGCGATGTAGAGGACGCCCTGGTCTTCGCCGAATTCGTAGATGGTCACGAGGTTCGGGTGGTTCAGCACGCCGGCGGCCTTGGCCTCGCGGGCGAAGCGGGCCTTGGCTTCCTCGCCTCCCGCCGTGGCGGCGAGGATGGTCTTGATGGCGACTTCGCGGCCGATGGAGGGGTCCACGCCGAGGTAGACCTCACCCATCGCGCCGTGCCCTAGCAGGCGAACGATCTCGAATTTTCCCAACTTCTGGAACATGCTGGACCCCCGGATTCCCGAAAGTGTTCCCAAGCATAGTCCCTGCCAATCCGGGCGTCCATTCGGGGAAAGGGGGAGAGTGCTGGCAGAGCGCCCCGGAAAATGCCAAGCTTCTGGAAACCATTCCGGAGCGCTTCGCGTGCCACCGACCGAGAGCCGGCCTGATCTCGCCGCCATGCTGGGTTTCCTGCATCAGACGCGGGCGGAAGGCGAGCTCCTGCTGGAGCAGAACGACGGCAATCGGCGCTTCTATCTCAAGGGCGGCGACCTGTGCTACCTGCGCAGCGACGCGGTGGGCGAGCAGTTCGGCAACTACCTCATCCGCCTCGGCGTCCTCGACTACAACGCGCTGAAGGATCTGCTTGCGGAGGACGGCGCCCGCGTCGGCGACCGCGTGGTGCAGTGGGGCCTGCTCACGGAAACGCAACGCGATGAGCGGCTGCGCGAATTGTTCGGGAGCATCCTCCTCCACGCCGTCGAGCATCCGGTGCTGACCATGACCTGGACCGAAGGCGCGGTGGGAAGCTCTCTCGGCCAGGATCTCCAGTTCACCCTCGACCACCGCACGCTGGTGTGGGAGGTCTACCGGCAGATGCAGACCCTCGACAGCCTCGTGGAGAAGTTCGAGGCCGAGCCGGACTGGAAGTGGCTCGCGCGGGAAGGGCTGATGGACGCCGTCGCGGATCTCACGCTCACGCCGCGTCTCGCCTTCGCCATCTCCCAGTTGGGCCGCGAGCCCATGAGCTTCGCCACCTTCGTCTCCGTCACGGGGCTTGAAGAACCGGAGGCCGCGCGCCTGCTCGCCGCGCTTTGGGCGCTCGGGGGCGTGGAGATGGAAGGCGCCGAGAAGAGTTCGCTCGCGACCGCGCGCCCGAGTGATCCCAAGATCGCGACTGTGGAGCACACGAAGGAGCATCCGAAGTTGCCGAGGCGCGCGAACTTCCTCGTGCCGCCGCCTCTGGCGGTCAAGGCTCCCGAGCCCGTGGCCGAGGTGGATTCCGAGCCCGTGTACGAGAGCGTGGACGACCCGCCTCCCGTACGCGACATCCCCGTCCCTCCTCCGCCCATCGAGGTTTCGAGCGCTCCGTCCCCTGGCGCTGAGCCGGTGACGCAAGGCGCGGCGGACTCGCCCCAAGCCAAGGCCCGCGCGCTCTACCGCCAGAGTGAGGGCTTGAACACGCAGGGCCGCACGAGCGAAGCCATTCGCGCTTTGGAGCAGGCCGTCAAGCTGGACGCCGACTCGCCGAAGTCCTACGACGCCTGGATGCTGCTGGGCGATCTGCGACAGGGCAATCCCGCTTGGTCCACCCGCGCGGTGGAGGCCTTCCAATCCGCGGCCCGCGCCCAGCCCAAGAAGGGCGAGCCCTGGCTGCGCATGGGTCAGCTCTACCATCGCAAGGGCTTCGGCACCAACGCCACCGGCTGCTTCCGCAAGGCGATGGAGCTGGATCCCTCCTTGGAAGTTCCGGACGACGCGCTCGGCGTGGAGCCTTCCGCCGCGCCGAAGGAAGGCGTCTTCGGGCGCCTGCGCGGGCTGTTCGGCGGCGAGAAGAAGTAGCCTGAGCGGCCGGACGCGCGCTCAGGCCGTGCCGAAGAGGCGGTCGCCCGCGTCTCCGAGCCCGGGCAGGATGTAGCCCTTGTCGTTGAGCTCGCGATCCAGGGCGGCCAGCACGATCCGCACATCGGGATGATCCTCTCGCACGCGCCGCAGGCCTTCCGGCGCGCCGACGAGGCAGACGAGGGTGATCCGGCGCGCGCCTTCCGCCTTCAACTGGTGGAGCGCTTCACTGGCGCTGCCACCGGTCGCGAGCATCGGGTCGAGCACGAACACATGGCGCTCCGGCAGGAGCGGCGGGAAGTTGCGGTAGTAGGGCACGGGCTTCAACGAACCATGGTCGCGGTAGAGCCCGAGGTGGCCCACTTTCGCGGTGGGCATGAGCGCGAGGAAGGGCGGCAACAAGCCCAGACCCGCGCGGAGCACGGGGACGAGCACGGGATCGAGTGGCGTGAGGCGGCGGCCTTCCATGCGTTCCAACGGGGTCTCGACGCTCACCGCTTCCGTCTCCAGCGCGCGGGTCGCCTCCGCCGCGAGCAGCAGCCCGATCTCTTCGAGGAGCTGACGGAAGAGCGCGCCGCCGGTTTTGCGGTCGCGCAGCCACGCGAGCTTGTGGTGGACGAGCGGATGGTCGAGCAGCACGGGTTCCATGGCACCTGAGCTTATCCGAACCGCGTCCAGCGCGGGTTTGAGCTTCTGGAGGGCATTTCGGCCCTAAGTCCCCGGGACAGGGGGGGTTCGGTTTCGGGTCTTTGAAACAGAGAGCTAGCGTTCAAAAAAATCCTGAAAACCGCATTTTTTTTGTTGCCGAGCGAAAAATCATTGGATTACCGTTGTGCGAGAAGAAAGTCCGCCCTATTCTTTTCCGAACACCCTCATGGAGTCCGCCCACTTGGAGCTCACCGCATGCTGAAAAAGGTCGCCATCTTCAAGGCCCTGGATGTGGAGATCAAAAAGCAACGGGGCGCGGTGGCGGTGAAGGAAGCCTACCGGGGACACCACTCCCTCAAGGAAGAGCTCTCCCAGCAAGGCGTGACGGTGATCGCGGAAGTGGCGGGCGGCGATCCGGCCCGCGGCAAGGTGCGCGAGACCTACAAGGCCTCCACTCATGGCAAGAGCCTCGTGGAGAACGGCGCGCGCGTCATCAGCGTGGCCACCGACAAGTTCCTCTATCACGGCGACGACAAGGGCCTCAGCGAGACCCGGGCCCAGGTGAAGGTGCCCCTCCTGCGCCGGGAATTCATCTTCGAGGAGTACCAGGTCGAGGAGAGCAAGATCCTCGGCGCGGACGCGATCTTCCTCATGCCGGCCCTGCTCTCCGATGAGCGCCTGGCGGCGCTGAACAAGCTGGCGCTGGCCAAGGGCCTCGATGTGGCCATGGAAGTCACGAACGAGGAGGACCTCAAGCGCGCCATGGCGGCTGGAGGCGACATCATCAGCGTCCTTGGGCGGGACCTCGACACCTGGGAGCCCCGCTGGGACCAGGCCGTGGCCCTGATGAAGAAAGTGCCCAAGGACAAGTTCCTCATGGTCGAGGCCGCGGTGAACACCCTCGCCCAGATCAAAGAGCTCGAGAAGCTCGGCGCCCACGGGATCCTCGTCGGGGATGCCCTGTTGGACGACTTCTACCCCGGCAAGCGGCTCGCGCAGCTGCTGGCGGGGGTGGATCCTCCCAAGAAATCCCAGAAGGCGAAAGCCTCGGCCGTGAAGGAGCAGCCCTCTTCCGCCGTTCCCGCCCCCGCGAAACCCGCGGCGGGTTCCACCACCACCCCGCGGAACGCCGCCCCACCTGAAAAGGCGGCCGCCCGTACCACCCCTTCCACAACCGCCCGCAAGGGCGCAAAGGAGCCAAAAATGGCTGACATGATGTCCTCCATGGCCGCCCCCGCGGCCGACGCGAAACCGGCGGCGAAGAAGAAAGCCGCCCCCAAGAAGAAGAAGGCCGTGAAGAAGGCCGCCGCCAAGAAGGCCGCCCCCAAGAAGGCCGCCAAGAAGAAGACGGCGAAGAAGGCCGCCCCCAAGAAGGCCGCCGCCAAGCGCAAGCCGGCCAAGAAGGCCGCCAAGAAGAAGACCGCGAAGAAGGCCGCCAAGAAGACGGCGAAGAAGGCCGCCAAGAAGAAGACCGCCAAGAAGGCCGCCAAGAAGAAGACCGCCAAGAAGGCCGCCCCCAAGAAGAAGGCCGCCAAGAAGGCTGGCAAGAAGAAAGCCGCCAAGAAGAAGTGATCTCAGTCGAAGGGGGCGCTTGGCGCCCCCTTCCCCTGTCATCCTCCAAGGGAGGGGGCCATGCCCTCTCCCTTTCCCTTTTCACGGACCCGCCATGAAGCTCATCTCCGCCATCTCCGCCCTTGAAGTCCTGGATAGCCGAGGCAATCCGACCGTCCTCGCCCGCGTTTCCCTGAGCGATGGGAGCGTAGGCCAGGCTCTCGTGCCCAGCGGCGCCTCCACCGGCAGTCGAGAGGCTCTGGAGCGCCGGGACGGCGATAAGAAACGGTTCCTGGGCAAGGGTGTGCTGGGCGCGGTGGACGCCATCAATGTGGAACTCGCGGGCGCGCTCACGGGCATGGATCCCTTCCAGCAGGCCGAGCTGGACGAGCTGATGTGCGATTTGGACGGCACGGACAATAAGGCCCGCCTGGGGGCCAACGCCATCCTCGGCGTGTCCATGGCCCTGGCGGACGCCGCCGCAAAGGCCTCTGGCCAGCCCCTTTACCGCTATCTGGGCGGAGCCGGAGCCCGCACCCTGCCCGTGCCCATGATGAACATCCTGAATGGGGGCGCCCACGCAGATAACAATGTGGATATCCAAGAATTTATGGTCCTCCCTATTGCCGCGCCGAGCTTCCGGGAAGGCCTGCGCTGGGGGGTGGAGGTCTACCACGCCCTAAAAGGGGTCCTCAAAGCCCGTAAGTTGAACACTGCCGTGGGGGACGAGGGGGGATTCGCCCCCAACCTGGGCTCCAACGAGGAGGCCCTGGACCTCATTTCGGAAGCGATTAAAAAGGCCGGTTACCGGGTCGGGAAGGACCTCTTCCTGGGCCTGGATTGCGCGGCCTCCGAATTCCTGGAAGGCAAAGCCTACGCGTTTGAAGGCGGCAAGAAGAGCGCGGAGCAGATGACGGACTACTACGCGGGACTGATGGACCGTCATCCCGTCGTGAGCATCGAGGACGGTCTCGCCGAATCCGATTGGAAGGGTTGGAAGCACCTCACGGACAAGCTCGGCGCGAAGGTGCAGCTGGTGGGTGACGACCTCTTCGTCACCAATCCCGCCATCCTCGCCGAAGGCATCCAGAAGGGCGTGGGCAACGCGATCCTCATCAAGCTGAACCAGATCGGCACCGTCACCGAGACGCTGCGGGCTGTGGACATGGCGCACAAGGCGGGCTGGCGCGCCATCATCAGCCACCGCAGCGGCGAGACGGAGGACGCCTTCATCGCCGATCTCGCCGTCGCCACGGGCGCGGGCCAGATCAAGACCGGCGCGCCCTGCCGCACGGACCGCGTCGCCAAGTACAACCGCCTCCTTCAGATCGAGTGGGAGCTGGGCGCCTCCGCCCGCTACGCCGGGCGCGAGGCTTTCAATCGCCTCGGATGAACATCAACCGCCTCCTCGAATCCCGCAGTCTCTGGGCCGCGCTGCTGGCCTCGGCCCTGCTGAGCGCCGCCATCCTCTGGCTCGCGCCGGGAGGTATGCGGGATTTGAACCGCCAACAGGCGGAACTGCAGGAGGCGATGGCGAAGCTGCGCACCCTCAACCAGAACAATCACGACCTTTATGAGGAAGTGCGCCGCCTCGCGGCGCAGGACCCGGAATTGATGGAATCGCTCGCCCGGCGTCAGGGCTACGCGAAGCCCGGCGAGACGGTCTACACCTTCCGCAAGCCTGGAAGCAAGCCGTGACGCGGGTCCAGATCGCCTCGGCGGCGGGCAACATCTTCGGGTATGTCTGGGCCGACGAGGCGCCCGGAGATTTCGACGGCCCCGCGTGGGCGCGCGCCCTCTGCCCGCGCGGCAAGGCCTTCGGCCTCGATGGCCTCTTCCTCGTGGACCGTCCCGGGAGCGGACCGTGGCGCATGGAGCATTGGGATCTGGATGGCGCGCACACCTTCTGCAGCAACGGCACCCGCGCGGCGCTGGGGCTCGAAGGCGCACCCGCGGCGGCCACCCTTGAAGCGGTTTCAAGCGGCGAGAGCGTGCTGCTCCGTCGAGATGGCCACGGCATCGGCATCCGCATGCCCGAAGGCGAAGGCACGGGCCTGCGCCCGGTGCCCATGCCCGTGTGGGGCGCGCTGGGCGGAAGGCCCGCCGCGTTTGGCCTCGTCGGAAATCCTCAACTGGTGGTGGAAGTGCCCAAGGTCGCCGAGGTGGACCTCGCCGCCTTCGCGCCGCCGCTGCGCCATCACAAAGCCTTTCCCGAAGGCAGCAACATCAATGTCGTGGAGCTGCTGGGCGAGCACGAAGCGCGCATCCGCTCTTGGGAACGGGGCGTGGAGGGCGAGACGCTCTGCTGCGGCACCGGGTGCGCGGTGGCCGCAGCGTGGTTGGCCCAACGCACAGGCCGGGCACGGTGGGTGCTGCGCACGGCGAGCGGGGAGTCGGTGGCGATCGAGCTGGAGCCTCGCCCCGGCGGATTCTGGAAGGAGCTTTGGCTTTCCGGCCCCGTGCGGCGGATCGGCGAAGCCGCGCCGGACGCGGCCCTCTTCCCGCGCTGATCCGGGCCGTGGAACTCTGATAGACTCCTTTGTTCCACGCCGGAGTCCGGATGCGCCCGCCCCAGTCAGTCCTCGGAGACCTACGCCCGTGACCGCCCGCGTGGTGGCCCTGGCCAATCAGAAGGGCGGCGTGGGCAAGACCACCACGGCCATCAACCTGGCCGCCTCCCTCGCCATGCTGGAAAAGATGGTCCTCCTCGTGGACTTCGACCCTCAGGGCCACAGCACCACGGGCCTCGGCTTTCCCAAGCCGGATCACAGCGCCGGGTCCTACGCGCTGATGAAGGGCGCGCCCGCCCACACCCTCGTGCTGCGCACCGAAGTGCCCATGCTCCAGGTGATCCCCACCGGCAAGGACCTCGCCCAGCTCGAATTCGAGCTCTTCGAAATGCCCCAACTCCAGGAGCTGCGGAAGGGCCTCGACGCGGTGATGGACGAGTATGACTACATCCTCATTGATTCGCCCCCGGCGCTCGGCATGATCACGCTGAACGCGCTCACGGCCGCCGACGAAGTCATCGTGCCGATGCCCTGCGAGTTCTTCGCGCTGGATGGTCTGGCGGAGTTGATGGAGACCGTGCGCCGCATCCAGGCCGGTCCCAACCCCAAACTCCAGCTCGGCGGCATCGTCCTCACCATGGCGGATGAGCGCACGAACCTCGGGTCCGCCGTGGCCCAGGAAGTGCGCACCGCCTTTCCGGATAAGGTCTTCCAGACCCGCATCCCCCGCAATGTGCGCCTGGCGGAGGCTCCCAGCCACGGCAAGCCCGTGGCCTTCTACGATCTCAAGTCCAAGGGCTCGCAGGCCTACCTCGACCTCGCCCGCGAGTGGATGGGGATGAGCGCGGCGATGACGGCCACCCTGACGAAGGAAGGCGCATGAGCACCCCCAAGCGACCCGCCCTTGGCCGCGGCCTCACGGCCCTCATGAGCCAGATGGCGCCGGAGGATGCGACCCAGCGGGAGCTGCCCGTCGGTTCTCTCTCCCCCAACCGCCAGCAGCCCCGCACCTACTTTGATGACGCGGCCATCGCCGAATTGGCGGAAAGCCTCAAGCAGCACGGCATGATGCAGCCCATCGTCGTCCGCAAGGTCGGCGAGCGCTTCGAGATCATCGCGGGCGAGCGCCGCTGGCGCGCGGCGAAGAAGGCGAACCTCGCGACGGTGCCGGTCCTCATCAAGGAGATTCCCGACGACCGGCTGCTGGAATTCGCCCTCGTCGAGAACATCCAGCGCCAGGAACTGAATCCCATCGAAGAAGCCCGCGCCTACTGGCAGTTGGGCGAGCACCTGCGCCTCACCCAGGAGCAGGTGGCGGATCGCGTGGGCAAGAGCCGTCCCCAGGTGGCGAACACGCTGCGCCTGTTGCGCCTGCCCTCCGAGTTGCAGGATCTCGTGGCCAAGGGCCCTCTCAGCACCGGCCACGCCAAGGTGCTGCTGGGCGTCGAAAGCCCCAAGCTCCAGATGCAGCTTTCGGAGGAAGTGGTCGCGCAGCAGCTCAGCGTCCGCGCCCTGGAAGCCCGCCTCGCCTCGCTCCAGAAGGAGCGGAAGAAGAAGACCAAGAAGCGCCACCCGCAGGAACTCTTCATCAAGGCTGCGGCGGAGGAGCTCACCGGCGCCTGGGCCACCCGCGTGGAGATCAAGGCCAAGGGCAAGGCCGGAGCGCTGCTCTTCCATTACGCGTCGGAAGCCGAGCTGGATCGTCTCTTCGAGGCGCTGAAGCACGGCCCCGCCAAGCGCCGCGCCTGATTCGAGGGTGATGCCATGAGTTGGTTCGTCAAGAAACGCCAGCAGAAGACCGCCGTCGAGGAGCGCACCGTCCGCGTGCCCGAAGGGCTCTGGATCAAGTGCGACAACTGCCGCGAGATCATCTATCGGAAAGAGTTGGCGAACACCCACAATGTCTGCCCCAAGTGCGGATACCACTTCCGCATCGGCGTCGAGGAGCGCGTCGCGGGCCTGCTGGACGAAGGCTGGACCGAGCTGTTCACGGAGCTGAAAAGCAACGACCCGCTCCATTTCGTCGCCACCAAAGCCTACAAGGATCAGCTCGCGAAGCTGGAGGCTTCCGGCCAGGACCGGGACGCCGTCGTCATCGTCGAAGGCAGCTTGGAAGGCCACCCCATCGTCGCTGGCGTGATGAACTTCGACTTTCTCGCCGCGAGCATGGGCTCCGTGGTGGGCGAGAAGCTCAAGCTCGGCGCGGAACGCGCGCTGGAGAAGCAGTGCGCCTACCTCATCGTGAGCTGCTCCGGCGGCGCGCGCATGCAGGAGGGCACGCTGTCGCTCATGCAGATGGCCAAGGTGAGCGCCGCGCTCGCCAAGCTGGACAAGGCGGGCCTGCCCTACTTCTCTCTGCTCACGGACCCCACCACCGGCGGCGTCAGCGCCAGCTACGCCATGCTGGGCGACCTCAACATCGCCGAGCCCAAGGCCCTCATCGGCTTCGCCGGCCCGCGCGTCATCGAGCAGACCATCAAGCAGAGCCTGCCCGAAGGCTTCCAGCGCAGCGAGTTCCTCCAGACCCACGGCATGGTGGACAAGGTCGTGCCGCGGGATCAGCTCAAGGCCTTTCTCGCCTCCTGCCTCGATTGGATGACGCCGGCGAGCAAATGAGGCGTCAGGCGTCAGGCGTCAGGCTTCAGGCCGCTCGATCCAAGCCGCGGCCTCCGCAGTGCGGCCCGAAGCCCGAGGCCCGAGGCCCGAGGCCTGTTCAAGACAGGCGTCAGGCGTCAGGCGTCAGGCTTCAGGCCGTTGAATCCAAGGCGTGGTCTCCGCAGGGCGGCCCGAGGCCCGAGACCCGAGGCCCGAGGCCCGTGAATGCCTGAAGCCTGGGAGTCCTTGCCGAACCTCCAACGGCTCCGCGGCCGCTCCCACCTGGGCATCAAGCGCGGGCTGGACAACATCCGCGCGCTGTTGGAAGGCCTTGGAAACCCCCAGCGGAACTTCCCTTCCATGCTCGTCGCGGGCACCAATGGCAAAGGCTCCGTGGGCGCCTTCCTCGCCCACGCCTTGAAAGCTTCGGGCCGCACCGTGGGATGGACGACGAGCCCGCACCTGGTGGATGAATCCGAGCGCATCTGGATTGATGGCGCACCCATCGGCGAAGGCGCGCTGGAGTTGCTGCTGGGCGAAGCCTTCGACGCCGAAGGCCGCGCGGGCATCGAGGCCACTTATTTCGAATTGATGATCACGGCGGCGCTGCTGGCCTTCCGCATGACGGGAGTTGAAGTCGCCATCCTCGAAGTCGGGCTCGGAGGTCGCTGGGACGCCACCAACGCGGTGGACCCCATGCTCACCATCCTCACGAGCGTGGGCCTCGATCACCAGCAATACCTGGGGAACACGCGCGAGGCCATCGCCCGGGAGAAGCTCTGCACCGCGCGGGAAGGCCACCCGCTCGTCCTTGGCCCCGGCCTCGATCCGGCCTGGATCGAGCCCCTGCTGGAATGCGCGCCGACGATCCACCCCGCGCGCATGCGCGGCGCGGACACCCTCGCCTGGGATCACAGCGTGGTGGAAGGCACGCGCGTGCCGCTCGCCGGAGCGCATCAGGTCGCCAACTACTCCACCGCGATGGAGGCCATCGAACGCCTGCGCCACATCGGCTTTCCCATCTATCCCGAGCGCGTGAAGGCGGGCATCGAGGCTACCCGCTGGCCAGGACGGCTCTGGAAGGTGCCGGGCTTTGAGCAGGTTTGGATGGATGGCGCCCACAACCCCGATGGCGCGAAGGCGCTCGCGGCTCACGCGCTCCGCTGCGGCGTGTGGCCGCACCTGATGTTCGGCGCCATGGGCGACAAGGATGTGGCGGGCGTGGCCGCGGAGCTGCTCCGCATGGAGCCGAGAAGCCTCACCTTCGTCCGCGGGACCGACCCGCGTTACGCGGTGCCGGGCCAGTTGCGAGAGGCTTTCGCGGCGCGCGGCGCCAACGCTCCGGTGCTCGGACTCAAGGCGGCCGCGGACCGCATCCGCGTCCACGACGCCGCCAACCCCGGCGAGCCCTTGCTGGTGACGGGCTCCTTGTACCTGCTGGGCAGCCTGCTGATGGAATTGCAGATCCAGCCCTGGAACTGATGTGTCCGCGTCGAGCAAGAAAGCCATCGCCCTCGCCCTTCTCGCCAACGGCGGCATCGCCCTCTCCAAGTTCGTCGTCTTCGCGCTCACCGGCAGTTCCAGTTTGTTGACGGAAGCCATCCACTCCAGCGCGGACTGCGTCAACCAGGTGCTGCTCTTCATCGGCATGAGCCAGGGCGCGAAGGGCGCGGACGCGAAGCATCCGCTCGGCAAGGGCCAGGCGCCCTTCGTGGCGAGCTTCATCGTGGCGCTTCTGCTCTTCACCGTCGGCGGCCTCTATTCGGTGGTGGAAGGCCTCCACAAGATCCGCCATCCCGAAACGCCCCACCACCTGATCTGGGCCGTCGCTCTGCTCCTCTTCGCCATCGCGCTGGAAGGCTGGTCCTTGCTGGGCGCGCTCAAGGCGGCGAAGGCCGAGCGGGGGAATCGCTCCCTGTTGCGCTTCATGCGCCAAAGCTCCAGCACCGAGCTGGTCGTCGTGCTGGCCGAAGACATCGCCGCGCTGGTGGGTCTCCTCCTCGCGCTCAGCGCCGTCCTGCTCGTGATGACGACGGGCGATCCGGTGTGGGATGGCGTCGGTTCCGTGGCCATCGGCCTCCTGCTCATCGCCATCGCCGTTTTCGTAGGTTCGGAAGTGACGAGTCTGCTCCTCAACGAAGCGCCGCCCCTCGCCCTGCGCGCCGCCCTGCGCGAAGCCGCCGAAGAAGATCCCGAAGTCGAGACGGTCCTCAACCTCATCGCCGTCTTCGTCGGCAGCGAACGCCTCATGGTCACCCTCAAGGTGAAGTTCAAACCTCAGCCTTCGGATCAAGCCCTCATTGACGCCATCAACGCCTTCGAGCGCCGCCTCCGCGCCCGCTTCCCCCACATCCAACACCTCTTCGTCGAACCCGACGACGAGGCCTGATCAGGGCTCCGTATCCTGGGTGAGGATCCGCATCACCTGGTCATAAGCGAAGAGCCGGTTCCGCTGGCTCCCCGTGATCTCACGGACGATGCCGAGGCGCCTGAGGTGATCGAGGGCCTTGTAGACGGTGGCCTGCGAGAGCCCCGCTTTTTCGGAGAGGAAGCTGACGGCGCTGATCGGGCGGCCCTGGAGCGCGTGATGGACTTGCAGCACGGAGCCCGAGACGCGGCCCAGCGCCTGGATCGCGGCACGGTCTTCCGCGAACCGGGCCAGGAGCTTGTGGGCCGTGGCCACGGCCTGATCCGAAGTCTCGGCGATGCCCTGGAAGAAGAAGTCCAACCAGGCCTCCCAATCGCCTTCCATCCGGACCGCCTGGAGCAGATCGTAATAGGCCGCGCGGTGCTGCTTGAGGTAGAGGCTCAGGTAAAGCAGCGGCTGGGTCAGAACGCCATCCGTCCGGAGGATCAGCGCGATGACGAGCCTGCCCACACGGCCGTTGCCGTCGAGGAAGGGGTGCATCGTTTCGAATTGCACATGGGCCAGCGCGGCTTTCGTCAGCGCGTCCATCGCGTCCGCGGGCGCGTGGAGGAACCGTTCCCACGCGCCGAGGCAGTCCGGGAGCGTGTCGTGGGGCGGCGGGACGAAGGCCGCGTTCCCGGGACGCGACCCGCCGATCCAATTCTGGCTCCGCCGGAATTCGCCCGGCTGCTTCGTGCTTCCCCGGCCCGAGGACAGCAGCACGCCGTGGATCTCCTTCACGAGGCGCAGGCTCAACGGGAAGCCTTCTTCCATCCGTTTCAAGCCATGGCCCAGCGCGGCGACATAGCAGGAGACTTCCTCCACATCGTCCAGCGGCACGCCGGGCGCCTGATCGTTCTCGAAGGTGAGCAGATCGGACAGCGAGGACTGCGTGCCCTCGATCTGCGAAGAGAGCACCGCCTCCTTGCGCACATAGGCGTAGATGAAGAGGGCGGGGTCCGGCAAGAGCGACGAGATGCCATCCAGGCGCCCGAGCGCCAGGGCTGCTTTTTGCTGGCGCGCCACCAGGGCAGGGCTCCAGGCAAGGGGCGGATCGGGAGGCAGCGGATGGGGCACGAAGGCCCGCACGGCCTCCCCGGTCGTGGTTGTCGTTCGGTAAGTCCCCGTCATGGAGCGTTTCATGGCTATTTCAAGAAGTGAGCTAGGCGATGGCGTTGTTTTAATTTACGGCCCAACTTGAAATAATGCCATCGCTTCTTTCAAATTCTGAAACAGCGCAAGGCCTACTCCACCACCAGCCACACAGTCCGCCCGGCTTGGCCCCGTCGAAGGAACGCCGGATCGCCTGATGCTCGAAGTGCGCGGGAAATTGCTGCATCCAGGGCTCCGTCAAAGGGCGCCGCTTCTAAGCCTAGCGGAGCCGCCGCGCTTCCGCCCGCCACCTCAGGATCAGGATGAGCGCGATGATTCCGTTGAAGATCAGGCCGAAGAGGGCTTCGCCGTTGAAGATGCGGGTCTGGCCGCCGAAGAGGCCCGGGTGGCCGGTGTAGACATCGCCGAGGAGGACGGGGTTCCAGATGTTCCAGCTGAAGTGCAGCACGGCGCAGGGCCACACGGAGCGGCCCCAGCGGTAGAAGGCGGCGAAGGGCACGGCGGCGACGGCGATGGAGAGCAGGAACACGGCGTTGAGGACGGGATGCCCCTTCTGCGTCGTGGAGAAGATGATGGGGATGTGGAAGCTGGCCCACACGGGCATGGTGATGGCCGCCGCGATGAGGGGGCGGTCCACCCAGCGCCGCACGAGGTAGCCGCGCCAGCCGATCTCTTCGCCCAGCTCGCCGGGGAAGATGCCATGGGCGAGGAAGGTGGGCACGAAGAGCAGCACGCGAAAAGGGTGGTGCAGCCACGCGAGCTTGGCGGGCAGCGCGGCCTTCACTTTGTCTGGCCATTGCCAGCGGTAGGCGGCCGCCGCCAGCAGCCAGGGCAGGAGGAAGACGAGCCAGATGAGCGCGAAGACGAGGAGGACGATCGGACCTTGGTAGAGGCTCGTTTGGGAAAGGTGGATCTTCAGCGCCTCCGGTTGGAAGACGATGAAGTCGGGATGCCCCATCGCCTTCCAGCCATAGGCCAGCGCGAGGCAGAAGGCGGCCATGAGAAAGGGGTAGACCATCGCCAGCAGCCAGGGCTTCCATCCCGTGAAGGCGAAGCCCGCGGCCCGGGGCGGCTCCCGACGGAACGCCCACGCGCAGCCGATGGCGACGATCGCGGGCACGCACATGAGCAGTCGGATGAGCCAGACGCGGTGCTCGTCGTGCAGCCAAAGCGCGCCCACGGCCCAGCTCAGGGGCAGAACCAGGGCGATGAACCAGGTGGTTTCGCGGCGGGTGGGCATGGCGGCTCCGGGGGCTCGGAACAGCCTACGCGGAGAGAAGGCCGGCGTTCAGCCCTCCACCCAGATTTCCGGCGGCACGGGGTGGCTGAGGAAGGCTGTCATCGCTTCGGTGAAGCCGTAGGCGCCGGTGTGGCCGAAGGCGAGGAGGTCGCCGGGCGCGAGGTCGGGGAGGTCCGCGTCGCCGAGGCGGTCGAGGCTTGTGCAGAGCGGGCCCGCCAGCGTGGTGCGGTGGCTCGGACCCTCCTTGCCGATGGCGCGCACGGGAAACGCTTGGCCGGTGAGCGCGGGGCGGAGCAGGTGGTTCACGCCGCCTTCGAGGATGGCGAAACGCGCGCCGCGACTCTCCTTCACGCGGATGACGCGCGCGAGGTAGACGCCGCAGGGCGCGGCGAGGAAGCGGCCCGGCTCCAGGATGACTTCGCCGGTGAACCAGGAGTGGCGCGCGAGCAGATCGCCGAGCCCTTGGCCGAAAGCGGCGAGGTCCAGCGGCGCTTCGTCTTCCGCGTAGGGCACGCCCAGGCCGCCGCCGAGATCAATTTGTTCTAGGTTCAGGTCGTGTTCATCGTGAAGCCGTTTCGCGAGATCGAAGATCCGTCCGTGGATCGCGAGCAGGGTCTTCGCGTTCCGCTGGTTGCTGGCGGCGAAGGCGTGGAGTCCGCGGATCTTCACGCGGCGGAGGCTGGACGCGCGAGCGAGCAGGTCGGGAACGGCTTCCTCATCCACGCCAAAGGCCGAAGGCCCGCTGCCGCCGAGGATGCGCGAACCCTCCTCCACGCCGAGCGGATGCACGCGGAGGTTGACGGCGACTTCATCCGTCGCCATTTCGTCGAGTCGCGCGAGATCTTCAAGGCCTTCCGCCTGCACTCGCACCCCCATCGCGAGCGCGAGTCGTAATTCCTCGTCGCGCTTGCCGGGGCCCGCGAAGAAGCAGCGCCCCGGCGGAAGGTTCAACGCGGAGACGCGCTGCAATTCGCCGATGGATGCGCAATCGAAGCTGGCGCCCAGCGCCGCGAAGCAGGCGAGCAGATCGGGGTGGGGATTCGCCTTCATCGCGTAGGCGATGCGGACGCGGGGAGGAAGCGCGGCCCGCAACGCGGCGAAGCAAGCCTCAGCCACTGAGCCGCGATAGGCGAAGCAGGGCGTGCCGTGGGCGACGGCCAGCTCCCGACATTCGTCGTCGGAGAAGGCGAAGAGGCTCATGCCCGCTCCCAGAAAGGGGCGAGTCGCTTCACGCCTTCGGCGATCTGCTCCGGCGACGCCGCGAAGCTGAGCCGCGCGAAGGGGCGTCCGGCTTCGCCGAAGACGAGGCCGGGAATGAGGATGACCTTGGCCTCCTCCTTCAGCCTCAGGCAAAAGGACATAGGGTCCGCGTGAGCCGCCTGGGGCAGCGGCAGCAGATGGTAGAACGCGCCGTCGGGGGGAAGGGCGACTTCGCCACGGTGTTCCTTCAGCGCCGCGGCGAGGGCTTCAAAGCGGGAGGACAACTCGCGTCGGGCCTCCGAGAAGATGGAGTCGGAGGCCTCCAACATCGCCAGCGCCGCGCGCTGACTCGGCATCGCCGCGGTGGTGACGGCGTAGGCGTGGATGGTGCGGGCGGGCGCGATCCACTTCGCATCGCCCACCATCCAACCCACGCGCAGCCCGGGCCCGCCCCATGCCTTGCTCATGGAACTGGTGACGACGCCATAGGTGGACACATCCCGGAGCGATGGGTTCGGCGTGCCGAAGTGGAGGTCGCGGTAGACCTCGTCGGAAATGAGGAGCAGGCCGCGCGCTTCGCAGGCTTCCGCGACGCGGCGCAAGGCTTCACGACTCGCGCCGCCACCGGTGGGATTGCAGGGATGGTTGAGGATGACGGCCTTGAGATTCGGCGCGTCGAGCCGCGCGATCAGCGCGTCCGGGTCCAGCCGGAATCGGTTGGCGGCGTCCAACGGGTAGGTGAGCGCTTCCGCGCCCGCCAGTTCCGCGAGCGAACGATAGGCCACGAAGCCGGGATCGGACATGAGCAGCGCGTCGCCGGGCTCCAGCCATGCGTGGATGAGCGCGTAGAGCGCCTCTTCCGACCCGGCGGTGACGAGCACTTCTTCCGGCGTGGCGCAATGGAAGGCCGCGATGGCCGCACGCAGTTCCGGCAAGCCCGGCGTGGGCCCGTAGCCGCAGCGGCCTTCAAAGGCCGCGAGGGCCTTGCGTCCAGGCTCAGGCAAAGCCCAGGTGGGTTCGCCGAGTCCGAGCGGAATCACCTCCGGACCCACGCCATCGCTCAAGATGCGGATGGCGGAAGGCTTCACACCCGCGACGCGGCGCGCGGGGTGGATCATCGCAACGCCTCTTCAAGCGCGGTCGCGGCGTCCGTTTTGGAATCGCGGTACTTCACGATGCACGGAGCCTGAAGCTGGAGGCCGCGCTCCTTCGCGAAGGCGCCGGAGGCGGGGCGCGAGCCGGGCACGACGACGGCATCTTCGGGGATCTCCTGGCGCAGTTCGCGGCCGTTCACCAGATCGTAGATGGTCGTCCCGCCGGTGATGACGACGCCACTGGCGAGCACCGCGCGCCTGCGGACGACGATGCCTTCGAAGAGCCCGACGAGGCCGCCGATGAAGGCGTCGTCTTCCACCACGACGGGCCGCGCGCCCGCCGGTTCCAACACACCGCCGATCTGGGCCGCGGCGCTGAGATGGACGCGCTTCCCGATCTGCGCGCAGCTCCCCACGAGCGCGTGGCTGTCCACCATCGTGCCCTCGTCCACGAAGGCGCCCACATTGAGGTAAGCGGGCGGCATCACGACGACGCCTTTCGCGACGAAGGCGCCGCGTCGAACCGAAGACCCGCCGGGCACGAGGCGCACGCCATCCTCCAGCGCGAAGGCGCGGGGCGGGTAGGCGGCCTTGTCGAAGAAGGGGAAGCCTGGCCCTTCCATGCGTTCCAGCGCGAAGCGGCGAAAGCCCGCGAGAATGGCCGCCTTCACCCAGGGCACGGCCGACCACTCGCCACTGGCCGCGCGGGTTGCGGCGCGGAGCGTGCCGGCCTCAAGCGCATCGAGGAGCGCGGCGTGGGCCGCTTCGTGATCGGGGTCGGCGAGGATGACGCTCGTCTCCCGCGAGAAGAAGGTTTCGAGATTCATCGCGCCGCCTCCAACGCCGCGACAAGTTTCGCGCGAGTGCCCGCTTCGGCGGAGACGAGAGGCAGGCGGAGAACATCCTCGCTCAGGCCAAGATGCGCGAGCCCCGCCTTGAGCGGACCCGGATTGCTTTCCAGGAAGAGCGCATCCATGAGCGGGAGCAGTTGTTGATGCAACACGAGCGCCTTCGCGCGGTCCCCGGCTAGCGCGCCCGCGACCATCGCCTTCGTCTGCGCAGGAAGGAGGTTGCCGAGCACGGAGACGAGGCCGTGAGCGCCGAGGGCGATGGAAGGCAGCGCGAGGCCATCGTCGCCGGAAAGGAGGGCCTTGCCCTCGGGCAGCGCCCGCGCGATCTCGCCGATCTGCGCGAGGTTGCCGCTGCTCTCCTTCACGGCGACGATGGCCTCGTTCTCCCACAGCTTCGCGAGCATGGCGGGCGTCACATTCTGACCCGTTCGTCCCGGCACATTGTAGAGGACGAGGGGCAGGCCCGGCGCGGCGTCAGCCACGGCGTCGTAGTGCGCTACGAGACCAGCGAGCGTCGGCTTGTTGTAGTAGGGCGTGACGACGAGCGCGCCCGTCGCGCCGAGCGCTTGGGCCCGCTTCGTCCAGGCGCAGGCCTGGCGCGTGGCGTTGGAGCCTGTCCCAGCGATGACGGGGCGGCCCTCCGCCTCTTCCAGGCAGGCGGAGATGACCGCGTCCCGCTCGGCTTCGAGCAGCGTCGCCGCTTCGCCCGTGGACCCGAGGGGCACGAAGAACTCAACGCCGCCCTTCACGCAGTGGCGGACGAGGCGACGGAAGGCGGGCAGGTCCACTTCGCCGCCCGGTGTGAAGGGCGTGGCCAAGGCGACGCCGAGGCCGGAGAGCTGAAGGCTCATGGGTTCACCTCGCGGAAGAGGGGGTCGAGCAGATCGCGGGCCACATCGTCCATGGTGAAGACGCCGGTGCGGCCCTGGATCCACGCGGCGGCGCGGAGGGCACCGTCGGCGTAGGGCCGCGCGCTGCGGGCCGCGTGGGTGAGTTCGAGCGTTTCGCCCTCGCTATCCAGGCCGACGGTGTGGCTGCTGTAGGTGTGGCCGGCGCGGATGCTGGAGACATTCAATTGGTGTGGCGCGAGCGAAGTTCCAACGCCAGGGATCGCCCACTCCGTTTTGCGGGGGCAACCCTTCAGCAGCGCCGCCGCGAGTTGCTTCGCCGTGCCCGAAGGCGCGTCGTGCTTGCGGGCGTGGTGGTGCTCGATGAGGTAGGGATCGCAACCTTCATCCAGCTCGGCGAAGCGCGCGAGCACGAGACTGAGCCGCGCGTAGAGCGCCATGGTGAGGGAGAAGTTGGGTGCGATGAGGACGGCGATGCGGTCGCCCACGCGGGTTTCCAGATCAGGGATCGTCCATCCCGTCGTGCCGATGAGCAGCGGCGTTCCGGTGTCGAGCGCCCATTCCATCCGCGCCGGAACGGCGGCGGCGGCGCTGGCTTCGATGGCCGCGTCCACTTTTGTCGCAGGCGGAGCGTCCCGTGACACCTGCCACGCGAGGTTCGCGCCCGCGGCATCCGCGATGGCCGAACCGAGCCGCCCCTTGCCGAAGACTCCGATCTTCATGCCGCGCCTCCTTCTTCGAGGGGTTGTTCGATGAGCGCGCCATGCAGGCGGCGGATGGCTTCGGCGGCTTCCTCCGCGCGCACGACGAGACTCAGATTGATCTCGTTGGCGCCCATGCTGATCATCTCCACATTGATGCCCTTCAGCGCGGCGAAGGCCTTGGCGGAGATGCCCGGCGTGCGCTTGAGGCGCTCGCCCACCACGGCGACGATGGCGCGGCCTTCGGACACGGAAACGGTGGCGAAGGCGGCCAGCTCCTTTTGCAGTGCCTTCAAGGGCGCGTCCGCTTCCACCGTGAGCGATACGCTCACCTCCGCCGTCGCCACCAGGTCCACGCTGGCGCCATGGCGGCCGAACACCTCGAAGAGCCGGGCGAGGAAGCCGCTTTGGGCCAGCATGCGGCTGGAGGAGACCGTGAGCACGGTGACGGGGCCGCGGCTGGCGAGCGCGGTGACTGGTCGTCCCGTCGCCACTTCGCCGGAGATGGTGGTGAAGCGCCCCGCGGGTCGCCCAGTGTGGCGCACGGTGACGGGGATGCGAGCTTCGACCGCGGGCTGGATGGTGGCGGGATGGAGCACCTTCGCGCCGAAGGCCGCCAGCTCCGCCGCTTCCTGGAAGCCGAGCTCGGGGATGGGCAGCGCGCCGGGGACTTGGCGCGGATCTGCCGTGAGCACGCCTTCCACATCGGTCCAGATCTGGACTTCGGAAGCCTTCAGCGCCGCGCCCAGCAAGGCCGCGGTGTAATCGCTTCCGCCGCGCCCGAGGGTCGTCGTGAGGCCCTCCTCCGTCGCGCCGATGTAACCCTGGGTGATGACGGCGCGATCGGGGGCCAGCCGCGGCGCGAGGGCTTCAGCGCTGAGCGCCGCGATCGCTTCCAGGTCCGGCGCGCCTTCGCCGAAGCGGCCATCGGTGCGCATCACCACCCGCGCGTCGAACCACGCATGATTGAAGGCCGTCGCGAAGAGCCGCGTGCTGAGGAGCTCGCCGAAGGAGGCGATGGCGTCGAGGGTGCGCGGAGAAAGCTCGCGCAACAGCGCCACGCCTCGAAGCAACAGCTTGAGATCCTGGAAGGCCGGTTCCAGAAAGGAGGCCTCGATTCCAAGATCGGACGCGGCCGTCGTGTGATGTTCGTGGACGCGGGCCAGCGATCCGAGCGCGTCATCCAAGGCCCCGCGTTCGGCGTGGCGCGCGGCCTCGAAGAGCCTGTCCGTGGTCTTGCCCATCGCGGACAACACGACGAGCGGACCCTCGGGCAGCGCGGCTTGGACGAGGGCGGCCACCCGGCGCATGCAGGCGGCGTCCGCGACGGAGGAGCCGCCGAACTTCAGGACGATCGTCATAGCAGGCCCTCCGCCATCGCCAATTCCGCGTTGAGGATGGAGGCCGCGGCCGCGCCGCGCTCGGTGTTGTGGCCGAGCACGCTGAACTTGATCCCGAGCACGGGGCAGGGGCGGACGCGGCCGATGTGGACGCTGAGACCGCCGTCAGACTCCACATCCAAACGCGGCTGAGGGCGATCCTCCGCGTCATGCAGGCGGAGGACCGCGGGAGGCGACGAGGGTAGGCGCGGCCCCGGCTTCCATGCGGCGAAGGCTTTGCGGACGGCTTCGGGTGAGGGATTTCCGTGCAGACGCACGCTCACGGCCTCGGTGTGGCCATCCACTACGGGCACGCGGTGGCAGAGGGCTGACACGCCAAGTTCCGCGGCCTGGATCGCGCCCGACTGGAAGGCGCCGAGCAGCTTCGGGATCTCCTCTTCCACCTTCGGCTCCTCATTGCGGATGAAGGGCACCACATTGCCGAGGATGTCCAGGGAGGGGACGCCCGGGTAGCCCGCGCCGCTCACGGCTTGGAGGCTTGTCATGAGCACGGCCTCGACGCCGAAGACTTGCTGCAGCGGCGCGAGCGCGAGCGCGAGCATGGTCGCCGTGCAGTTGGGATTGCATACGATGCCGCCCTTCCAACCGCGTTGGGCGCGCTGGGCCTTCAGCAGATTCAAATGCGCGCGGTTCACTTCCGGAATGAGGAGCGGCACATCCTGCGCCATGCGGAAGGCGGAGGCGTTGGAGAAGACGAGGGCTCCGGCCGCGGCGAAGGCGGGCTCGATCTCCCGGGCCGGTTCGGTGTCCAAGGCGCTGAAGACGACGGGCGCGAAGGCTTCGCCCGGCTCGCAAGAGCGCAGCACGCGGTCGCCGAGCCCGGCGTAGGGCTCGCCGGGAAGGCGCCACGCGCAGGCTTCGTCGTAGCGCTTGCCGGCCGAGCGCTCGCTGGCGGCGAGATGGGCGATTTCGAACTTCGGGTGATCGGCGAGGCGGCGCGCGAAGCGTTGGCCGACGACGCCGGTCGCGCCGAGGATGGTGACGGGAATGCGGGACATGGCGGCTCCAGAGGGGAAGGAAGGTGTGGACGCGTGTCTCACCGTTTGCTTCCTTCGCCTCCGTGGCTGCCGTCGAGGAAGTGCTCCGCCAGGCGGACATTCAATGCGATGCCCGCTTCAAGGTCGCCCAGGTCGAGGCATTCGTGATCCGTGTGCGCGACCGCGATGCGGCCCGGACCGGCCAGGGCGACGGCGCGGGTCGGAACGAGGCCCCGCAGCGTCGGCGCGTCGGAGCCGAAGGGCATGGGCGCCATGGGGAAGCCATTCAGCACCGGGTAGCGATCCGGAGGTTCTGAAAGGCGAACGGTGACGGCGCCGTGTTCGGGCCGCGTCGCCGCGATCCGGGCTTCGAAGTCGGAGTCTGGCAGGGTGCGGGCCAGCACTTCCGCCTCGGCGTGGGCCGCGATCACATTGGGCGCTTCGCCGCCGCGCAGTTGGCCGAGGTTCCAGACCTCCGGCCCGAGCAGCGCATCGGTGGGGCGCGATTCGGCGCGCAGGCGTTGGAGCCAATCGCTCAACTCCCAGATCGCGTTGCGCCCCAGTTCCGGCGAGCCGCTGTGGGCGGCCACGCCATGGCATTCGAGGCGCACATGCAGCGCGCCCCGCTGGCCGGTGGCCACTTGATTGCCGGTGGGCTCGCCGTTGATGAGGACGCGAAGGCGTGAAAAGCGGTTCCCGAGCTTCAGCGCTTCGCGCGCACCCGCGCTATCCGTCTCTTCGCCAACGACGCCCAGCCAGGCGAGACCTTCGACGCCTTGCGCCCGCAGCCGGTGGATCGCCGCGAGCTGGGCAAGGATCTGCCCCTTGGCGTCGCAGGCGCCGCGGCCATGGACGCGGTCACCTTCGAGACGCGGTGGGAAATAGGGCGGCACCGTGTCGAGGTGCGTCGAGAAAAGGATTCGGGGTTCGCCCCAGGTGGCGAGCACATTGGTGCGCCCGGGCGCGACGGGCTGCTCGGTCACTTCCGCGCCGAGTTCCAGGAGCAGCGCGCGCAGAACGGGCAGGCCCGCGTCCTCCGCGCCCGAGGTGGTGTCCACGGCGCAGAGTTCCATCAACCAGTTCGCAAGCCAGTCGCGAGAGAAGGGGGTGGGGGTGTCGGTCAAGGCGGCCTCGGAATGCGACGGCGCCACCTGGACGAAGGACCGGGCTTCGCGCCCGAGCTCCCCATCCTCAGGCGCTCCACGCCGGGTATCCGGCGCGGCAGCCGCGGGGATTTAGCCCTCGCGTCCAGGGTTGCGCGGGTGATGCTCCCAGCGTCCCTTCGGCGATCCTCCCCTTTCATCCAAGGTCATCGGGCGCATCGCCCTCGCTTGGACTACTGATGGGGACCGCTCCTCCATCGGTTCTTCCAGGCTAGCGGAAGGGCTCGGCGGGATGCAAGCGGGCGTCAGGCGTCAGGCGTCGGACCTTTATGCAAGAGACGGAGACTGTCCCATGCGGCGCGGAGTGCATGGCGGCCCGAAGGCTGACGCCCGAAGCCCATGGATCACCGCATCAGCTCTTTGAGCAACGCCTCGCCTCTCGGCCAGGGGCCGAAGCCGCTGGCGGCGTTGAGGTGGCCGCCGCGCTCCACCAAGGTGAAGCGCGCGCCCCAGGAATCCGCGAAGGCCCGGGCGCGATCCGGGTCGAGGAAGGGATCGTCCGTCGCGACGACCACCTGGGCCGGGAAGGGCAGGCCGCTTCTCGGGATGGGCGCGAAGTCGCGCAGCTCTTCCGGCGCGCCGCTCCGTTCCACATCGCTCGGCGCGACGAGCAGCGCGCCATGGAGGGGCCGTTGATGGGCGAAGGCCCAGTGGACGATGGCGAGGCAGCCCACGGAATGGCCGACCAACACCGGCGGCGGTCCGTCGAAGCGCAGGTGCAGGGCGAGCGCGTCATCCAGCGCTTCCACCCATTCGGCGCGGTGGGGGAAATCCCAGTTGGGCATTTCCACGCGGCGGGCGTCGGGGACTTGTGCCTCCCACAGGCTCTGCCAGTGGCCAGGGCCGGAGTTCTTCCAGCCGGGCACGAGGAAGACGGGGCGGTTCATGGAGGGAAAGCTTTCAACCAGGCCTCGTCGCGGATGGGGATGCCCAGCTCCTCGGCCTTCGCGAGTTTAGAACCGGCCTTCTCTCCGGCGAGCAGCAGCGTCGTCTTCTTGGAGACGGAGCCGCTCACCTTCGCGCCGAGGCGCTGAAGAAGGGCCTCGGCCTCTTCGCGGGAAAGCGAGGGCAGGGTGCCGGTGACGACCGCGATCTCGCCGCTCAATGGCAGGCTTTCGCGATCCACGGGCGCGGGCGCTTCGGGCGCGATGCCCATGGCCGCGAGTTCGGCGGGCAGCGAAGCATGCAGGGCCGCGAAGGCGCGCAGGGCGGCGGCGACCTTCGGACCCACCTCGTTCACCGTCTGGAGCGCGTCTTCGTCGGCGATCCAAAGTGTGTCGAGGCTGGGGAACGCCTGGGCCAGCAGTTCGGCCGTGCGCACGCCCACCATGGGAATGCCGAGGGCGTGAATCCATCGCGCCAGCGGTTTGGTCCGCGCCTTCGCCAGTTCATGGAGCACATTCCGCGCGCTCTTCTCCGCCATGCGGTCGAGCCCCGCGAGGAAGGCGAGGCTGTTGCGCGGGTCGTCGAGCAGCTTGAAGAGCTCCCAGGGATGCTTGAAGCGGTTCGATGCGACGAGTTGCTCGACGAGCGCTTCGCCGATGCCTTCGATGTCCAGCGCACTCCGCGACGCGAAGTGGAGGAAGCGGGCCGTGAGTTTCGCCGGGCATTCGGGGTTGAGGCAGCGGATGGCCACTTCCGCGTCGTCATCCTTGCCCACCGCGCCGCCGCAGACGGGGCAGGCGGAAGGCGGCGCGGGCGGCGGGAGATTCCGCTCAGCCTCGCCGGGGACGAGGGCCACGACCTTCGGGATCACATCGCCGCCCTTTTCGATGAAGACGCGATGGCCCACGGCGACGCCGAGGCGGGCCAGTTCATCGGCGTTGTGCAGCGTCGCGCGGCGCACGGTGGAGCCCGCCACTTCGACGGCTTCGAGTTCCGCGACGGGCGTGAGCTTGCCCGTGCGGCCCACCTGCCAGGTGATGCCAAGCACCGTCGTCGTCGCTTGCGTCGCCGGGAATTTGAACGCGATGGCCCAGCGCGGCGCGCGGTCGGTGAAGCCGAGCTTCGCCTGGAGCGCCGCATCCTTCACTTTGACGACGACGCCGTCAATATCGAAGCCGAGCGCGGCGCGGCGCTCGCCCACCTGTTGGATGAAGGCGAGCACCGCGTCGAGGTCGCCTTCGACGCGCAGCGGCATGGGTGTGAAGCCGTAGGTTTCGAGGCGTTTCATGCCCGCCGCGTGATCCGTCTCGCCGATCACCTGCCAGGGCAGGAAGGCGAGGCGGCGGCGGGCGACTTCCTGCGAGTCCAACAGCTTCAGCGAACCGCTCGCCGTGTTGCGCGGGTTGGCGTAGCGGGGCTCGCCCTTCGCGTCGCGCTCGCGGTTGAGTTCCTCCCAGCGTTTGCGGGAGAGGAAGACCTCGCCGCGCACCATCAGGCTCGCAGGCGTGTCCTTGGGCAGG
Organism: uncultured Solibacteraceae bacterium; assembly: GCA_964472275.1. Classification (GTDB taxonomy): domain Bacteria; phylum Acidobacteriota; class Holophagae; order Holophagales; family Holophagaceae; genus JAFDVN01. The sequence continues at coordinate 52,091 of CAYYJN010000008.1, forward strand.
AGTAGCGGAATGTCGGGGATGGCGCGGGCGTTTTCCGTCACCGTCTCACCCGTCTCGCCATCGCCGCGGGTGATGGCGCGGACGAGCGCGCGGTCTTCGTAGATCAGCGAAAGCGACAGGCCGTCCACCTTCAGCTCGGCCACATAGTCCACGGGCAGGAGCGTACCAAGCCCCTTCTGGACCTTCGCGTCCCACTCGCGGACTTCGCCCTCGGAATAGGCGTTGTCGAGGCTGTACATCGGCGGCTCGTGGCGGCCGGGCGCGAAGGCCTCCACCGGCGGCGCGCCCACGCGGCGGGTGGGGCTGTTGGGATCGGCGAGATCGGGATGGGCCGCTTCGAGCTCGCGCAGCTCCCGCTCCAGCGCATCGTACTCGGCGTCGGAGAGCGTGGGCTGGTCGAGCACATAGTAGCGGTAGCGGTGCTGGCGCACCTGCGCCGCTAGATCGCGGAGGCGGGAGGGGATGTCCATCACCGGATTCTCGCGCGGTGGAGGGCGCCCATCACCACCCCCAGCGCGAGGAAGACGCTGAGGGTGGAGCTGCCGCCGTAGCTGAAGAAGGGCAAGGCGATGCCCTTGTTGGGCAGCGCGCCCGCCACCATGCCCACATTGACGAGGATGTGCATAGCGAAGATCCCGGCGGCGCCGGTGCAGTAGTAGGACTCCGCGAGGGTCTTGGCGGCGCGCGCGCCTTCCAGCAGGCGCATCAGCAGCGCGCCGTAGAGGCCGAGGGCGATGAGCACGCCGAGAAAGCCGCGTTCCTCCGCCCACACGGCGAAGACGAAGTCCGTCGTCTTCACCGGCAGGTAATTGAGCTGGGTCTGGCTTCCGCCGGTGAAGCCCTTGCCGACGAGACCGCCCGCGCCGATGGCGATGCGGCTCTGGGTGATCTGGTAGCCCTTGCCTTGAGGATCGCTTTCGGGGTCGAGGAAGATGCGGACGCGATCCTTCTGGTAGGGGCGCAGCACCTTCTTCCACGCGACGACGCCCACGATGGGCAGCAGCACGAGTATGAGCGCGAGGGCGCGCTTGCGCAGGCCCTTCATGAGCGGGATCAGGAGCAGGATGGGCGTGAAGCTGAGGGCCATGCCCAGGTCCGGCTGCTTCAGCACGAGCAGCATGGGGAAGACGACGATGGCCGCCGCGCCGAGCAGGTCTCTTCCCTCCACGCGGTCCATGGGCCGCGTGCCGAGGCGATGGGCGACGAAGAGCAGCGTCACCCACTTCATCAGTTCCGAGGGCTGGAAGGTCTGGCCGCCGATGGCGAGCCAGCGTTTCGCGCCGCCGATGCGGTGGCCGATGAGCAGCACCGCCACGAGGCTGAGGATGCCGACGGAATAGATGAGCAGGCTTTTCCGGAAGAGGCGCGTCGGGTCCACGCTCGCCATGGCGGCCATGGAGAGGAGGCCGACGGCGTTCCAGGCGCTCTGCTTCATCCAGAGATTCGCCTGGCTGGTGCCCCGGCCCGCGGAGTAGAGCGTCAGCGTGCCCATGAAGAGCAGGGCGAGGATCAGAAGCAGGAGGCGGCCATCCGCGGCCCGGAGTCGGCGCAGCATCAGTCCTCCTCGCTCGGTTCGAGGTGGAAGGCGTCCGGCACGCGCCCGCCGGGGGGCGGCAGCGGATGCTTGATGCGGTCCACGAACCAGTACTGGATGAGCTTCGCCGCGATGGGCGCGGCGGCATCGGAGCCGAAGCCCGCGTTCTCCACCACCACCGCGAAGGCGATCTGCGGATTGGTGGTGGGCGCGTAGCCCGCGAAGAGGGAGTTGTCCTTCAGATGCTTGGCGAGCTGGGCGTAGTGCTTTTTGTCCACGAAGGTGGTCACCTGGCTCGTGCCCGTCTTGCCGGAGAAGGGGACCTCCTTCGCCACCTGCCGCACCAAGGGGTTGGTCGCGGCGGTGCCGCTCTCCACTACATGGGCCATGCCCTCGTGGAGTACGGCCCACCAATCCGGATTGGTCGTGTCCACGCGGCGGACTTGAGGCGGCGGTTCGGCGTCCCGCTGGCCCGTGGTCGGGTCCTGGAAGCCGTAGAAGAGGTGCGGCGTGAACTCCTTGCCCTGGGTCGCGAGCAGCGCGTAGAACCGCGCAAGGGCCATGGGCGTCATGCCCACCGCGCCCTGGCCGATGCCGACGCTGATGGTCTCGCCCGCGTACCACTTCTCCTTCTTCACGCGCCGCTTCCACTCGCGGCTGGGCACCCGCGGCGCGCGCTCGCTGGGAAGGTCCACGCCCGTGGGCACGGTGAGCCCGTACTTCTCCGCCGTCTCGAAGATCTGGTCAATGTCGAGGCGCGAGGCGACTTCATAGAAATAGATGTCGCAGCTCTTCGCGATGGCGCCGATGAGATCCAGGCTGCCGTGGCTGGCGTCGCAGCGGAAATCGTGACCGTAAAAGCTCTTGTGTCCGCCGCAGTAGAAGACCGTGTGCGGCGTGATCACATGGTGTTCGAGACCCGCCAGCGCCATGAGCAGCTTCCAGGTGGAGCCCGGCGCGTAGATGCCTTGGGTGGCGCGATTGAGCATGGGCCGCACGGGGTTGCGCAGGTAGCGGTCCACCATCTCCTGGCTGAGGCGGTCCAGGAAGAGGTTCGGATCGTAGCCGGGACTCGAATACATCGCGAGCACGCCGCCGTCGCGCAGATCCAGCACCACCGCCGCGCCCTTCTCATCGCCGAAGGCGTCCTTGGCGGTCTTCTGGAGCCCGGCGTCCAGCGTGAGGTAGAGGCTCTTGCCGGGCTTCGGGTCCGTGCGATCGAGGCTCGCCACTTCGCGGCCGAGCTGGTCCACGAGCACGCGCTTCTCGCCATCCACGCCCTTGAGCTTGGCGTCGCCGCTGTCTTCATACCCCGCGCGGCCGACGATTTCACCAAGCTGGTAGCGGCCCGGATCCTTGGCCATCATCTGGTCGTCCACCTCGGACACATAGCCGAGCACATGGCCCGAGAGATCGTCGCCCAGGTAGACGCGGCGGGGCGCGACCTGCACGCTCAGGAACGGATAGCGCGCGCGCACGCGCTCCGCGAGCGCGATCCCGCCTTCGTCCAGGTTCTCCATGAGCACGAGGGGACGGCCTTTGGGAGCCTGGCGAAACGCGCGGATCTTGCGCGCGGTTTCAAGCGGATCGAGGCCCAGGGCCGTGGCGAGGTCCGCCACCACGGCGGGATCGGAAGGGAGGTCTTCGCGTTGGATGACGAGGTGCAGCGCCCGGCGGTTGTCCGCGAGCGGGTCGCCGTTGCGGTCGAAGATGATGCCGCGGGGCGCGGGAAGCGCGCGCTCCTTCACGGCCTGGCTGAGAGCCTGCTTTTCGAATTCCCCATGGCGGACGAGCTGGAGCCAGCCGTAGAAGAGCGCGAGGAAGGCGAGCGCGGCCAGGAGCAGCACCTGGACCACGCCGATGCGGCGGCTCAGGAGGTGGCGGGAACGGGCGTCCATCAGCGCGTGGAGGGCATCAACGCCCCCCGGGCCGCTGCCAGCGCCAGGTGAGCCAGCCCCAGAATGGAAGCCCGAGCAGGACCCAGGCCCAGGTCCAGCCCCAGAGGTGCGGCCCCGCCGCGATCCGCACGGCGAGGTGGACGAGCAGGATCCAGGCGAGCGCCAGCGCGGCCTGGCGGCCGAGCCAGCCTTTGAGCGAATCCACCGGCCACTCCAGCAGCAGCCAGCGGGCGGCCAGCGCGAGCGTCATGTCCGCCCACGCCGTTCCGCCCAGGTGCGGGTAGATGCGAAGGCTGCCTTCCAGCGCCCAACCGCCCGCCGCGGCCCAGATGGCGGTGAGCAGCGCAGATTCGGGATCCAACGCGAAGCCGAGCACGAGCGCCGCGTGCAGCAGGCTTTGAGGTCCGGACCACGGCGCGAGCAGGACGAGACCCAGCACGCACGCTGCGGCGGCGATGGCCCGCTGAAAGGGCGGGCGGAGATGCAGCACGCGTTTCATGGCGCGCCTCCCGTCTTGGTGGAAGGCACCAGCGGCGGCTGATCTTCGAGGGGCGACGCGGGCGGCAGGATCAGCACCGCGGGCAGGCGCCGCAGGGGCGCGGCGAGCGCCACCGTCACCTTCAGCTCCAGGTCGCCGGGCTTCGCCTCCGTCACATAGCCGACCAGCAGGCCGCGCGGGAAGACGCGATCCAGGCCGGAGGTGTAGACCGCCTCGCCGGGCTGCACCACCTCCTGGTTGTTGAGGTAGCGGATCACGCCCTGGTTGTAGCCCACGCCTTGCAGGACGCCCGTGGCGCGCGAGCGGGCGAGCATGACGCCGATGGACGCGTTGGGCGCGTCGGCGGAGAGCACTTCGCTCTGGGTCGCGCCCACGCTCCAAAGGCGGCCCACCACGCCTTCGGGCGCGATGACGCCCTGATCCTGCTGGAAGCCTCGGTCCCGTCCGCCTTCCAGGGTGAGCCCCCCGAAGGGCACGCCCACGGGCGCGAGCAGCACCCGCGCCGCCTCGGTGGGGAGCGGCACCTTGGCCTTTAGGCCGAGCGTTTGCGCGGCGGCTTCGCCATCCACCAGCCGCGGCGCGTTGGCCATGCGTTCGGTTTCAAGGGCCAGGACCTGCTGGCGCAGCGCCGCGATCTCGTCCTGAGCCTTCGCCAGATCGCCCGCGCGTTCGGCGCGGTGGAGCCGCCATCCGCGCCACGCGGACGCGAGGCTTTCCACGGGCCGCGCGGCGGCCGACGCGACGCTCGCCCACGAGCCGCCCGCCTTCGGGCCGGAAAGCACCCAGACGCCATGACCCACCCAAAGCAGGATCAGGGCCCAGCGCCGTCGGCCCGTGGGCGACCAGCCCCAGGAAGAAGCCGGGCGCGCCATGCGCGCGGGGCCTCAGGCCGCGGGCCGCGGGCCTCGGGCCGTTCCCCGCGTGGCGGAGACCCAAGGCACGAGGTCCGAGGCCCGTGGCCGCATCATCAATCCAGGATCTGGATGCGGCGGAGGAAGGGGATGTTGTCCAGCAACTGCGCGGTACCGCGCACCACGGCCGTCTGCGGATCCTCGGCGCGGTAGACCGGCAGGTGCGTCTCCTTGCGGATGCGCTCGTCCAGTCCCTGGATCAAGGAGCCGCCGCCCGTGAGGCAGATGCCGCGGTCAATGAGGTCCGCCGCGAGCTGGGGCGGCGTCTCGTTCAGGGCGCGGCGCACGAGGTCAATGATCGCGTTGATGGGTTCGGCGAGCGCTTCGCGGATTTCCGCGTCGTGGAGCGTGAGCGTTTTCGGCAGGCCCTCGAACTGATCGCGGCCCGAGACTTCCATGGTGCGGGTGTGCTCGTTCGGCCAGGCGCTGCCCAGCGTCCACTTCACTTCCTCGGCCGCGGCCTCGGAGATGAGCACATTGTATTTCTCGCGGATGTACTTGGAGATCGCCTCGTCCATCTCGTCGCCCGCGATGAGGATGGAGTCGCTGAAGACCTTGCCGTTGTAGCTGATGACCGCCACATCCGTCGTGCCGCCGCCGATGTCCACGATCATGCAACCGCGCTTTTCGTTGATGGCGAGCCCCGCGCCGATGGCGGCCACCATGGTCTGGTCCACGATGAACACCTCGCCCGCCTTGGCGTCGTAGCAGCACTGGCGCACCGCGCGGCGGGCGACCTGGTGGGCGCGGGGCGGCACGCTCACGACGATGCGCGTGCGTGCGATGCCGCGGTTGGGACGCGCCTTGCCGATGAAGGACGCGAGCATCTTCTCGGCGGCGTCCACCTCGAAGATCATGCCGTCCTTCATGGGACGGACGGTCTTGACGCCCTGGGGCGCGCGGCCGAGGAGCTGCTTCGCCTCGTTGCCCACGGCCTCCACTTCGCCGGTGACGGTGTTCAGCGCGACGATGGAGGGCTCGTAGATGACGATGCGCCCCGCCTGCTTGGTGTGCACCAGCGTCGAGGCGGTGCCCAGGTCAATGGCCAGGTCCGTCGTGAAGAGGTTGGACCAGAACTGGCTTGAAAAGATGCTTGCCACCGGGGACTCCTGACGCGATTCGAGCGGACCTACTAGGGTGCCACACCTACTTGGCGGCGGCGGCCAGCACTTCCTGGACGAAGAGATCCGGATCGAAGCGGGTGGGCAGCTCCTTGTGGTAGCCCCGCACCCAGGACCGGCCGTTCACGAGCACGAAGGGGATGGCCGTCTTGCCCGTCTCCCGCTCCAGTCGGTCGGCGGCGCCCTCCGCCTCCTCGATGTCCACCACGGGGAAGGCGAGCCCTTCCCGGTCCAGCCAGGCCTTCAGGCGCTTGCAGTCCGAGCACCAGCCCGCGCTGTAGATCTGAAGGTCGAGCCCTGCGAGGTCCTTCGGCGTCGCCATCGCATCCTCCTGCTGTCATTCTGGGGCATTCCCGTCTGAAGAGGACCCCATGAAGCGCACCCTCATCGCCGTCGGCGCCACCCTCGGAACCCTCGCCGCCCTGCTGGGCTGCGACCGCGACGCGGCGGCTCCCGCGGCCGACGCCAGCGCCGTCCTCGCCAATGTGAACGGCACCCGCATCACCCAGGCCATGCTGGAAGCGACGGTCCACGCCGGAATCCAGGACGCGGCCAAGGCCGAGGCCTTCTTGAAGGAGCCCGCCTATCAGGGCCAGCGCGCCCAGCTCGTGCACCAGCTCGCCACCCAGGCCGCCATCGAGCAGCTCGCCGCGAAGGCCGGCATCGAGAAGGACCCGGCCGTGGCGCTGAATCTGGCGCAGGCCCGGGCCAACATCTATGCCAGCGTCCTCGCCAGCCGCGCCGCGGGCAACGCCGAGCCCACCGAAGAGCAGATGAAGGCCTTCTACGAAGAGCAGGTCGCTGCCCGCAAGGCTTCCGGCCAGGGGCAGGACCTCCCGGATTACGCCCACATTGACCCCCGCGTGAAGGCGATGCTGCCCGAGCTCGTCCACCGCGATCAGTTCCAGAAGGCCCAGGCCGCCTTCCAGCAGACCCTGAAGACCCAAGTGCCCGTCACCTACGCCGAAGGCCTCCAGTCGCCCGAGTCCGAGTACTGAATCCGGCTGCGGGCTCCAGGCTACGGGCCACGCGGTTGGGCCCGAAATCCCCAACAGGTCGTCAGCCTACGACTTTGAACCGGATTCAAGTCGTAGGCTGACTCAATGCAGGGCTTTGGTCGGCACCTACCGCGTTGCCTGGAGTCCGGAGTCAAAAACCCAAAGGGCCCCTTCGCGGGGCCCTTGTGCCGTGGTGGCCAGAGAGGGAATCGAACCCCCGACACATGGATTTTCAGTCCATTGCTCTACCAACTGAGCTACCTGGCCGGAACGATCAGCCTAGCACGGCCGAGGCGGTTTTCCAATGCGGGAGCTCCGGTTCCAGGGCATCCTTGAGGTTTCGCCGGAGCGGTCCATGGGGCGCGACAAGGTCATCAGCGTTCAGAAGAAGGCCCAGAGCCTTGAGCAGTTCCAGCGCCGCGCCGCGGGCGAGGGCTCCTCGCTCCTGAAATCCGTCGTCACCGCGGGCGTGGCCCTGGTGGTGGGCATCGTCGCCTGGGGCGCCTGGACCCTGCACCGCACCCGCACGGAAGACGCCTTCGAGACCAAGATCGCCACCCTGCGCCTGGAAGTGGAGGGCGACGGTTCGACCCCGGTTCCGCCCGCGCAGCTTCAGGCCCGCATGCAGGCCGCCCTGCCGCGCCTGGAGGCGCTGGTGAAGGACGCGCCGTCCTCCCGCCGGGAGCTCGCCAACGGCCTCCTGGCCACCTGGAAGCTGGATCTGTCCGGTCAGGGCGGCGTGAGCGTGGACACCCGCTCGCCCCTGGGCCGCCTGCGGGAAGCCCAGCGCCTCACGGCGCTTGGTCAGGGCAAGGAGGCCAAGGCCATCCTCGATCCGCTCCGCTCCAAGGCCACCGCCGACGCACCCTGGGGCCAGGCCTATTGGATCAGCCTGCTGGAAGTGGACCGCCTGAACGGCGACCGCGCCCAGGCCTTCAAGGATCTGGGCGAGTTCCGCTCCCGCTTCAAGGATTCGGGACAGGGCGCGCAGCTCGACACGCTGGTCCAGAGCATCTGAAGCCGCTACATTCCGCTTCATGCGGATGTACGACCTGATCTATCGGAAGAAGACCGGCGGCGAGCTGGACGAAGGGCAGATCCGCGCCTGGATCGCGGGCGTGACGGAAGGCACTGTCCCTCCGGAGCAGAGTTCAGCTTTGCTCATGGCCATTTGCTGGCGAGGCATGACCACGGCCGAGACGCTGGCCTTAACGCTCGCCACGCGGGACAGCGGCGCGCGCCTGGATCTGTCGTCCGTCCCGGGCGTGAAGGTGGACAAGCACAGCACCGGCGGCGTGGGCGATAAGGCGACGCTCATCCTCGGCCCCATCGTCGCCGCCTGCGGCGTGCCCTGCGCCATGTTCAGCGGGCGCGGCCTCGGCCACACCGGCGGCACCGTGGACAAGTTCAGCGCGATCCCGGGCCTCAAGGTCGAGCTGACGGAAGCGGAATTCATCCGAAGCCTGAAGGAGACGGGCTTCGCCAACAGCGCCCAGACCGCCGCCGTCGCGCCCGCGGATCGCAGGCTCTACGCGCTGCGAGATGTGACGGCCACCGTGGAGAGCATCCCCCTCATCACCGCGAGCATCATGTCGAAGAAACTCGCCGGCGGCGCGGAAGCGCTGGTGCTGGATGTGAAGTGCGGCTCGGCGGCCTTCATGAAGTCGAAGGAAGAGGCCGAAGCCCTCGCGCGCAGCATGGTCGCGGTGGGCAAGGCCCACGGCATGAAGATCAAGGCGCTGCTCACGCGCATGGAAGAGCCGCTCGGCTGGGCCATCGGCAACGCGCTGGAAGTGATGGAGTCCGTGGAGATCCTTCGCGGCGAACATGGAGAGTCCGTGCTCGCGAAGCTCAGCTTCCGCCTCGCCGCCGAGATGCTCGTCGTCGGCGGAGGCGCGGCGGATCTGGTGGAAGCCGACGCGCGCGTCGCGAACGCGGTCGCCTCAGGGCGCGCGCTTGAAACCCTTCGGCGCTTCGTGGCGCTCAACGGCGGCGACGCGAAAGCCCTCGATGACTTCTCGCGCCTGCCCCAACCCGCGCGAATCGAAGTCATCACGGCTGATCGCGATGGATTCGTCACCGCCATTGATGGTCGAGCCTTGGGCATCGCGGCCATGGAATTGGGAGCCGGCCGGAAGGACCTCTCCGACCCCCTGGATCTCGGGGTGGGCCTCCGGATCCATGCTCCCGTGGGTGCCTGGGTGAAAAAAAGGGACCCCCTTCTGAGCGTCCTTTCTGGAGCCCGGCCCGGCCCGGACAGGAGCGCCATTGTCTCGGCTTTTTCCTTGTCACCTCAAGCCCCGTCTGAAAACCCATGGCTAGAGGGCGAAATTGAATGACCTGATTTCGCGATTCGCCAAGTGGCGCGCGGCCCCGGGAGGTTCCCGGCTTGGAAACTTTTTTTGAAATTTCTGCTTGAGCGCGTGTCAGGGATTTGTAAGAGTTGAGCGCTTCATCAGATCTTTCTCCATCCCCGAGCTTCACCCCGCCGTCGGCACCTTCCGCCCCTCCCTTGGGGGCACTCGCCGCGGCTCTCCCGTTGCCCTTCTTCCACTCCTGCGGGTGTTCCCGCAGCCTTCACGGAGTTCATGTATGAACCGTGTCTTCTCCCGGCTCGGCCTCACGGCCGTCGCCATCGTGGCTGGCTCCGCGCTCTACGCGCAGAGCTCCACCACGGGCGCCGTCAGCGGCGTGGTCACCGACAACAACGGTGCCGCCCTCGCTGGCGCAAGCATCACCCTCACCTCCGCCCAGATCACCCGCACCATCACCACTGGCGCGGATGGTTCCTTCCGTCTCGGCCTACTGAACCCGGGAACATGGCAGGTTCGCGTGTCGAAGGACGGTTTCCAGGCGTTCACCACCACATTGACGGTGAGCACCAACGACACTCGCGCTCTCTCCGTGAAGCTGCCGACATCCGCCGAGACCACAGTCACCATCACTAGCTCGGTCGCGGTGGTGGATCCCACGAATAACACGGTGGGTCTCAACCTCAACATGTCTGATCTAGCTGCGGTTCCCAAGGGCCGTGATTTCTCCTCGGTTACCTACTTCGCCCCCGGTGTTCTTGATAGTGGTGGATTCGGCGCTAGCAGCCCCTCCATGAATGGCGCCTCCGCTGCCGAGAACAGCTATGTGGTGGATGGTCTCGACACTAAGGATTATCGCTACGGTTATCAGGGCGCGGCCCTGAAGACAGACTTCATTGACCAGGTGGATGTTCAGACCGGCGGCTTCCGTCCAGAGTTTTCCGCCCTCGGTGGCGTCATCGTCGCCGTGACCAAGTCCGGCAGCAACGACTTCAAGGGTAGTGCCTGGGCCACCTGGGACGCTGTGGGCATCCATGCCGCCCTCGAACGCAGCAATTACGCCATTGAGTCCTCCGCTCGCACGGACAATCGTTACGACCTGGGTGTGGAGTTCGGCGGCGCGATCATTAAGGACAAGCTCTTCTATTATGTCGGTCTGGACGGCGAACTCCGGAACGGCGCGACCCCACTCTCCAACAACGATCCTGGAAGCGTCGGAAGCGCGCCCAAGACCACGAATCTCCAGTTCGTCGGCAAGCTGAATTGGTTCCTCACGCCAGATCAGCAGCTCACTGTCTTCACCAACTACAACCGTTCGAAATTTGATCAGGATGTCGCCTATCCGCTCTACGGCACGGCCAATTTGGGCGATCACCAGACCCAGACGGTCACCAATGTCAATCTGAGCTATGACTGGACCATCAACAGCAGCCTGCAGTTGTCAGCCAAGTTGGGTTACACCGACAACAAGTCCGTGGAGGCTCCGAGCGACACGACGGATCAGGTGGTGGCCGACCGCGCCTACTACTCCTCGGTGAACACGACTTCCGGTGGCATCACGCGTCGTCCGGATCTTACCAATTCCAACTTCACCTTCCAGACGGGCGGCACCAACATCTACACGCCCCTCGAAGAAGGCAAGACGGCCCAGGCCAAGGTGGACCTCTCCTGGTTCCTCGGCAATCACTCGCTGAAGTTCGGCGTTAGTCAGCTCCAGTCCCAGTACACCCTTAATGATCTCCAGGGCGGTCCCGCCAACGCGGCCAGCACCACTGGTGGCTATGCTGTGGCCTACATTGTACTGAACTGGAACACTGCTAGCGCGGCAGGTAACGGTCAGCGGATGTACACCCAGGAGAACCACACCAATGCGACGGTGAAGACGGACTACTCCGCGATCTTCGCCCAGGACACCTGGGAAGTTGTGCCTGGCTTCCGCCTCATGTACGGCGCCCGGTATGAGACTCAGAAACTCAAGGATCTCAACGGACAGGTCTTCGCTGACTTCACGGGTTCCGATTACATCCAGCCCCGGGTCGGCTTCACCTGGGATTTGAACAATGATGGCAAGACGGTCGTCTCAGGCAGCTACGCCACCTATTTCGAGGCGATCCCCCAGCGCTTGAGCATCCGCGTCTTCGCCAACGAGACCTACTTGCGCCACTACTACCGCAATAACGCGGGTGCGACCTGGACTTACTCCTACACTGGGACCACTCCCAATATCGCCATCACCAATCCGACTGGCTATTACCAGACGATTGACTACGCGACGCCGTTCTCCTACGACCCGATCGCCGATGGCACCAAGCTGCCCCAGCGCCAAGAGTACACCCTCGCTGTGGATCACCAGATGGAAAACGGTTGGGCTGTGGGCCTGCATGGCACCTACCGCAAGCTGAAGAACATCATTGAGGATTCGGTCATCACCAACCTGGCTGGCAGCTACTACGACTCCGGCCTCGCCTACGCCTTTGTGGGTGGAACTCCCGTCGCCTGGGCGGGTCAGGCCATCCTCTGGAACCCTGGCGGCAGTGCTTCCTGGACCGCGCGTACCAGCCCCTACAGCTTGAACAGCGGTGTCCATTTTGCCATTCCGCAGACCTATTTCCCTAAGGCCGGCAACGAGTACTACGGCGTCACCGCCTCGCTGTCCAAGCGCACGGACCGAGACTTCCTGAACTTCAACTACACTTGGTCACGCCTGCAGGGCAACTACGAGGGCTTGGTCAGCAGCTCCAATGGACAGCCGGACGCCAATATCACGGCCTCCTATGACTACTACCCCTATGTGGGCTACGGTCTCCTGCCCCTGGACCGCACCCATGTGGTCAAGATGCAGTACAGCCACCGGTACACCGTCGCCAACAACGATATGAACCTGGGCTTCAACTGGATCTACCAGTCTGGCACGCCGATCAGCGCGTTTGACAACACGAACGACATCGGCGGTTACGGCAACGCCACACCGGTCAACGGCCAGCTGGGCCAGTTCGGCCGCACCCCTTCCACCAACCAGGTGGACGGCCATTTGGACTATGCCATCAAGATCGGCTCTAAGTTCAGCGTGTCGCCCTCTGTTGACATCTTCAACCTGTTCAATACCCGCTATGTCACGGGTACCACCCAGCAGATCACCACTTCCTCCGGTACCCCCAACCCGTACTACGGGCATGAGACCGGGTGGCAGGAAGGTCGCCGTTACCGCTTCGGCGTGAAGGTTCGCTTCTAGGTTCAAGCCCTGGTTCGCCAGGCAAGGAGAAGGGCCCCGCAAGGGGCCCTTTCTTCGTTTGCGGTTATCGCGTCAAAGT
>CAYYJN010000009.1:0-56622 GCA_964472275.1 uncultured Solibacteraceae bacterium
TAATCAATGATGCTGAGACGGAACGGACGCGCGGCCATGGCGCCAGTGTAGCCTTGAGGCGGGGACTTCAACCATGGCAGCGGATCGCTTGATGGCAAGACTCGCATTGCCCGTGATCGGGATCACGGCGATGGGATGCGGGCATCTCCAGGCTAGGAAAGACCAGGCGCTTATTGAAGGGATCAAGGCTGATTCGCTGGTGAAAGTTCAAGCGGCGCTGAAATCTGGAGCGAGCCCCAACGCTTCCGCTTTTGGTGGTTCCTCAACTCCATTGCTGTGCGCCATCGCTAGCAATAAATCAGACCCGGCATCCCGCAAGGCGATCATAGAAGCGCTGCTCAACGCGGGAGCAGACCCCTCTTTGAGACAAAAGGATGGTATGGACGCCTTGTATATCGCGGCTGATGTGGGCGATTCCGATCTTTGTGGGCGATTGTGCAAGATGGGCCTTTCGCCCGTGCGCCCTGCATTCAAAGGGATTTCAGCGCTGCAGATTGCAGCCATTGGCGGAGATGTGAACTGCATTTCTGAGATGATTCCGCACCTTGGTCCAGGTCAGATCGATTCCCCTGCAACCGGGAAGCAGACTTCTGACTCCGCGCTAGGCTTCGCGTGCGCCAACGGGCGGCTGGAGGCTGCAACGCTGCTGCTCGACCATGGTGCAAACCCGAATTTCCAGGGCCAGGAGAGTTTGAACCCTCTCATCAGTGCGAGCATCGTGGGCAATCGCGAGCTGGTCGAATTGCTGCTATCCAGGGGCGCGAAAGTTGATCTCCCTTTCCAGAACGGTGGGACAGCGCTTGCGCTTGCGAGCCTCAACGGGAATGTGGACATCATGAAGGTCCTCATCGCGCATGGCGCGAATGTGGACCATCAAAACAAGGGCGGCGTCACGCCGATGATGGATGCGGCAAAAATGGGGCACCGCGATGCGGTCGAACTTCTGGTGAAGGCGGGCGCCCGTGTTGACATCCGTGACAACAAGGGCCTCACGGCTAAGGACCACGAGAAGCCGACAAACCCCCGAACCATGGATTCTGCGCGGGATCGCAGCGAAGGGTAGGCTAGAGGCGAGGCCCCATGTCCGCCCTGCCGCCCTTGCCGCCGCTCCATCGCCTGCCTTCGCCGGTGGGGGTGCTGGGCGCGGCCTTCAACGAGGCGGGCAAGCTCACCCAGCTTTGGCGGCTGCGGGAGGGCAGGGGCGAGTGGCCGCCGGAGCCGGAAGGGGCGGCCCCCAAGGCGCTCGCCTTCCTCAAGCGGCAGTTGGATTCCTATTTCGCGGGGACGCTGCGGGATTTCAACATCCCCATGGAACCGAGCGGTACGGACTTCCAGATGCGCGTGTGGAAGGAGCTGCAGCGCATCCCCTACGGGCAGGCCATCAGCTACCTCGAACTCGCCAAGCGCCTGGGCGACGAGAAGTGCATCCGCGCCGCGGCGCGGGCCAACGGCGCCAACCCCATCTCCATCCTCATCCCCTGCCACCGAGTCATCGGCAGCGATGGCAGCCTCACGGGCTACGGCGGCGGGCTCGATATGAAAGAACACCTGCTGAAGCTGGAAGGCATCCTCCACGCCCAGCCCGCGATCCAGCCCGGGCTCTTCGATTAGCGCCGCTCCAGCAGCGCCACCGCTTCGATGTGCGGCGTCATGGGAAAGAGATCGAGCGCCGCGAGTCGCGTCACTTCCCACGCGGGGTCCAGGCGCTTGAGATCGCGGCAGAAGGCGGCGCCATCGCAGCCCACCAGAACCATGCGACCCGCGCCCGCCGTGAGCAGCTTCGCGACGGCGTCGGGCGCGAGACCTTCCCGCGGCGGGTCGAGGAGGATGGCGTCTTCCGCTTCGCCCAAGCGCTCGGGCAGCCACGCGCCCACATCCGCCACGGTGCAATCCGCGTTCAGCCCTAGATCCGCCAGGTTCATCCGGGCCGCGTCCACGGCCTTCTCGCCGCTTTCCACGAGCACGAAGCGCGTGAAGCGGCCGCGCAGCAACGCGCTGAAGAGGCCGACGCCGCCGTAGAGGTCATAGAGCGTCGTGCCGCGCAGATCCCAGCTTTCCAGCAGCGATCCGAAGGCCTCCGCCGCCCATGCCGGGCTCACCTGGAAGAAGCCGCCCGCGGGTTGACGAAGCGAAGCGCCCGCGAGCTGATGGATCAGCGGTGAAGCGTCGCGCGTCCAAGTTCCTCCAGCAAGTCGCCAGATGCCAGCCTCGCAGGACGCGAGGACTTCGCCCGCAGGCGTGCCTGTCGCCAGTTCCCACCGGCCGGGGCGCGAGGGCAGGGCGCGGGAGGCGAGCGCGGCGCGAAGCGGTTCCATGGCGCGGGAGAGTGCGTCTTCCGCCGTAGGGCAGGCTTCGATGGCGACGATTTCGTGGCTGCGGCGTTTATGGAAGCCGAGGCGGTGGCCATCCCAATGGAGCTGGATGCGCGCTCTCTTGGCGGTGGAAGGCGCGGGGCGCCATTCGAAGTCTTCCCGCCCCAATTGCCGGCGGAAGAGGTCGCTCACCATCTGCCGCTTCAGGTCCGACGCTTCCGCGCCCGCGCCCCAGAGTGTGCAGCCGCCGCAGGTCTTCGCGACGGCACAGGCGGGTGGAATGCGACGCGGGTCTTCGGTGATCCAACCGTTCACTTCGCCTTCGGCGTGGCCCGTCTTCCAGCGGAGGTCGGCCTCCACTTCCTCACCCGGAAACAGCGCCAGGGGCGCTTCCAACAGGATCACGCGACCGTCCTCGGCGCGGGCGAGGCCGCGCCCGCCCCAGGCGAGCCGCTCCACCGCGCCGCGCCAAGGAACCGTCTCGCTTGACGCCTTCCGGTATGCTGATCCCCGATTCCTCCTCGCGGAGCTGCCTGTGCGTCTCACCGTCTCGGTCCCTCCCGAGCACCGTAGCAGCCTCGACGCCTGCCTGCGCGGAGACTTGGCTAGGCACATCGAATGGGTTCCCGCGGGGGACGCGGATGTGACCATCGGCGTGACGGGACGAGGACGCTTGGCGGGTTGCGCGTCGTGGCCTGGAGCGGAAGCCGCCGCCGCGCTCGTGGCCGCGGGTTGGGAGCGGCGGCTCGATCAACAGGACATGGAGCGGCTGAATCAGGTGGGCCGCGCGCTCGCTTCCGAGCAGAACCTCGATCGCCTGCTGGATCTCATCCTCACTTCCGCCCGGGAGTTGCTGGAGGCGGAAGCGGGCAGCCTCTACCTGGTGGATGAAAAGGGTGGGCAGCGCGAACTCGTCTTCGCGCACACGCAGAACGCGAAAGTGAGCCTGCCTTACCACCGGTTCCGCATGCCCATCACGAAAGGCACACTGGCGGGCTTCGCGGCGGTGACGGGCGAGAGCCTGAACCTGGAGGATGTCTACCGCTTGCCGGAGGACGCGCCCTACCACTTCAGCGACGCCTTCGACCGCCAGGCCCGCTACCGCACGGTGTCCATGCTGGTCGTCCCCATGAAGGACGCTCAAGGCGGCACGCTGGGCGTGCTCCAGCTCATCAACCGCGTCATGCGGACGCCCGAAGGCGAAGCGGTGCTGCCCTTCCTCGCGAGCCATCAGGCCATGGCGGAAAGCCTCGCCGGGCAGGCGGGCATCGCGGTGAAGAACGCGCAGTTGCTCGCGGAAATCGAAGAGCTCTTCGAAGGCTTCGTGAACGCTTCCGTGACGGCCATCGAGTCCCGGGACCCGGTCACCTCTGGCCATTCGGGCCGCGTGGCGGATCTGACGGTCGGCCTCGCGGAGGCGGTGAATCGCACGCCGAATGGGATCTACGCGTCCTTGCATTTCAGTCCGCATCAGATGCGGGAGATCCGCTACGCGAGCCTGCTCCACGACTTCGGCAAGGTGGGCGTGCGCGAGCAGGTGCTCGTGAAGGCGAAGAAGCTCGAGCCGGAAAAGCTGGAGATCGTCCTCCAGCGTTTGCGGCAGCGGTCGCTGGAAGAGGCGCTCGCCACGCTGGCCGAAGCCTGGAAAGGCGGCGAGGCCTACGACCCCTCCGCCTGGGAAGGCCGCGTCCGGGACCGCGAGGCGGAGGCCGAGCGGCTCATCGCGCTCATCCGCCAAAGCAACGAACCCACGGTGCTGGATCAAAGCGTGGCGGAAGGCCTGGGGTTGGTGGCGGATCTCGACTTCGTCCACTGGAGCGGCGAAAAGCAGGCCGTGCTCGAGCCCGATGATCTGGCGGTGCTCCGCATCCGCCGGGGCAGCCTCTCGGAGACCGAGCGGCTCGAGATCGAAAGCCATGTCACGCACACCTTCCGCTTCCTCAAGCAGATCCCCTGGACGGGCGATTTGAAGGGCGTGCCCGAGATCGCCTACGCCCATCACGAGCGCATGACCGGGACGGGTTATCCCCGGAAACTGGGCGGCGACGCCATTCCCGTGCAGAGCCGCGCCATGGCGATTTCGGATGTCTTCGACGCGCTCACCGCCCGGGACCGGCCCTACAAGGGCGCGGTGCCCCTGGAGAAGAGCCTGGACATCCTGGGCGAGGAGGCCAAGCACGGCCACCTGGACCAGACGCTGCTGGACCTCTTCATCGAAGCCAAGGTCTTCGAACGGACCGTGGGCAGGTGAATTCCGTCTCCCTGTGAGACAATGGCGGCTTCGGGAGAGACCATGTCCGACGCCGAGCGCGCGCCGCGCACCCTGGATATCCAAGCCATCATGGGGCTGCTGCCCCACCGCTATCCGATCCTGCTGGTGGACCGGGTGCTCGATTACGAGCCGAAGCAGTGGATCAAGGGCCTCAAGAACATCACGGCCAACGAGCTGATCTTCCAGGGCCACTTCCCCAAGCGGCCCGTGTTCCCCGGCGTGCTGATCGTCGAGGCCATGGCCCAGTGCGGCGGCTGCCTCGTGATGCAGGAGTTCGACGATCTGTCGAAGAAAGTGATCTACTTCATGGCCATTGACGGCGTGAAGTTCCGCAAGCCCGTGGTGCCGGGCGACCAGCTCGTGATGGAAGTGAAGGTGCTCAGCTTCAAGAGCCGCATCTGCAAGCTGCGCGGCGAGGCCTTCGTGGATGGTCAGAAGGTCGCCGAGGCCGAGTTCATGTCCATGCTTCAGGACCTCAGCGACGCGGAGGCGCAGTGAGCGTGCACCCTTCCTCCGTCATCGCCAAGGATGTGGAGCTGGGCGAAGGCGTCGTCATCGGACCCTTCTGCGTGGTGGAAGGCCCCACTCGCATCGGCGCGGGCACGATCTTGAAGAGTCACGCGGTGGTGGGCCCGCACACGGAGCTTGGCCGGGACTGCGTGCTCTACCCGCACTCCGCCGTCGGCCTGGACCCCCAGGACCTGAAGTTCAAAGGCGCGCCGACCAAGCTCGTCGTGGGCGACCGCACCGTGTTCCGTGAGAATGTCACCGTCCATCGCGGCACCGAGCACGGCGGGGGAGTCACGAAGATCGGCGACGACAACTTCCTCATGGCGGGCGCCCATGTGGCGCACGATTGCATCGTCGGCGACAAGAACATCCTCGCCAACGCCGCGACGCTCGCCGGGCATGTGGAGGTGGGTTCGGGCTGCAACATCGGCGCCTTCTCCGCCGTCCATCAGTTCTGCCGCGTGGGCGATCACGCCTTCATGGGCGGCTTCACCGTCGCCACGCAGGATGTGCTGCCCTTCATGAAGACCGTCGGCGCCCGCGAGACGAAGAGCTACGGCGTGAACTCCATCGGCCTGCAGCGCAAGGGCTTCTCCGCCGATGCCATCGAGGCGCTGAAGAAGGCCCATCGCATCCTCTTCCACTCCGGGCTGCTCCGCGAGCAGGCCCTGGAGCGTTGCGAGGCGGAGCTGGGCGCCGTCACGGAAGTCGCCTACCTCGTCCGCTTCATCCGCGACGCCAAGCGCGGCATCCACCGTGGGTGAGATCGGACCTCGGGCTTCGGGCCTCGGACCTCGGGGGCGGTCTCGCGCCATAGGTTTTCATGCTCTTTCCCGTGGCCCGTGGTCCGCGGCCCGAGGCCCCCAATGAAGAAATTCGCCACCGTCGCCATCGTCGGCTTGCCCAACGCGGGCAAGTCCACGCTGCTGAACGCGCTGCTGGGCCAGCGTCTCGCGGCCACGAGTCAGACGCCGCAGACGACGCGCACGAAGGTGCTCGGCGTCGTGGAGCGCGGCTCCGTGCAGCTCGCCTTCCTGGACACGCCAGGCGTCCACAAGCCCCAGCACGCGCTCAATGAGCGGATGATGGGCCATGTGGACTCGGCGCTGGCCGAGGCCGACATCCTCCTTTGGGTGGTGGACGCGGACGGCTTCCTTGGCGCGGGGGAGCAGGGCTTCGCCAAGCGCCTCGCCTCGCTCAAGCGGCCCGTCTACCTCCTGCTCAACAAGCTGGATCTGCTCAGCAAGGGCCGCCTGTTGGAGATCGTGGCGCGCTACAAGGACCTCATGGCCTTCCAGGAGATCGTGCCCATCGGCGCCAAGCTCGGCCAGAACCTGGACCCGCTGTGGGCGCTGCTGGAGCGGGACGCGAAGGAGGGCCCGTGGCAGTTCGGTGAGGACGATTACACGGACCAGACCGAACGCGGCCTCGCCGCCGAGTTCATCCGCGAGAAGGTGCTGCGCAAGACCCGCGAGGAAGTGCCCCACGGTGTCGCCGTGGAGATCGAGCGCTGGATCGAGCCAGGCCAAGAGGACTTTCCCGATGATCTGGACGAGGATGGCGTCTTCATCGCCGCGCTCATCCTCGTGGAGAAGGACAACCACCGCCGCATCCTGCTGGGGCGCGGCGGCGAGATGATCAAGGGCATCCGCGTCAGCGCCCAGCGCGAGCTGAAGAAGCTGCTGGAGCGCCCCGTGCGGCTGGAACTCTTCGTCAAGGTGGATGAAGGCTGGCGCGACCGGCCGGAGAAGCTCGACCGGCTCCAGCTTTGAACTAGATCGAAAGGTCCTTGCTGCGGTGCGCCTCGTCCAGGGGCGCGACGCCGGAGGCGGCGAGCGGCACGAACTCGGCCTGGCCCGCGTCGAAGGCGAAGACTTCGCCGGTCTGGATCTTGTAGACCCAGCCGTGCGCCCGCAGCTCGCCGCGCGTCATCGCGGCGGCGACGGAAGGGTGCGTCCGCAGGTTCTCCAGCTGGACGAGGACATTCTCTTCCACGGTGGCGGTGAGGCGGGCCTCGCCTTCCAGATGGCTGTAGTTCTCGCGGACGAGGCGGCGGGTTTCGCCCGCGTTGGCCATCCACGCCTTCATGGCCGGCATGGCGTCCAGCGAGGCCGGGTCCAGCACGGCCTTCATGGCGCCGCAGTTGGAGTGGCCGCAGATGATGATCTCCTTCACCTTCAGGGCTTGGACGGCGAATTCGATGGCCGCGGCGGTGGAACCCACATGCTCGTCGTAGCGCGCCACGAGGTTGCCCACATTGCGCACGATGAACAGCTCCCCCGGGCCCGTCTGGGTGATGAGGTTCGGGTCAATGCGCGAATCGGAGCAGGTGATGAAGAGCGTCTCCGGCGCCTGGGTCTTGCCCAGCCGCTCGAAGAGTTCCTTGTGGGACGCGAAGAACTGGTTCTGGAACTGGTGGAGGCCGCGGACGAGTTTCTGCATGCTTTCAGGCTACCGGCTGGAGGCTGGAGACTGGAGGCAAAAATGACCGCGGCCCCGAAGGGCCGCGTCGCTAGTGGTCTCCAGCCTGACTTATGCCTGCACTTCGAGATGCTTCAGATGCTCGGCGCTGGTGATGGGCGTGTTGGGCTCGTCGTGGATGATCTGGCCGTCGCGCAGCTTCACGATGCGGTGCGCGTGGCGGGCGATGTCCTCTTCGTGGGTGACGAGGATGATGGTGTTGCCTTTCTGGTACAGCTCCTCGAAGAGCGCCATGATCTCCACGCTCGTCTTGGAGTCGAGGGCGCCGGTGGGCTCGTCGGCCAGCAGGATGCTCGGATCGTTCACGAGCGCGCGGGCGATGGCGACGCGTTGGCGCTGACCGCCGGAGAGCTGGTTGGGCATATGGTCGCTGCGGGTGCCGAGGCCCACATTCTCCAGCGCCTTGTGGGCGCGAGCGTGGCGCTCCTCGGGCTTCTCGCCCGCGTAGATGAGGGGCAGCTCCACATTCTGCAGGGCCGTCGTGCGGGCCAGCAGGTTGAAAGTCTGGAAGACGAAGCCGATCTCCTCGTTGCGGATCTGGGCCAGCTCGTCGTCGCTCATGGTCTCCACGCGCTTGCCGTTGAGCACATAGGAGCCGGTGGAAGGCGTGTCCAGGCAACCGATGACATTCATCATCGTGGACTTGCCGGAGCCCGAGGGGCCCATGATGGCCACATATTCGCCGCGACCGATGGTGAGGCTCACGCCGTCCAGGGCGCGAACTTCCATGTCGCCCATCTGGTAGACCTTCGTGATGTCCGTCAGCTGGATGAGGGTGGCTTCGGTCATGGGAGTCCTTCCGGGCGCAAAGAGCCGAGGTCAGAGTACCTCGTCATCCAAGGGAGACGGACCAGAAGGCCGGAAGGTTTAGGCCGGGGCCACTTCCACGAGCGCCGCCAAGCCCAGCCCCCCGCCGATGCCAAGGGTGGCGACGCCCAGACCCCCGCCCCGGGCGCGGAGCTGGTGGACGAGGGTGGTCACGATGCGGGCGCCGCTGGCGCCGATCGGGTGGCCCAGGGCGATCCCGCCCCCGGCGACATTGAGGCGATCTTCAGGGATGCCCAGTTGGCGCTGGCAGACGAGCACCTGGGCGGCGAAGGCCTCGTTCAGTTCCCAGAGGGCGATGTCCGCGATCCCGAGGCCATGGGCTTTCAGCAGCGCGCGCACGGCGGGCACGGGCGCCTCGCCCATGTCCAGCGGGTCCACGCCGGCCTCGGCCCATCCGAGGACGCGGGCCAGGGGCTTGGCGTCGCCGGGGTCATGAGCCAGGAGCAGGGCCGCGGCGCCATCCGAAATGGCGGAAGCGTTGCCCGCGGTCACCTGACCGCCGAACAGCGGCGGGAGCTTGGCGAGGGCCGCCGCGTCGTCTTCCGGCCGGACGCATTCATCGTGATCCAAGGCAGGATTCGGCAGCAGCTCGGCGCGGAAATCGGCGGCGGCGGCCCGGTGATGACTCTGGAGCGCCCAGGCGTCGGATTCGATCCGGCCCACGCCCCGCTTGGCCACGAGCCGCTCGATGGTCTCCGCCATGAGCAGGCCCGTGATGGGGCAGCGCAATCCGTCCTGGAACATCACATCGGGCAGCTCCCGATGGCCCATGCGCAGGCCCCGGCGAAGGCCTAGGGCGAGGTGGGGCGTGTCGGACATGGCCTCGCTGCCGCCGACGAGGATGGAGCCGGAGCCTTCGCGGAGCGCGCGACAGGCTTCGATGAACGCCTGGAGGCTGGAGCCGCAGGCCATGTTGACCGTGTGGGCCGTGGTGCTGGCGGGAAGCCCGGCCCGCAGGGCGAGGGTCCGCGCGGGGTTCATCCCATTGCCATGGCTGCGCGCCATGCCCCAGATCACCTTGGAGGGGCGGGGCAGGGCGGGATCCGCCAGGAGTCCTTCCACCGCCGACACGCCAAGGCCCACGGCGCCGATGCCCGCCAAGGCGCCCAGGTAGCGGCCCTGGGGCAGGCGCTTCGCGGCGAGGAGAAAGAGATCCTGGCTCATGGCGTGGACGGTGCGACGGGTGAGGGCGCTTGGAGATCATCCGGAGTCGGCTCGCGCGGACCGAGCACCGTGTCGGTGGGCGGGAAGCGGGCGTCCCACAGCGCGAGATGGCGCGCGCCATATTCGCGGATCCAGAACTTCATCCGGGAGAAGAATCCGGAAGCGGACGAGGGCGCGACCACGCCCCAGGCCTCGACGCCCAGCGCCCTGGCCAGATAAAGCGCGCGCGCCATGTGGAAGTCGGAGGTGACGACGACGAGCTTGCCTTGCCCGAACACATCCCGCGCGCGGCGGAGGCTGTCGTAGGTTCGGCGTCCGCCGTAATCGCAGACCACGAGGAGGGGAGGCACGCCGTGCTTGACGAGCCAGCGCCGCATGGCCTGGGGCTCGTTGTAGGAGAGGGTCCGGTTGTCGCCGCTCACGAGGAACCAGCGGACTTTGCCGTTCCTCCACAGATCCAGGGCGGTCTGGAGGCGGGCCTCCAGCACGGCCGTGGGTTCGCCATCGCTGTAGACGCCCGCGCCCAGCACGAGGACCGGACAACCCTCCACCGGAAGGCTCTGGATGGTCTGGACGCGCCCTTTCGCGCCCATCGGGAACCTTCCCAGCGTCCAGAGCAGATCCAAGCCGAGCAGGACGGCGAGGCTGAGGCCCATCCAGAAGGCCTTCCCGCCAAGCAACCTGAGAGCCAGTTCGCGCATCCTCAGGTAGAATAGACCCTTCGCCCGCGCCCCAAGCTGGGACCCATCCAAGAGTGCCCCGAGAGCCCCACATGACGCCTCGCTCCACCCCTGCTCGTCCTTCCTCTCGCGGTTTGCGCCTCGCCGTTTCGGCCCTGGCTCCCATCGCCCTGGCGCTCGTGGCGGGTTCCGTCGGGTGCTATCGCGCCACCGGGGAATCCCGGCCCACCACCGTGGCCCAGCAGATCCCGGCCACGGGCGGCGACCGGGTCGGCGGCATGAAGGCCACGGCGGGTCCCGGCGACTACTACCTGGGCAACGACTACATCCAGATGGCCATTGACGGCGCGGCCTACGGCCATGCCAAGGGCCAGTTCGGCGCGCCCTCCGGCGGCGCGATCTTGGACATCGGCGGCGTGGCGCTGGACACGGCCTATCATCGCGTCTCGCTTCCCACGGACAACCTGGAAAGCCTGGCCCCCGTGGTGAATCAGGACCCCGATCTGCGGCTGGTCTTCGACCGCTACAGCACGACGAACACCAAGGATCTCGTCACGCTCACCATGCAGGGCTACCTGCTGGATCCGCTCAACAAGCTCTCGGGCGCCACCTGGGACGCGGATGGCCGCGTCCAGGGCGTGACGGCCACCGAGACCATCACGCTCGGCTCCCACGACACCTTCTACACGCTGAACACGACGCTGTGGAACAACAGCGGCGTGACCCTGCCCATCCAGAGCCTCGGCGACTACCTGCATCAGAGCGGCGGCGGCTTCCGCTTCGTCATCCCCGCCAATCAGGACGCCAGCGGGAACCCGCTTTCGTCCTGGGGTCTCGACATTCCCGGAAGCAACTTCGCCTCGCCGCTCACCACGAGCGTTCGCGCCGCGATGGTGGGCCTGCAGGGCGCCGAGCCTTCCGCGGACGACCTGGACAGCCACCAGTCCCTGGGCATCCTACCGCTCGATCAGGATCAGGTGCTGGTGGCCTCCGATCCCCAGACGACGCTGAGCGAAGACCGCCCCATCTTCCCCGCGCGGCTCGTGGTGGGCTCGGTTCCCACCGGCACTAGCCTCGCGAATAACAGCCCGCTGTCCTATGGCCGGCAGATCTACTCAAGCTACGGCAATAGCGTAAGCAGTGGATTTCCTTCAGAGGTAGAAGGCATCTTTAATCGGATGGAGACCGTCAGGGCCTCGCTTCGGGGAGGCTCAACAGGGAATACCACCGGCAGTTTCGCATTCACACTCGCAGGCACGGCGGCCCTGAAGGGGTATCGGGAAACTGAGGTTCGCCTTGAGCGGTACACCGCTGACACCACTCAGTCCGCCAACAACCCGGCGACGGACACCAATCCCGCCCATTGGGAACTGGACCGGCTCGTCTCTCCCGCGGGTGGGGAGAATTTCATGTTTGGTGGTTTCCAGAATGTTTCGGTCGTCCCGGCGGTCCCTGACCCTGCCCTTCCAGGGTCCTACCGCCCTTACCGGGTCGTGGTGCGGAACAGGGATACCCAGACTATCAGTCAGGTCGTGTCTGTGGTCGCGTCCGATGGAGCCATCGCCACTCCCGCCCCGCTTCGTCCGACGCCGTCCACGATTCAGTTGCTGGCAACACCTTTGGCCGCGGAGAACGCTCAATATTCCTCGCCCAATGGCAATGCGCTTTCTCCAGTGGTGTTCGGCCAGCCGCTCAGTCTTCGCAAAACCAGTAATGAGTCCGGGGTTCAGATGTATCTCCCGGGGCGAGTCGTCATTCTTGGCTTGAACGGCAGTGGCGCCTTTGACCCGACCAAGGACCCCAATGCCCAGCGCGTCCGCGTCATGGGTGCCTATTTCAATCCGATCACCAAATCGAAACAATTGACTGGAAGGTCCGTTGCCACATACCAATTCATCCAAGGGAATGAGGTCTTCGGCGCTCAATTCCTCTCGAATGGGGCGGCGGTCTTCTTCCCCGTTCCGGCTGGATCCTATGCGGCCTATTTCAGCCGCGGCCCCGTGAGCCCTCTCGCATCCGGCACCTTTTCCGCCAACTCCTTCACACTTCCATCCCTTTTGCCCGTCGTCATGAACGCGCTTCCGCTGCCCTCCGGCTGGTCGGCGTTCGATGCGCCGGGGCCCTCGCAGCGGACCACGGGCGGGATGCTGCCCGCCGAACAGCTTTCCTCGGCGTTGGCCAACGGGGTGGATGTGGTGGCTCGAACGGAGAACGACGATTTCTCGGATGGAACTGGCCTCTACGCCAGTTTCCGCTCCGAATTCGCGTCCTCCGGCGACGCCGCGACGGACGCCGCGGCCCAGGCCATCATCGGTGGCGACCCCTTCGTCGTGAACGCCCGTTCCTCTTCGCTGGCCGAGGGCGCGTTCACGACGCTTTTCACGCCAGCTCCGGATGGGTCGTTGCCCTTCGGCGGCGCGTTGCCTTCGACGGGTTGGACCGCGGCGGACTTCATTGGGCAGGGCGGGGGCAGCTATGTGATCGCCAACCGGCCGCGCGGGCCCCAAGGATTGTTCACCGCCCATCCGGTCGCCGCGGGCGTGGCGCTCGGCACGGGTGCGAACAGTTGGTGGGACAACACGGACGCGCTCGCCAATGGCGCGCGGACCGGAAACTTCGACGCCATCGAATTGCTGCGGGGCCAAGGCTGCAACCCGGCCGATCCCAGCGCGTGGTTCGCGGAGTTTCAGAATGTCCGCACCGACTGGTTCAATCTGTTGAACCTAGAGACGCCCACCCAGTTTACGAAGGCCCTTGGCCTCAGCAGCGGCGTCTACAGCCTCGACACGCCGGTGGGCCTGGCCCGCACCTACTTCAAACCCGGTTCGAGCTTGAACCAGGCCGACCTGAGCAATGTCGCGTCCGCTCTGCGAAGTGGAGCCGCGGTGGCCTCCACCGGGCCGCTCCTGGATGTCTCCATCGGAACCCAGGGACCTGGCTCCTTGGTCGCGGGTCCGGCGGCGACGGTGAGCCTCACGGTGAATGTGTGGTCCGCCACCTGGGTGCCGCTCGACGAGGTCCGCATCATCGTGAACGGCTCGCAGATGGGCGCCTCGGTGCCTTTCGGCGCGACGCCCGCCACGAACGGGTGGACGGCTGACCCGGCGGACGCCCGCCATTGGTCCCAGACCTTCACCGTGCCCATGTCCACCCTCACGGGCGGCAAGGATGGCTGGGTCGTGGTGGAGGCCGGCGTGCCGCTGTCCACCACCGGCGCCTACGCGGCGGGAACGCCCTGGAACCGGATCATGAAGGGCATCTATCCTGTGGCCGTGACCAATCCGATCTTCGTGGATGTGAACGGCGGCGGGTACACCGCGCCCCTGCCTTGATCTGAGGCCCTGATGCCCGACTGGCTGCCGGAGCGATTGCCGGAGGATGTGGAAGCTGAGCGCAGCTTCCTCGCCACTTGCTGCGCGCCCGGCATGGAGCAGCGCGCCGCCGATCTCGTCTTCCGCCTGACGGAGGAGGACTTCGTCGCGCCCCAGCACAAGGCGCTCTTCCAGGCCCTGCGCGAGCTCATCCACCATCAGGTGGAGGTCAATGCCCTCACCCTGAAAGACATTCTCGATCAGCGCGGCCAGCTCGGCAGCGTGGGCGGCTTCGCGGGGCTCACGGAGTTGCTGGCGGCGGAAGAAGTGGGCCGTCCCGAAGTGCTCGCGGATCTGCTGCGCCGCAAGACGACGCTGCGCCGCCTCGTGAAGCTGGGCGCGAAGCTGGTGCGGGAAGCTTCCGAAGAAGAACAGCCGCCGAAGACGATGGTGGAGGCCGCGGCCCAGGACCTCTTCCACCTCGCGCAGGAAGACGGCAAGGCCCGGGGCTTGATGGACATCGAATCCGTGGCGGAGGAAACGGTGCAGCGCCTCCAGGCGCGGCTCGAGTCCGGCAACGCCATGGGCGTGCCCACGGGCTTGCCGACGCTGGACACGCTGACCCAAGGCTTCCAGCCCGGCAACCTCGTGGTGCTCGCGGCGCGCCCCGGCGTGGGCAAGACCGCGCTCGCGTTGAACTGGCTGCTCCGCGCGGCCGGTCCGCCCTTCAATCGTTGCGGCGCCTTCTTCTCGCTGGAAATGAGCCAGGAGGAAGTCTTCCTCCGCCTGCTCTCGGCCCACAGCCGCAAGAACCTCAAGCATATCCAGGCCGGCCGTTTCACCGACCAGGACATGCGCGATGTGATGAGGGCGCGGGATGAGCTCATCCAGCTTCCGCTCTACATCAGTGACCAGGCCGCCATCACCGTGCCCCAGATCCAGAACATGGTGACGAAGCAGGGCACGACCTCGAACCGGAAGCTGGACTTCCTCATCGTGGACTATCTCCAGCTCCTCAGCTCCCCCTCAGGCAGCCGTGCCGCCCAGCAGAACGAGGCCGTGCGCGTGGGCGAGATCAGCCGCGGCCTCAAACTGCTCGCCAAGGAGAACGGCATCCCCGTCATCGTGCTCTCCCAGCTCAACCGCGATGTGGAGCACCGCCAGGGCGGGCCGCCGCGGCTCTCCGACTTGCGCGACTCCGGCGCCATCGAGCAGGACGCGGACATCGTCGCGTTCATCCATCGCCGCAAGCCCGAGGGTGGCGACGGCGCGGCCATGGACAACGATGTGAAGCTCATCGTCGCCAAGCATCGCAACGGTCCGACCCGGGACATCCCCATGACCTTCCAGTCGGACACGGTGAGCTTCTTCGAGTTGGAGATGCAGACGAATCCGGGGTTCGAATAAGGCTGGCTGGTCACGGAAGGCACGGAATCACGCGGAAGGCGCGGAGGAAATTTTTCTTCCGCGCCTTCCGCGTTCTCCGCGACCAGTTACTCCAGCCCGAAGGTCGAGGTCTCCAGTTCCTTCTTGATGACCGACATGAACAGGTCCGCCATGGCGCCGTCCACGAGGCGGTGGTCGAAGCCCAGCGAGCTGAACATGATCTGGCGGATGGCGATGAAGTCGGTGCCGTCGGGGCCCGTCACGACCACGGGGCGCTTCACGATGTTGCCCACGCCCTGGATGGCCACATTGGGCTGGTTGATGATGGGCAGGCCGAAGGTGTCGCCGTAGACGCCGGGGTTCGTGATGGTGAAGGTGGAGCCGCTCGTCTCGTCGGGCTTCAGCTTCTTGGATCGCGCGCGGTCCGCGAGGTCGTTGAGGCCGCGGGCGAGGCCGCCCAGGTTCATCATGTCCGCGCCCTTCAGCACCGGCACGATGAGGCCCCAATCCAGGCTCACGGCGATGCCGAGGTTGAGATCCTGCTTGTAGACGATGCTGTCGCCGTCAATGGAAGCGTTCACGGCCGGGTAGGCGCGCAGGGCCTTGCAGGCCGCCATCATGATGAAGGGCATGAAGGAGAGCTTGGTGCCGTACTGCTCCTCGAAGGCCTTCTTGTGCTTGGCGCGGAGCCGCGACACATTCGTCATGTCCATTTCGAAGACCGTGTAGACATGGGGCGAGACGCGCTTGGAGGCCACCATGTTGTCCGCGATGATCTTGCGCATGCGGGTCATGGCCTCGACCTTCACGCGCTCGCCGGGCGCGAAGGCGGGCATGGCGGGCGCGGGCGGGACGGCGATGGCCGCGGCGATGCCCATGGTGGGGGCGGAAGGGTCGTGAACGCCCGCGAGAACCGGGGCGACGGCGCCGCCCTTGGCGAGGTAGGCCTCCATGTCCGTTTTCGTCACGCGGCCTGAGATGCCGGTGCCTTGCACCTGCTTCAGGTCCACGCCGTGCTGCTTCGCCATCTCCCGCACGAGCGGGCTGGACTTGGACTTGAGGCGGCCTTCGAGGCTGTTGTCATCCTCGGTGCTCATCGGGTGCGTGGGCGCGGCGAGCGGGGCCGAGGCGGCCACGGCCGCGGGGGCGGCGGGAGCAGCGGCCTGAGCGGCGGGCGCGGAAGCCGCCGGAGCCTCGCCCGCGGCGCCGATGCGCGCGACGACGGTGCCCACGGCGACGGTCTTGTTCACCTCGACGAGGATCTCCAGCAGCGTGCCCGCGGCGGGCGCGGGAATCTCGGCGTCCACCTTGTCCGTGCTGATCTCATAGAGGGTCTCGTCCTTGGCCACCGCGTCCCCGGGCTGCTTGTGCCACTTGAGGACGGTGGCCTCCGCGATGCTCTCGCCCATCTGAGGCATGACGACATCGAAGGCCATTGGGAGCTCCTTTAAAGATCCGGTGTGCGGAGGTGGTGATCGGTGCGCTGCTGGAAAGCGTGGGCGATGGCGAGCAGGCGGGCGTCCGAAAGGGCGGGGCCCATCACCTGCATGCCCACAGGTAGATTCTCGTGGAAACCGGCCGGGAAGGCGAGGGCCGGAATGCCCGCCAGGGGTGCGGCCACGGCGTAGGCGTCCGCCAGGTACATGGCGAGCGGGTCCTCCATGCGCTCCCCGAGCGGAAAGGCCACGGTGGGGCTCATGGGCGTGGCGATCACATCCACGGAACGGAAGGCTTCTTCGAACTCCCGGGCCACGAGGGCTCTCGCCTTGAGCGCCTTCAGGTAGTAGGCCTCGTAGTGGCCCTTGGACAGGCAGAAGGTGCCCAGCAGGATGCGCCGCTTCACCTCGTCGCCAAAGCCCGCGTCGCGGGTGGCGGAGATCATGGCGTCCAAGCCGCCTTCGCCGGGGACGCGGAGGCCGTAGCGAACGCCGTCGAAGCGGCTCAGGTTGGCGGAGGCCTCGCTCGTCACGAGGATGTAGTAGGCCTCGATGGCGATGTCGGTGGAGGGCAGGCGGATGGGGTGGAGTGTCGCTCCGGCCTGGGTGAATGCTCCCAACGCGGATTGGATGACCGCATTGACGCCGGAGTCGAGGCCCTCGCCGAAATATTCCGCGGGAAGGCCGATCTTCAGACCGCGAAGGTCCGCGGGCGCGAGCGGGTAGAGCTGGTCTCGGTCCGGGAGATCCACGGAGGTGCTGTCCATCGGATCCCGGCCCGCCATGACTGAAAGCGCCGCGGCCACATCCTCCGCCGTCCGCGCCACCGGCCCCACTTGGTCCAGGGAGGACGCCAGGGCCGTCACGCCATAGCGGCTCAGCACGCCGTAGGTGGGGCGAAGCGCGGTCACATTGCAGAAGCTCGCGGGCAGGCGCACGCTGCCGCCGGTGTCCGAGCCCAGCGCCAACGGCGCGTAGCCCGCCGCCACGCTGACGATGCTGCCGCTGGAGCTGCCTCCCGGCGCGCGGGTCCGATCCCAGGGATTGCGGGCGGGTCCGAAGGCGCTGTATTCGCCGCTGGAGCCCATGGCGAACTCATCCATGTTCGCCTTGAGCACCGGCACCGCGCCCGTGTCCAGTAAGCGCCGGACGACGGTGGCGTCGTAAGGCGAGCGGTAGCCTTCGAGGATCTTCGATCCGCAGGTGGCGGGCGTCCCCGCCCAGTTCAGATTGTCTTTGAGGGCCACGGGCAGGCCGAGCACGGGGGTCCGCTCTTTCGCGGCGAGGCGCCGGTCGGCTTCCCGGGCGAGGGCGAGGCTGGATTCCGGGTCCGTTCCGATCGCGGCGTTGAGGGAGGAGTCCAGGGTCGTGATCCGCTCCAGGGCCTCGCCCGTCAAGGCCTCGGCGGTGATCGTTCCCGCTTCGAGCCTCGCCCGCGTTTCCGCCATGGTGCTGCCAAGGACCATCCGCGCTCCTGGACTATCGAGTGTGCCAGCACGCCGACAACCCTGCCCATGCCCTCGGGCGAAGATACAGACCACCGGGGTTTCAGAGTGGGGGTGTGGACCGCCCCCTGCATTGGAAATGGAAATAGGCTACCATTCGGGTTCCCAGCCCTCTTTTCTCCATGTCACGCGGAGCGGCGGAACAGCCTGGAGCCATGTCGCCTTCCAATCCCTATGAACTTCTCGAAGTGTCTCCCACCGCGACGGCGGAGGAGATCAAGACGGCGTACCTCCGCCTCGCGAAGCAGTGGCATCCCGACCGTTTCTCCGGCGCCGAGAAGGCCCAGGCGGAGCAGCGCTTTCGCGACCTGAACGAGGCCTACACGATGGTGAAGGATCCGGTGCGCCGCGGCGCCGTGCCGCCGCCCTCCGCCGCCGCGCCCAAGGACACGCCGCCCGCGCCCGCGCCGTTGGATCGCACCGCGAAGGACTGGTACGCCGAGGCCAAGACGGCCTTCGACCAGAACGACACCGGCCGCGCGCTAGCCCTCGTCCAGTACGCGATCCGCCAGGATGGCCGTCAGGCCTCGTTCTTCGTGCTGCAAGGGCAAACCCTCGAGCGCATGGGCGACCCCCGCAAGGCGCTGAAGAGTTTTGAAACCGCCATGGGCTTTGATCCGAAGGATGCCGAAACGCTGATCCGCATGGCGGACATCTACGCGGCGGAAGGCATGAAGGCGCGCGCCGAAGCGAGCCTCCAGGCCGCCAAACGGATCGCGCCGAACCATCGCCGATTCAAGGCGCCGCGCCCTTCGGCCGACCCGAAGGGCAAAGGCAAGCTCCCGGCATCCGAAGGGAGCCTCGCCGACCAGGCCAAGGCCCTTTGGGGCCGCCTCACCGGAAAGGGCTGAACGATGCCGGGCCTCCATCACGCGGGCATGACGGATGTCGGCTGCGTCCGCAAGCACAACGAGGACAACATGCTCATGGCCCCGGAGCTGGGCCTCTTCGTCGTCGCGGATGGGCTGGGCGGCCACGCGGCGGGCGAAGTGGCGAGCCAGATCGTCGTGGAGACGGTCGGCCGCTTTGTCGCGGACACGGTGGAGCAGGAACGCACTTGGCCCGTGGATTACGACGCCGCCCTCAGCTACAACGCGAACCGGCTCCGGGCGGCCGTCAGCCTCTCCGACAAGGCCATCGCCGAAGACATCCGTGTGAACCCCGAGCGGGAGACCATGGGTTCCACCGTGGTGGCCATCATGGTCCATGACGCCAAGGCCACCTTCGCCCATGTGGGGGATTCGCGCGCCTACCTGCTGGACGGGGGCGGCATCCGGCAGGTGACCCGGGACCATTCCTGGGTGGCCGAACAGGTGGCCAACGGCATCCTGACCCCCTCCGAAGCCCGGGTGCACCCCTTCCGGAATGTCATCACCCAGGCGTTGGGCAACGGGGGGGATCTGACGGTAGAGGTCCAGGAGATGGACTTAGCGGAATCGGAACGGCTGTTGCTTTGCTCCGATGGACTGTCAGGCATGGTGCCTGATCAGCAGATCTGGGAAATCGTCAGCCAGGCCTCTTCGTTCCAGGCCGCGGTGGAAGCCCTCATTTCAGCGGCCAGGGCCGCCGGTGGCGAGGACAACATCACCGCGATCCTCGTGGGGCTCGGGAACGACGAGGCGCTTCCTAAGAAAAATCAGGCTTGACCCCCCACCTTCGGGTGGTAGATTTATCACCACTTATCACTTCATCCGCCAAAGCGAGGCTCCTGTGGGACTCTTCGGCAGCAAAAACAAGAGTCTGGTCGGTTTGGACATTGGCTCCAGCTCGGTCAAGGTCTGCGAAATCCAGACGACGGGGAAGGGCGCGACCCTCCGTCACAAAATCGTGAAGATCGGCTCCGCCCAGGTTCCGGCCGATGCCATCGTGGATGGCGACATCATGGACAGCAGCGCGGTGGCCCAGGCCATCCGCCAGGCCATGGGGCAGTTGCGCATCAAGAACAAGGATGTGGCCATTTCGCTGTCGGGTCAGCAGGTCATGGTCAAGAAAGTGACATTCCCGCTCATGAGCCCCGCCGAGCTTTCCGAAAGCGTGCGGTGGGAGGCGGAGAGCTTCTTCCCCGCCGGGCAGGGCATGGACGCCTACGCGCTCGATTTCGATGTGATCGAAGAGCGTCCCCAGGACGGCAACATGGATGTGGTCCTGGTGGCCTGCCGCAAGGACAAGCTCGAATCCTATGTCTCCTGCGTCGCCCAGGCCGGTTGCGTGACCCGCGTCGTGGATGTGGATGTGTTCGCCCTCCAGAACGCCCACGAAGTGAACAGCGTCCCCAGCGGGCCGGACGAGGTCTCGGCGCTCGTGAACCTCGGCTCCACCTTCGCGAATCTCGCGATGATGGTCGGCCGCCGGGCGATGTTCTGGCGCGACATCACCTGGGGCACCACCCGCTACTTGGACAAACTCCAGGAAGACTGGGGCGTGAGCCGTGAAGGCGCCCAGTCCCTGCTGGCCGGTCAACCCGCGGAAGGCCACACGCCCGACGAAGTGCAGGGCAGTCTGAACGCCGTCTCCGAGGCCTTCGGCGACGAACTGGCCCGCACCATTGACTTCTTCCGCAGCAGCTTCAAGGTGGACCGCCTCGACCGCATTCAGCTCGCCGGCGGCGGCTCCATGGTGAACGGCCTGCCGGAAGCCTTGAAAGATCGCCTGCGCGTCCCCGTGGAACGCTTCAATCCCTTCCAGGGCATGGATGTGGACGCCACCGTGGATCCGGGTGCACTTCGCCAGATGGGCGGCGGCGCTGCCGTCGCCGTGGGTCTGGCCCTTCGTCAGACGGGTGACCGATGATCAAGATCAACCTCCTTGGAGAGTCCCTGTCCCAGGCCGGGGCGCGGGCCGCGGCTTCCGAGCCGGCCGCGCTCTACGCGGAGGAAGGCGCCCGAAAGACGCTGCCCATCGCCGGTGTCGTCGTGGGCATCCTCGGCGCCGCCATCGGCGGGGTTTACTACCTCTACCTGAACAACCAGATTGACGCGAAGAAGGCTCAGGCCGCCCAGCTCCAGAAGCGGCTGGACGAGCTCAAGCCCTACATTGACCTGGAAGCCAAGTTCCGGAAGAAGAAGGAAGAGCTGCAGAACAAGGAGCAGGTCCTCGTGGACCTGCGCAAGCGCATGCAGCTTCCGGTCTACTTCCTCCAGGAACTGGCGGACAGCCTGCCGGATGATGTGTGGTTCCAATCCATCCAGCAGAACGGTTCGACCATCACCATCCAGGGCCAGGCCCGGAACTTCGAATCCATCAACGCCTTCTACAACAACCTCCAGCAGCGGACCCGGTGGTTCAAGTCCGTGAACTACCCTGGCGGCCAGAAGGATGCGGCCGGCAACTGGGTGAACTTCACGATCACCTTCCAGCTCCAGAACGCGGTCTAGGAGATTCGCCATGAACCCGAACCTCCAGAAACAGATCCTCGTCGGCCTCATCGCGGGCCTGCTGGTCTCCGGCGTCACCTACCTCCTCCTGGGCGGCAAGCGCGACGACCTCAAGGCCGTCACCGCCCAGTGCGACAAGCTCACGCTCGATGTGCAGAAGGGCGAACAGCTCAAGGCCAACTACGAAAAGCTTAAGGAAGAGGTGGAGAAGTCCCAGGCGCGCATTGACAAGCTCGTGGCCCTGATGCCCACCGACACCGACACCGGCCAGATCCCCTACAAGATCAAGAAGCTGGCGGACAACTCCGGCATTGACCAGTCCTCCTTCAGCGTGAAGGGCGAGCGCAAGGACAAGTACTACACCGAGCGCATGATCGACTTCACCTTCCGCGCGGGCTACAACAGCTTCGGGCTCTTCGCGTCCCAGGTGTCCGGTTACGACCGCATCATCAGCCTGTCGAACTTGCAGTTCACGCGCATTGACAGCAAGACTTCGCCCTACGCGATGACCGTGAACGCCACCGTGAGCGCCTATGTCTACAACCCCGAGCCTGCGGCCCCTCCCGCCGCGCCCGCGAAGTGATGAGGAGGCCCGGATGAAGCTCCGCCTTTCCTACCTGCCGCTGCTCCTTGGGAGTTTCGTGGCCCTCGGCGCCCAGGCGCCCAAGCCCGCCGCCAAGGCCGCCACCCCCGCCGCCGCGCCTGATGCCGCCGCCAAGGCCGCCGCTGGTCAGGCCACCGCGGACGCCGCCGATGACATCACGGTCATCAAGCCGGTTCCCTACCAGCCCTCGCTGAAACGGGATCCTTTCGCCGTCCCCAACGACGATGCCACCAAGAATCAGGGGAACATGGTCGAAGATATCGCGGTCAAGGGCGTCGTCCGTGGCAATGATGGCAAGTACCTTGCAGTCATCGTGGACAGTCACGGAAAGTCGACATTCGTACCCGTCGGATTCCGCCTGAGGGATGGCGAGATCGTCTCCATCACCCCTCAGGGCGTCACCTTCCACCAATGGGAACTGAACACCACCAACCGCTCCGTTTACCGCACAGTCGTCAAGACATTCAAGAATGAGGAGGTGAAATGATGAACGCGCGCCTGAGTACCCTTCTGGTGGCAGGAGCCGTCACCTTCACCGGCCTGCCCACCGCCCAACTCCGGGCCGAAGCCCCGGCCACCCTGTCCACCAAGACCTGCACGGTCGAGACGGCCACCTTGGCCGCCACGAGCGACACGAGCGCCGTGCTGACCTTGGCCATTCCGGGCATGTCCCAGGCTCCCAAGGTCCAGGTGCTGGATCACCCCCACCGGGTGGTCGTGGACCTGCCGGGCGTCATCCGTGGCCGTGCTGTGGATCGCCAGGATCTGGCCGCGCTGCATCATCCCCTCATCGAGCGGGCCCGCATGGCCCAGTTCGCCACCTCGCCCCAGGCGGTCACCCGCATGGTGCTGGAAGTGGCTGAGGGCACCCAGGTGTCCGTCAGCCGCACCGCTGCCGGTGTTCAGCTTTCCTTGAACGCGGGCACCGGCCAGGTCCAGGCCCACTTGGATGGCACGGCTCCCGCCGTGGAGGCCCCGGTCGCTCCGACTCAGCTCGTGGCCCAGGCGGAGGTGCCTGCGCCTGCCCCTGTCGCCACCGCTTCACTGGGCGCGCTCTCCGAGCTCCCCAAGACTGGCGCGGCCTTCCAGGCTCTGCCTGCGATGGCGCTCGGCACGGCGGCTCCGGCCGCGGTGCCCGCCACGGACACCCTCCAGGCTCCGGCTCCCGCTCCCGCGGCGGCTCAGGCCTCCAACGCCTATGCCGCCCGCACCATCGGCCAGGGCGAGCGCCGCTACACCGGCGCCAAGGTCTCCATTGACCTGCCCAACACCGATCTGGTCACGCTGCTCCGCTACCTCGCCGACATCGGCCACCTGAACCTGGTCTGCGATAGCGATGTGCAGGGCACCGGCACCTACAAATTCACGGATGTGCCTTGGGATCAGGTGCTCGACATCATCCTGAAGAACTCCGGCCTCGGCAAGGAAGTGGACAACGGCGTGCTCCGC
The DNA here is from genome assembly GCA_964472275.1 of uncultured Solibacteraceae bacterium. Lineage (GTDB taxonomy): Bacteria > Acidobacteriota > Holophagae > Holophagales > Holophagaceae > JAFDVN01. Next base: position 23,313 of record CAYYJN010000009.1, read on the forward strand.
GTCGCCAAGACTTCGACCCTGCAGCGAGAGGCTGAAGAGCGCGGCAAGCTGGCGGAGGCCAAGGCCCTTTCTGGCGAACTGGAGACCGTCACCCGCCCGCTCTCCTACGCGAAGGTCGGCGAAGCCTCCCAGCTCGTCACCAAGCTGCTCTCCAAGCGTGGTTCGGTGATCGTGGATGAGCGCACCAACACCCTCATCATCACGGACCTGCCCTCCTACCTGAAGACCGTCGAGGACCTCATCCAGACCCTGGATGTCCAGATCCAGCAGGTGAGCATCGAAGCCCGCGTGGTCGAGGCCAACAAGGATTGGCAGCGCGCCTTCGGCGTCGAATGGCCGGAATCCAACACCGGCAACGCCCAACTTACGGTCGGCGGGAGCGCTGCTCCATGGTGGCAGTCGGGGGCGCCTGGGTGGAACGGCGGCACTGGTTTCAGTCGTCCCGCCTCCGGTCAGCTCGGTGCAGTCGGCATCGCCCCCGGTCTCCCCGGCGTCACCAGCATCGCCAGCCCCGCCGGCGAGTTCTGGGTGTCCTTCCTCTCCAATCGCTACAGCGTGAACTTCATCCTCCAGGCCCTCGAGAAGGACGGCGTCGTCAAGATCGTCTCCAGCCCGAAGGTGGTGGCCCAGAACAACCGCAAGGCGACCATCCTCTCCGGCCAGAAGATCCCCTACCCGACCCAGCAGGGCGGCGCGCAGGGCGGCGCCATCACGGTGGCCTTCATTGACGCCAACCTCCAGTTGGATGTGACTCCCCAGATCACCAACGAGGGCACCATCCTCCTCGACCTGCACATCCAGAAGGCGGAGGCGGACTTCAGCCGCACCGTCAACGGCACGCCCACGATCCTGAACAAGTCCATCGAGACTCAAGTGCTCGTGCGCGATGGCGGCACCGCGGTCCTCGGCGGCGTGTATGTGACCAACAACACCAAGGGCACCACCGGCGTCCCCTTCCTGATGCACATCCCGATCCTCGGCGCGCTCTTCCGCACCAAGTCCAACGCGGAAAGCACCCAGGAACTGTTGATCTTCATCACCCCGCGCATCCTGCACCAGTAGCGCGGCCGCACTCCCAGGAAGGCCCCCGATCGGGGGCCTTCTTATTTGGAGCACGAAAAGGCCCCCGGATCGGGGGCCTGGAAGCGCAAAAAGAGCGCGGTTACTTCTTGAGGGGCAGGGTCCGCACGAGGCGCTTGCAGTTGGTGCAGAGCAGCGTGTAGGTGTCGGGCACTTCCATGTGGTAGACGAAGCCGGGGCCTTCCATCGGATCTTGGGTCTTCTCCTGGAGGCGGCCGAAGTGGTATTCCGCGATGCGGACGCTCTGGGGAGCGGTCAGGTCGGCGCCACAGTGCGTGCAGGTGAGAGCCATGCTCGTTCTCCGGAAAGAAGCGGATGGGCGGCGCGAGGGCCATGCATCCAGAACCCTCAGCATAGCAGGGCCTCGCGCCTGGTTCAGCGCCGCTTCCCGTCAGGGTCCCACGCGAAGAATCCCTGGCCCACCTTGCGGCCAAGGGCCCCGTTCGCCACCTTGTCCTTCAAGATTCTCGGCGGCTCGAAGCGGGCGTCGCCCGTTTCCAGGAAGAGTCGCGAGGCGATGGCCAGCCTTAGATCGAGGCCCACCCGATCCGAGAGTTCCAACGGCCCCACGGGATGCCCATAGCCATGGACCATCAGCGCGTCGAGATCCTCCGCTGCGCCCGCGCCCGCCTCCAACAAGCGCATAGCTTCGAGTCCTTGGATGAGGCCCATGCGCGCGGCGGCGTAGCCGGGGCCGTCCTTCACTCGGACGCGACGCAGGGCGAGCGCATCCGCCAGATCGGCGGCGCGGGCGCGGTCTTCGGCTGGCACCGAATCCGGCGCCACCATCTCCACGAGATTCATCTTTCCGACGGGCACGAAGAGGTGGAAGGCGATGAGCCTCCCGCCCAGGCCGGACGCGGCGTCGAGCTCGGCCACGGGGAGCGAGGAACTGCCCGTCAGCCGCAGGGCTTCTTCTCGAAGCCAGGGCGTGAGGCGTCGCCACGCGGCGACCTTCACATCGGAATCCTCCGGCAGGGCTTCGAGGACGGCATCCACGCCAACGAAGGCTTCGGCTTCGAAGCCGTGCGTCGTGACCGTCTCCGCCCAGGGTTTGCCGTTCAGGGCGCGACGCGCGTGAGCTTCGTCTCGTCCCACGAGCCTCACCGCGATCCCGCGCGAAGCCGCGTGCCGAGCCAGGGAACGCCCCAGCGTCCCTGGCCCGAGGATCGCCAGGATCACGCCCCCTCCGTGCCGGAGGGACGCTGGGCGGAGTCTGCGCAGAGCCCGCCCGCCACGATGCGATGGGCGGAATTGAAGGCCTTGATGATGGAGCCCTTGCCCCCGGCGATGAGATCGCCCGCGAGGTAAAGCCCGCGCACGGTGCTTTGGTAGGCCGAATCCACGACAGGGGCCTTGCCGTGGATCTGCGCGCCCGCGGCCTGGAGGAAGGATTCGGGCGTGGAGCCGCCGATGGCGTAGACGATGTGATCGAAGCGCTCCTCCGCCACGGGCGAGCCTGCCTTGAAGCGCACGAGCGCCTTCGGTCCTTCGGGAGAATCCGCCAAGGCCTCCACATCCGCTTCCATCCACACGCGCAGAGAGCCTTCCGCGGCGAGCCTCGCGACGATGCCCCGATTGATGTCGTTGGCCTTCCCGAATTCCTTGCCTCGGTAGGCGAGCGTCGTGTCGTGCTCGCGATGGAGGAAGTCCGCGTATTCCAGCGCCGTGTTGCCGCCGCCGATGACGAGGACGCGGGTGCCGCTGGGGATCTGGTTGAGGTCGAAATGAACCTGGGCCTTCAAGGACGAAGGGATCGGATAGCCCGGCTTGTTGGGCCGGCCATAGACGCCGATGGCCAGCACCACGGCCCGGGCGCGCCAACTGCGGTCCTTGGCGTCCACCGCCGTGAAGATGCCGTCCTCGTCCTTGGTGACCTTCCAGACCTCCGCGTCGCACTCCACGGGGAGCCGGTGTTCTTTGATGGCCTGGTCCAGTTGGGCGATGCAGGCGTCCTTGGAGCAGTCCTGGATGTCCATGACGCCTTCCCGGGGCGCGTCCTGGCCCAGGTAGGCCCGGTCCACCCGCTTGCCGGGGGCGTAGAGCTTCTGGATGGACCAACTGGCCTTCGGCCCCTTCTCCAGCAACTGGATGCGCTCCAGGCCCGCCAGGCGGGCCTCCACGCCCGCCGCGATGCCAGCCGGCCCGGCACCGACGATCAGCAGGTCCAGCGGCGTCTCCATCTCGGCTTCACCTCTCCCGCAGGATAAGATGAAAGTCCCGCCTCAGTTCCCCCCTTGTGACTCCGTCCACACCACAGCCTCATGCAGATTGACTACGCCGCCATCACCCATCCGGGTCGCATCCGCAAGAACAACGAGGACGCCTATCTCCTGAGCGCCCTCGATGGCGAAGAGCCCGTGATCAACGAGGGCGGGCGCGGCTTCGAAGTGGGTCACGCGGGCTTCCTCGCCGCGGTGGCGGATGGCATGGGCGGCGCAGCCTCCGGCGAGATCGCCAGCCGCGAAGGCCTGGCCGCCATGAACCTCCATCTCTATCTCCACTGGGGCCGCCACGCGGGACCGGATGGGCCGGAGCGGCGCATCCTCTCGGCCCTGGCTGGCGCGGCTCAGGAGGCCAGCCGTTCCGTGCTGCGCTACGCCGATTCGGAGCGGGCCTCGCGCGGCATGGGCTCCACCCTGACGACCTTGCTGGTCTGGAGCCGCTGGGCCTACATCGCGCAGGTGGGCGATTCCCGCGCCTACCTCTTTCGCCAGGGCGCGCTGCACCAGCTCACCACCGATCAGACGCTCATCCACGAGCTCATCTCCCAGGGCGCGCTCACGCCGGAAGAGGCCAAGACCCATCCGCAGCGGAACATGATCACCCAGGCGCTCGGCTCCACGCACCCGTTGCGCATTCCCGTCACCAAACTCGAACTGCGGCGCGGCGACCGCATCCTCTGCTGCTCGGATGGTCTGCACGGCGAAGTGCCCGATGAGCGCATCGCCGAAATCCTCGCCGAGCCCCTGCCGCCCCGCCGCCTGCTGGAGGCGCTGGTGGACGCGGCCAACGCCCATGGCGGACGGGACAACATCACCGGCGTGCTGTTGGTGCTGGATGATCCCGCGCTGCCCTTGCCCGGGCCCGGCGAGCCTCTCCGCCTGACACAGCCGGAATCGGATTCGGTCCCCTTGAATCCGGTTTCGGGAGAGACGCCGGGCCTGCTCCATCGCATGCGCCGAATCCTGGGAGCCAAAGCGTGAGTCTTTCCCAAGGCAGCCTCAGCCTCAAGCGCTTCCTCGTGCTCGGCCCCGTGCCCGGCGAGAAGGATCTCGTCTCCGGCCTGGCCCAGGACCGCTTCCGCCCCTTCGAGGATGGGCTCGATGAGGAGCGCATGGGCTGGGTGGATTGGCGCAATCCGCTGCTCATCCCCGCCGAACCCGATTGGGTGATCCAGGACCGCTTCGCGCTCTTCTCGCTGCGCCTCGACACGCGGCGCGTCCCCACCGCGCTGCTCAAGGCCCATGTGGACCTGCGCCTGCGCCGCCTCATGGCGGAGAAGGACCTCGTCCGCATTGGCCGCGAAGCGCGCATCTCCGTGCAGGATGAAGTGAAGGCCGAACTCATGCGGAAAGTCCTGCCCGCGCTGAAGGTCGTGGAAATCGCCTGGGATCTGAAGGGCGGCCAGCTCTGGACCACGGCCAGCGCCTCCAAGTCGCAGGAAGCGCTCACCAAGCTCTTCATGAAATCCTTCGGATGCGAATTGCAGCCCATGGCGCCGCTGGTGCTCGCGAGCCGCGTGGCGCACAGCCTTCCGGCGGAAGCGCTCGCCGCGCTGGATCCCCTTGACCTCGCGGTGGAGGAAGCCTGATGAAGCCCCTGGAACTGATCGAACAGGGCCGCTTCCTCGGAGAGGAATTCGTCCTCTGGCTCTGGATGCGCGGCACCGCCGAAGGCGGAACCTCCGGCGAGCAGGGTGATCATTCGGCCTGCTTCGTGGATGACGCGGTGATGCTCGCCGCCGAACATGGCGAAGTGAAGGAACTGTCCTTGCGGAAGGGCAACCCGGCCGAGAGCCGCGAGGCCTTCGAGGCGCTCTCCCGCGGCATGCGCCCCGTGAAGGCCAAGCTCCGCATCCTCTCCGGCGACCTGGAATGGATGTTCACCCTCACCGCGGCCACGCTGGACATGGGCGCGATGAAGGTGCCGCCTTCCGCCGCCAAAGGCGAAGTGGACCGCATCCACGAGCGCCTCTTCCTGCTGGAAGAAGGCGCGGGACACCTGGAGCGCCGCCTCGGTCGCTTCCTCCGCGAGCGATCCGAAGACCCCGACGCCATGCAGAGCGCCATGCGCGCCTGGGTGCGCGGCGGCATGAGCGGCGATGGCGGTTTCGGCACCGGCGCGACGAATCCCGACGAGGTGCCATGGAAGGCTTGAAGCCTTTCGGGCTCCTGTTCCTTCCGGCCCTGATGGCCGCGCAGGACGCGCCGCCGCCGGTGACCGTGTCCGCTCCCCTTCCCGGCGGCGGAAGCGCGCGCGTGAAGCTCCAGTACAAGGTCGGCATCAGGGCGGAAGGCGGAGACTTGCCCAACGGCTTTCTCCGCAAGGGCGCGGCGCGGAGCGAATGGGTCGGCTTTTCGGACCTGAGCCCCGATGGCAAGCGCTGGGCGCTCATCGCGCTTTTCCCGAAGGATCAATGGGGCCGCGCCAGCGTCACCCATGTGGTGCAGTATCCCGCGCTGGAATCCGCTTGGATGATCAGCGCGCTCTTCACCGGCCACGGCCAGAACTACGACAAACTCATGGCCGCGAATCCCAGCCTGCCCGAGAAGCTTGTCGCTGGAGACGCGTGGGCCATCCCCTCCGAGCTGCTGGTGAAGGAGCTGGGAGGCCAAGGCAGCGGGCGGCCCGACCGCTCCCAGCCGGAAGATCAGATGGATGACGAGGCGCGCACCAACGCCTATCGCGCGCTCCTCCGCTTCGACAAGGATGCCCAAGGCCCCTACGCGGCCTACTCCATGCGGAAGGGCGAAGCCCTCTATTCGGCGGTCGTGCTTCGCTACACCGATCGCGTGGATCCCAAGGATGTGAACGACCTCGCCGCCGCCATCGCGCGACGGAGCGGCATCGCCGACATCCGCGGCATTCCTCCAGGGACGCTCGTGAAGATCCCGCTGGATGCGCTCTCCGACCCCTTCCAGCCCGAAGGCACCAAGGCCCTCGCCGAAGAGCAGGAGGTCCGAGCGGAAGTCCGCCGCACCGCGCGGGTGGACGCGGGTCCGCGCCTCAAGGGCGTGCGCATCGTGCTGGACGCGGGCCATGGCGGCGTGGACAAGGGCGCCATGGCCAACGGCCTCTGGGAGTCCGACTTCGTCTACGACATCGCCATGCGCGTGTACCGCTTGCTTCAAGAAGAGACGGACGCGAGCGTGAGCAGCACCATCACCTATCCCGCGCTCGGCCTCGACGCGCGGGATCGCATCACGAAACCGACGCCGGAAGCGGAAGTCCTCACCACGCCGCCCTTCGCCATTGATGGCGAAGGCCCCCACGCCACCAGCGTCCACCTGCGCTGGGTGCTCGCCAACGATTTGTTCCAGAAATTCGAGGCGAGGAAGGGCGACCCACGCAAGACGCTCTTCATCAGTTTCCACGCGGACAGCCTGCACCCTTCCGCGCGGGGCACCATGGTCTATGTGCCCGGCGCGACGCTGGTGCCCAGCCGCTTCTACCTCGCGCCCACGCGCACGGGCGGCGTGAAGGAAGCGCGCACCGCCTCGATGGTTTCGTTCACCGGGCGGCAGAAGCTGCTTGGCGAAGCCCGGAGCCGCCAATTCGCCGAAGTGCTGCTGCGGGCCTTGGATCGCGCGGATGTGCCCGTCCACACCGATCGCGCCATCCGCAATGTGATTCACCGCAACGGCGGCTCCTGGATTCCCGCCGTCTTGCGCTACAACGACGCCGGCACCAAGGTGCTCATCGAAACCGCCAACCTCACGAACCCCAGCGACGCCAAGAATCTCCGCGATCCCGATTTCCGCCAGCGCTTCGCCGAAGGTGTCGTGAAGGCCATTCGCGCCTATTTCGGGAAGTAGCGCTGGAGCGCGAGCGGGCCCACACTTGAGGCCATGAAGCGGATCCTGCTCGCCCTCGCGCTCCTCGGCGGCCTCGCCTGCAGGAAGCCCGCGCCCACGCCCAGCGCGGCCCGCCTGAAGATCCATTTCCTCGATCAGGACGCGGTCGTGGGCCTGGATCGCCCGATTCCGGGAGCCTGGTCTTTCATGGACGCGGGACGGTGGACGCCCATGGACACGATCTGGACGAGCGCGGAAGGCCGCGCCGTGGTGGGCCGCACGGCGCCCAAATGGGTCATGGTGCAGGATCCCGAGGGCGCGATCCACCGCGTCGAATTGTCCAATGCGCCGGATGCGTTTCCCTCCAATCGCTCGGAGCGTGAAGACACCGAAGATCAAGCCGCTGGCCTCTTCTTCGCATGGCTGTGGTTCAGCCGGATCATCACGGGCCGCTAAAGGTCAGGGCGACAAACGCGGGAACACAGAGGACGCAGAGCCGCACAGAGGACACAGAGGTCCACCTTTGAATGACTCCGCGTCCGGGCGCCTTGGTCCCGCTGTGTTCTCCGTGATCCTCTCTGCCCTCTGTGTTCCACCTTCTGATTCGATGAGCCACGACTTGGCGTGGAAGTCACGCCCGTTTCCGCGTCGTCGCGTTTAGCCCTTCAACGCCGCCCGCGCGGCGAGGACGCGCGCGAGGGCTTCTTCCGGTGTGTCGGCGAGCGCGGTGAGGTGGCCCATCTTGCGCCCTTTGCGGGCTTCGGTCTTGCCATAGAGGTGCAGTTTCACATCCGGGAAAGCGAGGAGCCTCTCCCAGGCGGGCTCGCCACTCGCGGGCCACACATCGCCCAGCAGGTTCGCCATGGCGGCGGGGCGGTGGAGGCGCGGGTCGCCGAGCGGCAGGCCGCAGACGGCGCGCACCTGGTTCTCGAACTGGCTGGTCACGCAGGCGTCCATGGTGGCGTGGCCGCTGTTGTGGGGCCGCGGCGCGATCTCGTTCACCAGGAGCTTGCCGCCGGGCAGGACGAAGAACTCCACGCAGAGCACGCCGACCATGCCGAGCGCCTCGGCGATGGCCTGGGCCATGCGCTTGGCCTCCGCCGCCACTTGGGGCGGCACGCGTGCGGGGAAGATGGTCGTGTCGAGAATGTGATTGGCGTGGTCGTTCTCCGCCACATCCCAGGCGCAGGTTTCGCCGGTGGAAGAGCGCGCCGCGATGACGCTCACTTCGCGCTCGAAGGGCGCGAAGGCTTCGAGGATGCCTTGGATGCCCTTCAACGCCGCGAAGGCGGCGGTGAGATCCGTGCTGGCGTCGAGCTTCTGCTGCCCCTTGCCGTCGTAGCCGAAAGCTGCCGTTTTCAGCACCGCGGGCAGACCCAAGGCCGACGCGGCTTCGCGCAGATCGGCCTCCGTATTGATTTCGCGGAAGGGCGTGACGGGGAATCCGTGGGATTCGAGAAAGCGCTTCTCGCGCAGACGATGCTGGACGGTATGCAGCACGGCCGCGCCGGGGCGCATGGGGCAGACTTCGGCGACGGCTTCGAGCGTCGCGGCGGCGATGTTCTCGAACTCCACGGTCATCACCGCGACGCCCTTGGCCATCTCCCGCGCCGCGCCCGCGTCGCCGTAATCGGCGCGCACTTCGAGATCCGCCACCTGGCCGGCCGGGCAATCCTCACCCGGATCGAGGGCGTGGACGCGATAGCCCATCCTCCGCGCCGCCAACGCGAACATGCGGCCCAACTGGCCGCCGCCGAGCAGGCCAAGGGTGGCGCCAGGGCGGATGGGGTCGGGCATCGGGGCTCCAGGAGGATTCATTCTCGCATTTTTTGACTGGAGGCTGGAGGCTGGAGGCTGGAGGCGAGTCCATGAATCGCGTCTTCCTCATCATCCTGTCCGATCGCGCTTCGGCGGGCGTCTACGAGGACAAGGCCACGCCGCTGCTGCGCGAATGGCTGGAAGGGCAGGGCGCGTCCGTCGAGGGCAGCCTTCTTCCCGACGGTCCCGAAGCCCTCGTGCCCGCGCTGCGGGAGGCCGTTCTCGCGGACGCGCCGCTCATCCTCACCTGCGGTGGCACGGGCTTCGGCCCCCGCGACCTCACGCCCGAAGCCACGCGCCAAGTCATCGAACGGGAAGCGCCGGGCATCGTCGAATTCGTGCGCGCCAAGGGCGGGCATTCCATGGCCTTCGTGAGCCGCGCGGTGTGCGGCATCGCCTCTCGCAGCGTGATCCTCAACCTCAGCGGCAAGCCCAGCGGCGCGCTGGAACAACTCCAGCTTGCATGGCCGCTCCTCAAGCATGCCGTCGCAACCTTGCGCAAAGAGCCGGAACCGAAGAGCCCCTGCGGCTGAACGCCTAGGAGTGTCTCCCCGCGCGGAACCAGTCGCCGAGGTTGCCCCAGGTTCCGGTGGTGAGCTGGTAGCCGAAGTAGAAGGAAGTCTGCCGCTCGCCGGAGACGGTCCGGCCCACGCTGAACAGGAGGTGGTGCTTCTCTCCGAAGTTCACCTGGCCGCCGAGGTCGAAGCCGTTGGAGGACGCGCCGCCGATCGTGGAGGCGGTGGTGTGGAAGAGTTCGCCGCCCAGCGTCAGGCGCGCGCCGAGATCCCGCTGGAGCAGCCATCCCGCGAAGGTCCAATCGCGGTTGCCGTCGCCTGGATTACGCCACCATCCCGCGCCCCCGTAGGTGGTCCAGGCGCCAAAGCTCTTCTGGATCCAGATGGGCAGGTACACCTGGGTGTGGCCCGCGCCGAGGCCCTTGTCCGCGTCCCCCGTGGGAATCTCCACGAGCGGGAAGACGCCGATCTGCGGCCGGGAATCCGTCTCGGACAGGAGGCGCACCTTCAGGCCCAGTTCGGTGTCGCCAAGGCCGCGCTGGGAAGGTCCATCGGAGGGTCGGTCGTAGGCCGTGGGCACGACGAGGTGGAACTGCGTCTCCGGCAGGATGCCGTAGTTGAACTCGATGGCTGGGCCGATGCCGTTGCTGTCTCCGGCCGCCCGCTGCCCGGCCGCGAACACATAGAACTCGAGATGGCCGAGATCCACGGGCTCGGGATCATCGGTCTTGAAGGGCGGCCCCGCGCTGAGCGCGGCGCAGAGGAGGAAGCACGCGGAGAGCCGGAGCATGACGATCCGATTCTACGCGCGCTTCCGCCTCGCGACGGTTCAGTTCCCCACTTCGATGAGCTTGAAGCTGCCGGGAACCATGGAGGGGCGCGGATGGGGGCGCTCCGTCGTCGGCGCGGGCGCGGGTCCGAACTCCGCGGTCACGAGGAAGACATGGTGCGTCGTGGCATCCACCGTCATCGTGCGCGCGCCACGGGCCGTGGGCACCTGGCCGAGCACTTTCAGCCTCTCCATGACCGTGAGCGTGCCCGCGCCGTTGGAGGCGTAGGCGAGCCCGTTGCCCGCATCGAAACCCGCCGCGTCGGTGCCTTCGCCGGAGGGCAGGGCGGCCAGCACCTTGCCGGTCTTCGCGTCCACCACGGCCACTTTCGCGTTGCCGCCGGTGCTGTAGAGCCGCGCGTTGCCCGCGTCGTAAGCGAGTCCGCTGGGCTCTTCCACTTCGCCGAGGCCCCAGGTGGCCAGGAGCTTCAGATCCTTCGCGCCGAACACGGCGATTTGGCTCGTGTCCTCCAGGTTCACGAAAATGCGACCGGCATCATCCGTGACCGCGAACTCGGGTTTGCTCGCGAGAGGCAGCGTGCCGACGATGTCCCCCGTGGCGGCGTTGATGGCGGTCACGCTATGGGCGCGTCCATTGAAAGTGAAGACGCGCTTGGAGAAGGGATCGTAAAGGATCGCGTCGGGGCCTTCGCCGGTGGGGTGGATCACCCGCACGACCTTGAGCGTCTTGAGGTCGAAGCAGGTGACGCTCGAAGCGCGGCCGTTGCTCGTGAAGCCGTAGCCCAGATCCGGCGCGAGGGCGATGCCGTGCACGCCATCCGTGCCCGGGATGTCGCCCACCACCCGACCGCCATCGGCATCCACGACCATCACATGGGTGGACCGGGAGATATAGACGCGCCGGGCCGCGCCATCCACGGCGAGGTAGTCCCAGCCCCCTTCGCCGCCAAGCTTGTAGGTGTGCAGCGGGTGGGGAAGGACAGGCGCCTGGGCGCTCGCGGAGAACGCCGTCGTGAGAAGAAGCGCGACGGAGAGGGGGAGGGTTTTCATGGGGGCTCCTGTGAGGTGGGCGGAGGTTAGCGTTCCAGGATGTCCACGAGGTCCAGCAAACGCTGAGCATCGTGCAGGGCCTGTGCGCGGGTTCTCGCCGAACGCGCGGCGGTGAAGGATTTCAGGGCGGCTTCGACCTCGCCCACGGCTTTGGCGTGGCGGCCTTCGTCGTGCGCGATGAGCCAGGCGAAGGAGTTGTTCAGATCGGGGACGCGATCCCATTGGCCTTCCTCCACTCGGATCCATGCCCGCATGCCGTCCTGGTCCGCGCGGCGCAGCTCGCGGGCACGCCCTTCCGGGACCAGCGACAGGAGCGCGTCCGACGCGTCGAGGGCGCTGAGGGCGGCGGCGCGGGAATCCGCGGCGTGGATGCCGTTTATGGCCGTTTGAACCCTCGTCTGATCCGCGGTGGAAAGCTGGGGGAGCAGGATCGCCTTGGTGCGCTCCCACTCGGCTGCGGCCTTGCGGGCCGCGGCGGGGACACGCGCGGCGCGATGGTCGGTGATTGCCTCGGGAAGCGCCTCCAGCGATTCGAGGAGCGCGTTGAGGGGTTGCGCGGGTTGCTGGAGGGCGGGCGGGACGAGGAACATCAGGACTCCTGGGGAAGGGCCGCTTCTGCTTCCGCATCCGTCGCCGGGGCGATGCGCCCGAAGCGGAGCAGCAGCGTGGGCAGCAGCAGCAGGTTGAGGATGGTGGAGGAGATGAGGCCGCCGAGGATGACGATGGCCATGGGACCTTCGATCTCGCGGCCGGGCGCGTGGGCGCCGAGCGCGAGGGGGAGCAACGCCAGCGAGGTGACGGTGGCGGTCATGAGGATGGGCACCAGGCGCTCCTCCGCCGCGCGGCGGGCCGTGGCGCTGCTCCAGGTGAAGCCTTCTTTCAGCACGAGATGCTCCGCGTGGGACACGAGCATGATGCTGTTGCGCGTGGTGATGCCGAAGAGCGTCACGAAGCCCACCAGCGCGCCGAGGTTGGCGGTGCCGCCCGTGAGGAAGGCCGCCAGCACACCGCCCACGAGGGCGAAGGGCAGGTTGGCCAGCACCAGCAGGAGGTTGCGGCCGGAGTGGAAGACGAGGCTCAACAGGGCGAGGATGCCGGCGAGCGCGATGAGGAGGTGGAATGCCAATTCGCGGTGCGCGGCGGACTGCGCCTCCAACACGCCGCCGAAGCGCGCCGTCACGCCAGGGGGAAGGCCTGCCTTCGATCGCACGGCCTTCTCGGCATCCGCGACGAAGGCGGAAAGGCTGCGCCCTTGCACGCTGCAAGTGACGATGGCGCGGCGCTGGGCATCGTCGTGGAGCACAGCGTAGCGACCCGTGCCCTTCTGGAGCTTCACCACTTGGGACAGGGGCAGGCTGCGTCCCTCGGGCGTCTGGATGGTGAGCGCCGTGATGCGCTCGGGATCGCGTTTCGAGCCGGGAGCCACCGTGAGCGCCACATCCGTCACCACCGGACCTTCGAAAACCTGGCCCACCACCTCGCCCTGGAACGCGGTCCGGATGGCATCCAGCACTTCAACGGGGCGCAGGCCGTAACGCGCGGCCGCTTCGGGGTTCACCCGAAGCGTCCACTCGGGCTGGCCCGGCGGACTGTCCACGGCCACATCCTGCGCGCCGGGGACGGACGCCAGCACGGCCTTCACGCTGGCCGCGGCCTGGTCCAGCTCGTCTAGGTCCTGCCCGTTGAGCTGCACCATCACGGGCGCCCGGGTCCCCGAGATGACATCATCCACCCGGTCCGCGAGATAGGTCTTCACCTCGAAGGTGGCGCCGGGGATGGGCCGGAGCGCCTCGCGCACTTTGTCGCCAGTGTCGGCTGGCGCGCCGGGTTTCAGCTCGATCTCGAATTCGCTGAACTGCGGACCTACCGTGTCATCGCCGCCCTCCGTGCGCCCAGCCCGCTGGGAAATGCGGCCGATGTCTGGCACTTCCGCCAGCAACGCCGCCACGCGCTGGCCCGTGCGCAGGCTCTCCTGCAGCGAGGCTCCCGTGGGCAGGTTCATCTGAAGGATGAGATGACCTTCCTGAAAGTCCGGCAGGAAGCCGCCGGGCAGGAAGGGCAGCGCCACCAGCGCGGCGGCGATGAGGATGCCCGCGCCAAGGAAGAGCGCCTTGGGCCGCGCCATGAGTTCTTCCAGCAGCACATGATACTTCGTCTTCAGGCCACGCACCCAGGTCGGCTCCTCATGGGGCAGACGCCCACGGCCAAAAATCAGGAGCGTGAGCGCGGGGGTGACGGTGAGCGCCACGAGCAGGGACGCCACCACCGCCGAGAGGTAGGCCCAGCCCAGCGGCGCGAAGATCCGCCCCTGCACGCCGGTGAAGGTGAGCACCGGGAACATCACAAGTGCCACCACGCCGGTCGCGAAGACGACGGAGCCGCGCACTTCCATGGAGGCTTCCAGCACGATCTGGTGCGCCGGTCGCGTGCTGCCTTCGGCCCGGGCCTGGCGCATGCGGCGGAGGATGTTCTCCACATCAATGATCGCGTCGTCCACCACTTCGCCCAGCGCGATGGTGAGGCCGCCCAGGGTGAGCGTGTCGAGCGTGAAGCCCATGTGGACGAGCACCACCACCGCCGCCAGCAGCGAGAGCGGAATCGCGGTGAGCGAGATGAAGGCCGTGCGGGGATCGCGAAGGAAGGCAAGCAGCACCAGCACCACCAGCAGGCCGCCCAGCATCAGCGCGTTCCGAGCGTTGCCGACCGCTGTCTCGATGAAAGAGGCTACGCGGAAGGCCGGGCCGCGCAGTTCGATGCCGTTCCGGGCGAGATCGGGCGTTTGAGTCTTCAGCACCGTCTCGATGCCCTTCGTCACGGCGAGCACATCGGCGTCAGGCTGGACGAACAGCTCGGCTGTGAGCCCCGGGCGACCATCCACCATGGCTGCGCTCGTGGGAGGCGCCGGGGCCCAAGCCACGCGGGCCACATCGCCGATGCGCAGCACCGCGCCGTCCTTGGAGGCCACCGCGACCTGCGCGAGCGATTCCGGCGTGAGGCTCTGGCCTTCGCTGCGGAGCACGATGCGTTGCGAAGGCGTGTCCACGAACCCCGCGCCGCGAATGCCCGTGGCGGAAGCCGCCGCCTGCCGAACCTGGTCGAGCGTGAGGCCGTGGGCCTGAAGACGCCCTGGCAGGAGCTGGACTTGGAGTTGCCGGACTTCGCCGCCGTAGTCCGACACCTTGGTGATGCCGGGGACGGCGAGGAGCTTGGGCCGGAGCGTCCAATCCAGATAGGAACGCAGCTCCATGGGCGAGCGCTTGGCGCTCACGAGGCCGAAAGAGTAGATGTAGCCGGTGCTCCCGATCAGCGGCGCCAGCGTGGGCGTGCCCGTGCCCTGAGGGAGGTGGGCCGCGGACTCTGCAACACGCTCCGCCACCTGCTGACGGGCGAGGTGAATGTCTGTATCGTCTTTGAAGACCGTGTCAATGGCCGAGACCCCCTGGATGCTCTGGGATCGCATGTCCGACAGCCCCGGTACGCCATTCAACGCGCGCTCCAGGGGAAGCGTGACGAGTTGTTCGACCTCTTCCGGCGAAAGGCCCGGCGCTTGGGTCTGCACCGTCACCATGGGCGGCGCGAATTCCGGGAAGACGCTCAGCTGTGCGTGGCTGGCGGTGTAGATGCCGTAGGCCACCATGAGCGCGGCGCCGACCATGACGAGGCCCCTGAGGCGGAGGGCCCCGTGGACGATTCGATTGAGCACTAGACGCCCCCCGCACCGATTTCCGCGCCTTCGGCGAGGCGCGCGTATTCGCCCTGCATGGCCAGCGCACCTTGGAGTACGACCTGGTCCCCATTCGTGAGACCGCTCGCGAGCACGACGACATCGCCGGATGCAAAGGCCACTTCGACTTCACGGGGCTGAAAGAGGCCGGCCCCCGTCTCCACAAATACTTGAGCCTGCCCACCGGACCACACCACGGCGGCGCGGGGCACGACGACGCGCGCCTGCTTCGCGCCCATCACCACGGCGTCCACCGGCAGTCCAGGCCGCAGGCCTTTTCCAGACGCGACGGCCAGCAGCGCGAGGCCGCCCGTGAGGGGCGATCCACCGGGCGCGAGACCGAGCACGCGCAGCGCCACGCTTCCTTCGACGCCGGGGGAGGCGCCCATCAGCGAACGCGGCATGGGACTAGGCGTGGGCGTGCCCATGGGCAGGTCCAGACGCACGATCACGCGGCGGAAGTCGCTGAGGCCTTCCACCGAGTCGAGGCCCGTCTGCGCCCACGCGGCTTGAGCTTTGCGGGCCTCACCATCGGCGGCGGCGCGCTGAGTGCGGGCTTCGGCGGCGGCACGCTGGGCTTCTTGAAGAGCCTTGTCGGAGGCGCCGTGATCGGACCCGTGCAGCGCGGTGACGCGCGCGAGTTCCGCCTGCGCGGCCGTGTCCGCCGCCGCCGCGGCCTGCGCGCTCGCGGAGGCCGAACGGCGTTTGGTGTCCAGGTCGAGAAAGGCGAAGGGATCGAGCACCACGCCGTGGATAGTCAGCGTGTCGGCGGCGCTGGTCTCCGTCGCCGGGACTGTCTTCAGATCCAGCGCCTCCGCCTGGCCCTTGGCGAGGTGGAGCGCGGGCTTGCCATCCACGCCTTTGTCCAGCGTGGCCATGGGCGGCTTCGCGGCCTCGTCGTCATCGTCACCCGCCGCGCCGCCGAAGGCGAGCCGCGCGCCGATGCCGAGGGCGAGGAGGGCGGTCAGCGCGACGAGCGCGAGCTTCGCCCGTTTGGAAAGACCGGAGGACTCGCTCATCGCTTCACCTCATCGAAGGCATAGGGCCGTTCGCCGTCATCCAGCGGCTTCTGGAAGGCGTCTTCCACGGCGAGACGCGCGCGCCGCGCCTCCGCCCAGGCATCCACGGCGAGAATGCGGCCTTGAAGGGCCTCCAGCTCCGCGCCCAGGAGATCGCCGCGATCGGCGCCGCCCAGATCGTAGGCGTGTTGCGCCACATCAAGCCGCGCCTGTTGGTTCTTCAGGGCTTCGTTCTGCGCCTGCAGCCGCTCGCGGGCGGCGGCGTAGCGCGTCTCCGCGAGCCCGGCCTCGGACAGCGCGCGGGTCTCCACTTGGCGCAACTGGGCTTCGAGGACGCCGCGCCGCGCGACGGCTTCGGCGATGGGGCCTTTGCGGCGGTCGAACAGGGGCAGGTCCACGCCGAGGCCGAGCGACCATTTCTTCACGCCCTGGTCGAAGCTGTAGCCGGGGCCGATCTGGAGGTTCGGCACGCGCTGGCCGAGCTCCTGATCCAGCGCCGTCTCGTTCTGGTCCCAGGCGAGCAGCACGCGGCGCACATCGAGTCGGTGGATGAGCGCGTCGGTGTTCCGCGGCGGCAGCGAGTCGGGCAGGGCGAGATCCGGCGCGGGTTCGGCGTCGAGCCTCGCCTGCAGAGCCGGGAGCGGGATGCCCGCCGCCAAGGCCACGGCGGAGGCGGCGCGGTGCAGGTCCGTCTGCGCGGCGAGCCGCGCGGCTTCGGATCGTTGAGTCTCCAGCGCGGAGGCCGCGTGCTCCGGCGCGCCGATTTCTCCGAGCGCAAGCCGCTGGCCTTGGAGTTTCAACAGCTCGCCGCGCAACGAGGCTTCGCGCTCCGCGGCGAGGGAAGTCTCACGGGCCTGCCGCCAGTCCACCAGCGCGGCGCGCAGGCCGGAGCGCAGCTTCCAGGCCGTGTCCGCTACTTGCAACTCGGCCTCTTCCACCCGAAGCCGCGCCTGCCTCACGCGCAGCCGCCGCTTGCCGCCCAGTTCGATGGGGAAGGTGAGGCCGTAGGTGAGCGTCCAGGGCTGCGGCACGCCCTCGGCCTTAGTGACGCTGAAGCCGAAGGAAGGGTTGGGAATCGCCTTCGCCGTCTGGATGCCCGCCTTGGCGGCGTCGAATTGCGCGTTCGCTTCTTCGAGATCCGGGTGGTTTTTCCAGGCGAGCGCGGTGAGGGCCGTCGCGAGATCGCCGCTGGGGATCTCCGGTTTCGATTCGCGCAAGTCGTTCAGCGTGCGCGCCGCGTCCAGATCCGCCTTCGGCGGCCGGGTGCAGGCGGCCGTCAGCAGGAGCAGCGCGGGCGCGATGAGAGAGCGGCGAAGCATGGCTCCCATCTTGGGGAGGCCGCCTGACGGGGCGATGTCGCCTTCCTGAAAAGTTCGTCAGGTTCGCGGAAAGCGTAGGCGCGCAACGGCGCCTTTCCCGAGCTCGCTTTCGAGTACGAGGCTGCCGCCGTGCAGGCGCAGGATGCTTTCGACGATGGCGAGGCCAAGCCCCGTGCCGCCGGTGGCGCGGGCGCGGGAGGCGTCCCCCCGCGCGAAGCGCTGGCCCAGGCGCGGAAGCAGGTCCGGCGCGATACCTTCCCCGGTGTCGCGCACTTCGATCTCCGTGAAGCTCTCGCTCGCGCCGCCCCGGAGCGTGACGCCACCTTCCGCCGTGTGGCGCAGGGCGTTGGCGAGGAGGTTGTGGATGGCGCGGCGCAGCAGTGTGGCGTCGGCGCGGACGCGCGCACCTTCCGCCGCCTCCACGCGCAAGGCGATTCCTTTCTCCTCGGCGAAGATCTCGAAGGGGCGGGCGGCGTCGCGCAGCGCCTGGCCCAGATTGAGGTCCCGCGCGTCCAGCGCCGTTCCGGGATCTTCCGCCCGCGCCAGGAAGAGCATCTGCTCGATGAGCGCGCCCATGTGGTCCACGGATTCCGTGGCGGCGCCCAGACGGTCTCGAAGGACGGGCGAAGTTTCCGAGGCCGTCAGCGATTCCAGTTCCAGCCGCAGCGCGTGGAGCGGCGTGCGCAGCTCGTGGGCCATGTCGGCGCTGAGGGCGGCGAGGCGCGAGAAGGCCTCTTCGAGGCGGGCCAGCGCGCCGTTGAGCGCGACGACGAGGCGCTCCAGCTCGCGCGGCGCGGCTTCCGGGTCGAGGCGCGTGTCCAGCGTGCCGGGATGGATGCCCGCCGTCGCGTCGGCGAGCTTTTCAAGGGGCGCGAGGCCCCGGCGCGCGATCAGCCATCCCGCCAGCGCCGCGAGCGCCGCGACGAGGAGCGCGTTGGCGACGAGCGTGTCCTGGTAGCTGTCCAGCAGTCGCCCGTGGTGGCTCAGATCCTTCGCCGCCGCCACCGTGCCGCCCTTCCAGGTAGTCACGACCGCGACCCAGCGCGAACCATCCGCCGCCGTCAATCGCGCGAGCTTCTGCGATGGGCCTGGGAACGACGCCGCGGGCAGCGGGCCCATCCCCGCGCTCTCGATCACCGTGCGGCCGGAAGCGTCGCGCACGCGCACGAGCACGCCCGCTTCCACATCCAGCGCGTCGGAATCGGTCTCGCCGTCCGCGTCGAGCCGCTGCGCCACGGTGCGGGAGGCGTGGAGCACATCCTCCGCGTCGTCGCGCCAGGCGGCGTGGGCCAGGGCGCGGTAGAGGAAGGCCGAGCTCGCGCCCATGAGCAGCAAGGCCACGAGCCCGTAGGCCAAGGCGAGCCGCGCGACGAGCGATGGGCGCTTAAGCATCTTCCGTCCCCAGCGCGTAGCCCACGCCGCGCAGCGTGCGGATGAGCTTCACGGCGTGGGCGTCATCCACCTTGCGACGCAGCCGCCGCACGGCCACATCCACGAGGTTGGGATCGCCCGCGTAGGCCATGTCCCACAATTCTTCGGCGATGCGCGCGCGGGTGACGGGATGGCCCGCGCGCCGCGCCAGCAGCTCCAGCAGCGCGAATTCCTGGGGCGTGAGATCGAGCTTCGCGCCGCCTCGCGTGACGCGCCGCCGCGCGCCGTCCACGGTGAGATCGGCGATGGTCCACACCTGGGGCGCCGCCACGGGTCCGCGCCGGAGCAGGTTCTGGACCCGCGCCAGCAGCTCGGAGAACGCGAAGGGCTTGACGAGGTAATCGCCGCCGCCCGCCTCCAGCCCGCGCAGCCGGTCTGAGAGCGCGTCCCGGGCGGTGAGGAAGATGACCGGCGCCGTGAGCCCCGCCGCGCGCGCTTCCTGGAGCAGCGTGAAGCCATCCAGCTTGGGCAGCATCACATCCAGCACCAGCAGATCGAAGCCGCCTTCCAGCGCACGGGCCAGGCCCGCCTCGCCATCGCCTTCGGCGACGACCGCGTAGCCCGATTCGCCCAGGCTGCGGGCGAGGGATTCCCGGGCGCGGGCCTCGTCTTCCACGATCAGGATCTTCATGGGCTAGATGCTAGCGCCATCCCACCGAGATTCCGGCCACACTCCCTTCATGGCGACGATCTACGCGCGGAAGAACCATATCGGCTGGATCCACCTCTGGGCGAAGGCGGAGGCGTTCGAGAACGGCGAGCCCTCCGAACATTTCTTCAACGGGCGCACCGATCCGCGCTGGGCGGAAGTGGCCTTGGACGCGGAGCAGCGCGCGGCGCTGGAGGCCGGTCGCCTCGTGGCCATCGAAGACCCGGGCTACCTGGCGGACTGACTCGGTTCCGCGTCTGCCGCCGCCAGCCGCTCCAGGCGCTGGAAGAGGCTCAGGAACGACGCCGACACCCAGAGCAGGGTCAGCGTCCCGAGCGCCTGCGAAGCCCAGATGAGCGGGTGCTTCAGCCGTGTCCAGGCATCCGGCCCTTCCAGCCCGAAGCGCGCGAAGACGGCGTTCTGCGCGAGCGCGAGCCCCAGCGCGCCCGCGAAGGTGACGAGGAGGATCGCCAGCGCCGCCTGGACGACGCGCGGCCAGTGGCGCGCCATGGCCCGCGCGCTCCAGCGCAGCGCGTCGGGAAAGATGTCGCCCCGCAGCAGCATCCGCATGGGCGCGAAGCCCGCGAGGGTGAAGATGACGATGCCCGGGATGACGAGAACGAAGAGTCCGATGGTTCCAATGAGTTGGACCATGAGATTCGCGACGAACGCGCCCAGCCAGCGCTGATCGAAGAGGTTGGGCCAACGCGCCTGGGGATTGCCGGGCGCGTCGAGCAGGTCCGCGTCCAGCCGCGAGATCCAACGCGGGGTGAAGTAGATCTGCATGGGCAGGAAGCCTGCCCATGCGAGCGCCTTTTGCATCATTAGATTCGGGCCGACCTTCGCCAGAATCTCCAGCACTGGTCCCAACTGCCCCAGCAGTGTGCCGAGGATCAGCAATCCGAGCGTCCATCCCGGTCGCCGGGCCAGGAAGCGGAAACCATCCGCGAGCGCGCCGGATTGGGAACGGGGAGTCGGTGCGGCCATCCGTCTAGCCTACCTGGGTGGAGTATCATGCCTGCATGCAGACCGTGGCGCCCTGCCTGCTCGTGGCGAACCCGATTCTCGTGGATCCCAACTTCCTGAGGTCCGTGGTGCTGCTGGTGGAGCACAACGACGACGGCGCCTTCGGCCTCGCCCTCAACCGGCCCCTGCCCATGATGCTGGATCAGATCTGCGCCGAAGGCGGCATGGACTACGCCGGGCCCCAGGGCGCGGTGGCTTGGCGCGGCGGGCCGGTGGAACCCCAGCGCGGCGTGCTGCTGGTGGAAGGCGGCCTGCCGGAATCCGAAGACACCGTCCTCGACATGACCCACTTCCTCAGCCACCGCAAGGATCTGCTGGAAGCGCTGCTTCAGAATCCCGACGCCAAGTACCGCCTCTACCTCGGCTACGCGGGCTGGGGGCCGGGGCAGCTCGACATGGAAATGGAAGAAGGCGCCTGGACGCAGAAGCCGCTTGTCTCCAGTTGGCTCCTGGACGCCAACCCCTCCAACCTCTGGCACCTCGCCATGGCGGAAGGCCCGGCCTAGGATGGGCCGCGCGCTCATCTGGTTCCGCGGGAAGGATCTCCGCGTGACCGATCACGCGCCGCTCGCGGCCGCGCTGGACGCGGGCGGAGACCTCATCTGCCTCTTCGTCCTCGATCCCCACTTCTTCGCCCCGGCGCGGGCGCGCGGACTTCCGCACCGCGTCCAATTCCTGCTGGAGTCGCTGCGGAGCCTGGAAGCCAACCTCACGCGCCTCGGCTCGAAGCTGTTCATCGTCCCAGGCCGCAGCGTGGAGGTGGTGCCGCGCCTCGCCACGCTGTGGAAGGCGGATCGCGTGCTGGCCTCGCGCTGGAGCGAGCCGGTGGGCGTGGCGCGCGACCTGCGCATCGCGGGGGCGTTGGGCCGCCAGGGCGTGCCGTTCGAGCTGCACGAGGGCGAGACGCTCGCGCCGCCAGGCACCGTGCGGACTGGGGACGGCCGCCTGCACGCGGTGTTCACGCCCTTCGCGCGGGCCTTCGAGCAGCGCGTCCTCGTGGAGACACCGCTACCCGCGCCCAAGCGGCTGCCGCCGCCCCCGACGGATCTGGCGCGGGTGGAAACCGTTCCGGCGCCTTCCCTCGAATCGCTGGGCCTGCGGCGTAATCCCGAAGTCCTCGAAGGCGGCGAGCGCGCGGCCCGGGCGCGCCTGAAGCGCTTCGTGGACGAGGCCCTCGGCGGCTACTCCATCAGCCGAGATCGCCTGGACCAGGATGGCACTTCGCGCCTCAGCCAGGATCTGAAGTTCGGCACGCTCTCGATCCGGACCGTGTGGAACGCGGTCCGCGGCCATGGCGAAGCGGCGCGCCGATTCCGCGGAGAGCTTCTGTGGCGCGAGTTCGCCTATCACTGGCTGCGCGAGCGGCCGGATCTCCTGGAGAAGCCCTTCCGCTCCGAGTTCGAAGCCTTCCCCTGGTCGCGGGACGAGGCCCTGTTCGCCGCGTGGAAGGAGGGCCGCACCGGCTACCCGGTGGTGGACGCGGCGGCCCGGCAGCTTCGGGAGACGGGCTTCGTCGACAACCGCGCGCGCATGATCGCCGCCAGCTTCCTCGCCAAGCATCTGGCCCTGGATTTCCGCATGGGCGAAGCCCACTACCTGGCCTGGCTCACCGATGGCGATTGGGCCATCAACGACCTGGGCTGG
The DNA here is from genome assembly GCA_964472275.1 of uncultured Solibacteraceae bacterium. GTDB lineage: Bacteria > Acidobacteriota > Holophagae > Holophagales > Holophagaceae > JAFDVN01. Next base: position 45,395 of record CAYYJN010000009.1, read on the forward strand.
CAGTGGAGCGCGGGCTGCGGCTGCGACGCCCAGCCCTGGTTCCGGGTTTTCAATCCCATCCTCCAAGGCCAGAAATTCGATCCCGATGGCGCCTATGTGAAGCGCTTCGTGCCCGAGCTCGCGTCCCTCGACGCGAGGTGGATCCATGAACCCTGGAAGGCGGGCCGCCGGCTCGACTACCCCGCGCCCATCGTGGACCACGCGGCGGCCCGCGCGAGGTTCCTCCAGCTCGCCAAGGCCCATTTGAAGGCGCCCGCATGAAGCTCCTCTGCGCGTTCCTGTCCGCCTCCGCGATGCTGTGGGCCGGAGCGCCCGCCTGGGACATCCACGCGCGGCTGGCGGCGGATGGGCGGCGTCTCGCGGTGGAGGCGCGCTTCGCGCCGGGCGACGCGGACGCCTTCATGGTGGACCCCGCCGCCGCGCCCTTCCTGAGCGGCGTCGAGGTTGAGTCGGCAGGCCAGTGGCGCGCCGTCCCTGGCGGTGGCGGCCGGTGGCCGGTGGCGGACGCGGAGGCGCGCGGCGCGCACCTGCGCTGGACCTTCGATCTCGGGGCCGCGTCGCGCGCGCGTCGAAGCGGCGTGCGGCCTTTCGGAACCGGCTTTCTCTTCCGCCCGCGCGTGTGGCTCTTGCGGCCGGAAACCTTCTTGCCTGGGCGCGCGGCGCGGCTCGTGGTGGACACGCCGCCCGGCCTGAACTTCGTCTCGGGCCTCGGCCCGGGGCCGTCCTACGCCACGCGCGTGGACGATCTGGATGGCGGGCCGGAGGCGGCGCTCGGCGCGTTCAGCCTCACGCGCTTCGCGGCGAAGGGCGGTGTGATCGCGGCCATCGTGCCGGATGAGAACCTGCCCATCAGCTCCAGCCAGCAGTCCCGCTGGTTCAAGACCGCCGCCTCCGCGCTGGAAGACGCCTACGGGCGCCTGCCCTTGCCCTGGACGGCCGTGTTCCTGCTGCCCGTGGGGCAGGGGAGCGGCGTCCTCTTCGGCAGCACGCGCGGCGAAGGCGGCGCGGCCATCGTCGTACTCCTGGGTCAGCGCGTGTCCGAGGAAGATGTCACCGAGGACTGGGTCCTCACCCACGAATTGATCCACACCGCGCTGCCGGATCTGGAGCGCGACCACCACTGGCTGGAAGAGGGCATCCCCACCTACCTGGAACCGCTGCTGCGCCTGCGCGAAGGGCGCGAAACGGCGGAGGCCTTCTGGGATGATCTGCGGAGCAAGCTGCCCCAGGGCCAGCCCCAGGCCGAGGATCGCGGCCTCGATCGCACGCCCACCTGGGGCCGCACCTACTGGGGCGGCGCGTTGTTCTGTTTCGTCGCGGACCTTCGCATCCGCGAAGCGAGCGGCGGCAAGCAAACGCTTCTCGACGCGCTCCGCGCCATGCTCGCCGCGGGCGGCATCGCCACCCACGACGACCTCCGTCGCCTGCTCGCCCAAGGCGATTCGGCGCTGACCAAGCCCGTTCTCGTCCCCCTCTACGACGCCTGGGCCGAGCATCCCGAAACCGTGGACCTGGACGCCATCTGGAAACGCCTGGGCGTGACGCCGAAGGATGATCGCGCGCCCGAAGCCGCGTTGCGGCAAGACTGGGGCAAAAATGGAAAAGTAACTGTGATGAACGCTGATAAAGCATCGGCGTTCATCAGCGTTCATCACAGTTGATCGGCTTTTCGCTCTGATTCTCGTTTAGAATGGAGCTTGGCCCGCTTTTGGTAGTGTTCCGGGCTGTTCGTTTTTCTCTTTTGAATCGGATATTCCATGTTCACGCTTTCGTTCAAGACCCCCAAGAAGGAGGGCCATGCCGAATGCGAGCGCGAAGTGGCCCTGCTGGCCGCTTCCACCCGCGCGGGCGTGGAGCTCACCCACCGCTGCGGCGGCCACGCGCGCTGCGGTACCTGCCTCGTGACGGTGGAAAGCGGCGCCGAGCACTTGAGCGAACCGCTGGCCGGCGAAAGCCGCGTCCTCAAAGTCCTCAAAGCCCAACCCGGCCAGCGCCTCGCCTGCCAAGCCTGGGCGAAGGGCGATGTGAGTTGCTCCCAGGGGTGAGGCGGGCCTCAGGCCCCTGACCTCCGGCCTCGGGCCTTGCTTGAACCGTTGGACCGCCGTACCATTGGTTCAGTGGTACGGGAGGCTCCATGCTCCAGATGTCCGACAGCCGCCGCCGCTTCGTCATGCCGAAGGAGGCGCCCATCGCCGCCAATGCTCCGGCGGAAGTGGAAGTCCTGCCGGATGGGCGCATCGTCATCACCCCGGTGCGCGTGATCCCCATTCATGAGGAGTGGGCCGTCACGCCGGAGAGCCGGGCTCAAACTCAGGCGGCTTTGAAGGACCACCGCGCGGGCCGAGCCATCGGCTTGAAAGAGCTGGACGCCAAGCTCGCCAAGCGCGGGCGCAAGTGATCCCGTCCTTTCCCGACGCGTTCGTGATGAAGCTGCTCAAGCAGGAGGCGAGCCTCATCAACGCCTTCCGCCGCCTGGTCGAGAAGGTGGAGACGCGCACGGAGCAGCAGCTCCGGAGCGCGAAGGGCATCCACCTGGAGCCGATCAAGGCCGATCCCCCGCATCAGTCCATCCGCCTGGACAAGGGTCCCCGCGCCAAGGTCCTGATCGAGGGCGAGACGATGATCTTCCTGGACCTCGACGCCGATCACGACCGCTTCTACGGAAAGAAGTAGCGGCCTCAGAAGGTACGCTTTTCCCCGAGGCCCGCGGTCCGAAGCCGTCAGTCGAGATAGAACCCCACGCCCTGCCACACCTTCACGGGCGTGCCGTTGCCGGTGCGGGCGGGGTCGAAGACGACGCGCTTGGCGGCGTCCAGGCAGGCGGCGTTGGCGTCCTTCACTTTCTGGCTCTCGCCGGAAAGGGGTTGGAGCAAGCGCGCGGCGGTGACTTCGCCCTTCTCGTCAATGAACACATTCACGACGACGACGCCCTTGGGCGAGCCCCAGCCGGAGAGCTTGGGCGTCACCTTGTAGAGGTTGAGCGGGTTCGCGGGCGTGATGGTCTCGTTCTCGATGACGGTGTCGCCGGGCTGGAAGGGGCCGTTGATGCGGCGCGTGAGTTCGGCGTTCTCAGAAGCCAGCTTGTCCCGGTCCGCCTGGCAGGCGGCGAGCTGGTCCTTCGTCTTGGCGACGCCCTTCAGCAGCGCGTCGGAATCGCCCGCGTTCTCCTTCATCATCGCTTTGAGCGAGGAAAGCTCCTGGGCGGCCGACGCCGCCTGGGCCTTGAACTGGTCACGGCTGGCTTGGGCATCCGCCAACTGGGAAGCGGTCGAGGACTGGGCATCCACCTTCGCCTGGAGCGCCGCCTGCTTGGTCTGGAGCGCGTCCCGCTCGGCGGTGACCTTCTTCAACTCGGCCTTGAGCTGGGTGCTGGTGGGCGCGCGGCGGGATTGGGCGGCGGAGACGGGCGCGACGCAAAGCGCAAGGCAGGGGATCAGCAGGGCGGTGCGGCGCATGGGCGACCTCCACCTTCAACATACCGCATCGGCGGGATGCGTTCCCTTAGTGCAGGCTCGCCCGGCCGCCATCCGCGGCGGGGTTCTCGGTGCGGAGGATGCCGCGCTTCATCAACGAGGCGAAGATCGCCTTGCATTCGTCTTCGCTGAAGGGCGCCACGGCCATGAGGTCGCGGAAGGAGTGCATGCCCGTCACGCGCGTGGCCATGAAGGCTTCGCCAGGGCTCAGATCCACATGGGTGAGTTCCATGAGATCCACCGCCAGCTCGGGAATCTGCTCCATGTTCAGCGGCTTGTCGGCGGCCTGCTGGAGCGTCTGCACTTCCTTCATCATGCGGTTGGCGACGGGGTCCTGAGGCTGGCCTTGGAGGACGCGACGGATCTCTTCCTGGGCTTCGGCGAGGCGCTTGCGGTCAAGCAGGGCGCGGGCTTTCTGGAGCGGGTCTTCGGCCTTCACCTTCGCGCCGCCCTGGACGCTGACGCGCACGAGGCCGCGCTCGATGAGGTCGTAGATGTGGCGGCTCACCTTGAACTCGGTGGAACGCAGCTCCAGCACCAGGTGATCCACGGACTTCACGCCATCCACATGGGCGAGCAGTTCGGCGTCCTCGGCGGCGAGGGGCAGTTGCTCGGCGATGGCTTCCGAATCGGCGATCACGATGGCGTCGCCGCCTTTCAGCGCCTCGCGGATGCGCTGCCATTCATCCCGGCGCCGGGCGCCTTCCAGCACGATGCCCGTCACATCCAGGTTGAGCAGCACGGTGCGCGGGTCCGGGCGCTGGCCTTCCATGAACTCGAATTCGCCGCTGGCCCAGAGGAAGCAGTCGTAGAGCGATTCCTCGGTCTTGAGCTGAATGATGCGGCGGATCTCGTTCTCGGTGACGAAGTGCCGGTTCACGAGGATGCGGCCCAGCAGCTCGTTCTCGTCTTCCTGGGCGGCGAGCGCTTCGCGCAGTTGGGCTTCGTTGATGCGGTTGTAGGCGAGGAGGAACTGGCCGAGGTATTCCTTCGGATCGGTGGAGCTGGCGCTCGTGATGCGGCCATCCTCGAAGGCGATGGTCTTCATGTAGGCGGAGCCGCGGATGGCGAGCACCCCGGTCTTCTTGCCCACGGCGAGCCACTGGAGGAGATCCTCCAGCCCCATCGTCGCCAGGTTGCCTTTGAGCGACATGCCGCCCCTTGGAAGGACAGACAGTCTAGCGCGATGGGAAAGGGTGATGGGTCATGCGGTTAATGACCAATCGGGCTGGAGGCTGGAGACCGGAGGCTGGAGGTTCGATTCGCCGTGGCCCTTGGCCACGCCACCCTTTGGGACCCGCGCCTGCGGCGCGGAGCTATGCTCCTCCAGCCTCCAGCCTCCAGCCCCAGCCTCCTCAGGTGAACGCATGCGTTCCCCTGAGTCTAGGGTCAGCCTCACAGCCTCGGCAGCAGCTCCCGGATGGCCTGGTTCAGCAGATCGGGGTGGTGGCGGGCCATGCCGGCTTCCGGGTCCAGCAAGGGGCGGCTGAGGATGGGCACGCCTGAGAGGGTGTCCTGGGGCGCGAGGAGGGGCTCGCCGCCTTCGTCCCGGTAGCGCCGGGCCATGTCCGCGGGCAGGGGTGTGCTGTTGGCGAGCACGGCCGCGAGCTTCACTTGGCCGAGGCTCTGGATGGTCTTCACATGGGCCGTGAGGTCGAGGCCGTGGCTCTCGCCCGGCTCGGTCATCAGGTTCGCCACATAGACCACCGGCGCGCCGGAGCGCTCCACCGCTTCCCGCAGTTCGGGGATGAGCAGGTTCGCAAGGGTCGAGGTGTGGAGGCTGCCCGGCGCGAGCAGGATCAGGTCGGCGCGCAGCGTGGCGAGGACGGATTCCGGAAGCGGTTCGGCGTCCTGGGGTTCGATCCACAGCCGCTTGAGGGGCGGGCGGGCGTGGTTGATGGCGGATTCGCCCATCAGACGCTGGCCGGAGGCGTCTTCCGCGCAAAGCGTGACCGGCGTGGCCGTGGCGGGGTAGAGCTGCCCGGCGGTGACGAGGATGGTGGAGAGCTGGCGGATGGCGCGCACCCAGTCGCCGGAAAGGTCCGCGAGCGCCCAGAGCATGAGGTTGCCCAGGGAGTGCCCGGCGAGGGAGCCGTCGCCCTTGAAGCGGTAGTTGAGCAGGTCCGAGAGGATGGAGTCCTCGCGCGTCAGCGCCGCGAGGCAGTTGCGGAGGTCGCCGGGCGGGATGCCGCCCAGCTCTTGCCGGAGCCGCCCGCTGGAGCCGCCATCATCGGACACCGCGACGATGCCCGTCAGGCGCCACGGGTCGCGGGCGCGGGTGGCTTCGCGCTTGAGGGCGCGCAGGAGCGCGGACAGGCCCGTGCCGCCCCCGATGGCGACCACCCGGAGCGGCGATTCGGCCTGGAGCGGCATGCGCCTAGTCGTTCTCGGTGAACGCGAAGAGCGAGGACTTGCGCAGCTCGGTGAAGTCGGGCTCGAGGCGGAACAGGAAGAGGGTCGAGGGGTCGAGCGCGAGGGCCTGCTTCAGGCATCCCGCGGCGGCCTCCGCCTGACCGGCCTGGGCGTGGGCCGTGGCGGCGAGGTAGTGGAGCAGGCCCTTCTTGGGATGGGCCTTGATCGCCTTGTCGAGAACCTTCAGCGCGGCGGCATGGTCGCGGTGGTTCAGCAGCGCCTGGGCTTCGTCCTCGGGGTTCTGGGTCGCGGCCTTCGCCGGGTGGGCCTTGGCGCGGGCGACGGACAGGTAGGCCTCCACCACGCGGCGGAACGCGGGATCGCCGACCGTCTCGGCGGCCAGCGCCTCCAAGGGCTTCACGGCTTCGGCGTGCTTGCCGGAATCCACGAGCTTCACCGCCTTCGCGAGCTCCGCCGCATGGGGATGCGCCGCGCGCTCGGGGGCTTTTCCTTTGGCTTTCGTCACCATGCTGGACCTCATGCCTTCCGCTCATTATGCCGCAGACCCGTGAAACGCAAAGGGCGGCCCCGGCGGGGCCGCCCTCCAAGCCGCGTTTCCGCTCAGGATTTGAAGAGCACATCCTCCCGGTTCAGGGTCTTGGCCGCCAGGGCCGTGAGGGCGACGGCGAGGATCGTGTTGATGCCGAAGGCGAGCGCGTAATGCGTCGCGTTGAACTGCTGCCCGAACATTTCGCGGATGGCGACGCTGGCGTTGATGATGGGCAGGAAGGGGACGAAGGCCATCTTCTCGATTCCGGGCGCCATGGAGAACACGCCCAGGAGGATGATGACGAACATGCCGGGCATGAGGGCCGTGCCCGCCTCACGCTGGGTGCGGGCGCGGATGCCCACAGCCAGGATGAAGGCCACCATCATCAGCGCCACGGGGATGAGGAGAAGCAGCGTGAGGCCGAGGGTCGAGGGGCTGGCCATCTGAAGGAGCGACGCCGAGCCTTGTGTGCCATTGGCGGCCGAGGCTTTCGCGATGTCGCCCGCGAGCGTGTTGAAGCCGATGGCCGTACCGACCACATTCGCGAGGGCGCTGGCGAGACCCAGCACGAAGAGGGCCATCAGCTTCCCGGCCGCGATCTGGGGACGCGGAATGCGCGTGGAGAGCAGGCTCATGAGCGTGCCGCGCTCCCGTTCGCCCGCCGTCATCGAGGCGCCGTGGTTCATCACGCCGGTGAACATGCCGATGAGCAGGATGTAGGGAATCCAGACACCGAGTCCTTTGCCGAGTTCGAGGGCCAGATCCGCCGCGTTCTTGACTTCGACTTTCGAGGGCGTGGCCAAATCCGGCGACGCGTTCAGGGCCTTGAGCCGCGCGTCCACCCAAGTCTTGTCCTGGTCCCTCAGGAGGTCCTTGAGCCGTTTGAGCGCGAGCCCGGAATCGTCCTCGGCGGAGTTTTGGGTGGCGGTGACGACGAGGGTCTTCTGATTCTTCAGGTCGTCGGACGCCGATGCGGGGACTTCGATGGCCAAGTCCACGGTCTTGTCTCGAAGGGCCTTCGTGAGGTCGCCCTCGGGCGTCGGCACGATCTCGAATTTCTTGGAGTCCGCCTGGAGGAAGGGCGTGAGGACGGAGGCGGGGTCCACGATGCAGACCTTGGAGGGCTTGCCCTTCCGCTGGGCATCGTCCCGCATGGCCATCTTGCCCATCACGCCGAAGATGAGCGGGTAGAGGAGCAGAGGCAGGGCGAAGGTGAAGAACACCGTCTTCCGGTCCTTCGAGAGCTCCAGGAGTTCCTTCTTCATCACGAGCCAGGCGCCGCGCATATCGTCTCCGTGTCAGTCGTTTGGGATGGGGTTCAGGCGGGGACCGCTTCGCCTTCTTCGGCGAGCTGGAAGAAGACTTCGTCCAGACTGTGGGCGTTGCGGGCGCGCAGGATGTCTTTCGGAGCGGCGTCGCCGTGGAGCTTGCCGTCGAAGATGATGCCGATACGGTCGCAGACCTCTTCCGCCATGGGCATGGCGTGGGTGCACACGATGACGGCGCGGCCTTCCTGCTTCATCACCTGGAGCAGGTCCAGCACGGTCTTGGCGGTGAGCACATCGAGCCCGGTGGTGGGCTCGTCGAAGATGACGGCCTTGGGATCGTGGAGCAGCGCGCGGGCGATGTTCACCTTCTGCTTCTGGCCCGTGGAGAAGGTGGTCATCTTCACATCCACGAAATCGGAGAGGCCGAGGCGGTCCAGCAGGTGCAGGCCACGCCGCTCGGCGGTGACGGGGTCCACGCCCTGCATCTCGCCGAAGATCCGGAGCTGCTCCCGGGGCGTGAAGCGCTCGTAGACCTGCATGTCCGTGGCGAGGTAGGCCAGCTTGCCGCGCACATCCTCGCCCCGGGTCCTCGTGTCCAGACCGCAGACCTCGATGGAGCCCGCGTCCGGCTTCATCAGCCCGGCGATCATGCGCAGCGTGGTCGTCTTGCCCGCGCCGTTGGGGCCGAGCAGGCCGTAGATCTCGCCGGGCTTCACTTCCAGGGAGATGCCGCGCACCGCGTCCACGCGCTTCTTCTTGCGCGTCTTGCGGTCCTTCACATCGAAGGATTTATGGACATCCCGGAGCTGGATCATGGCTGTCTCCCGTGAGGAACGGGATCAGTCTAGGGCCCGCCGGAGAGGCCCGTTCACCGATTCGGCGAACGGAAGGCGGGGAGGGATGAACGGGGGCGGCGGCCCGGTCAGTGGGAAGGCTTTTCACCGCTGAGACGCGGAGGGCGCGGAGAAGAGAATGATCCCAAACCCTGCGCCCTCCGCGTCTCAGCGGTGAATGGCTTTTAGGCTTGCTTCGCGCCCATGCTCCGCCAGAACGCGATCACGAGCACCGCGAGGCCCACGGACATGGCGGTGTGGGCGAGGCCGTAGATGGCGGCGCGGAGCGCTTCGTTGCCGCCGAAGAAGGCGGCGTTCCAGCTCACGAAATCCGTGTGGCCAAAGCGCACGCCCAGCACCCAGTGGTAGCCCTTGTAGAGGAGCAGCGCCACGGACGCCGCGGAGCCGGGCAGGTAGAGCCAGGTGGCGGTCTTCAGCGTCTTGGGTCCGAGGGGACGGAAGCCCAGGGTGAGGCCCAGGTGCAGCATGAAGACGAGGACGAGGGGCAGCACCGTGCCCAGCAGGATCGCGTGGCCGTGGGCCAGGGCCAGCGGCAGGATCGCCTCCAGGTGCATGCCCGCGGGCAGCGCGGCGGACACGGGCGCGCGCTTGGCGGATTCCTCGAAGGACAGGCCGATGAGCAGGCCCAGGATGATCATCACGATGGCGTAGCGAAGCCAGGTCCGGTACAGCGCGCGGTAGTGGTCAGGAATGTTCATGCCGTCTCCTAATCAGGGATGGCCCATGGAGCTGAGGCCCCAGAAGCCGTCAATGCCGAGGGTGCCGTACATGACCATGAAGATGCCCATGCACAGGCAGTAGAACGCGAAGCCGCCCAGCTTTGGCTTGCGCGTGAAGCGGTCCAGGATGCCGATGGCGGCGTAGCCGGAGATGGCGCTCACCACCACGCCCACGAGGCAGGCCAGCAGCGGGCTCACGCCGCCCGCGGGGATGAGCAGGTCCGGCGGCAGGGGCTTATGCAGGATCAGGGGCTTGAGCAGCTTGCCGCCCTCCACGACCGAGGCCGCGAAGATGGTGGGGATGCCCAGCAGGAAGCTGAAGCGCGTGGAGGAAGGCAGTCCCAGGCCGCTGAACACGCCGACGGAGATGGTCGAGCCGGAGCGCGAAAGGCCGAAGCCGCCGCCGACGCCCTGGATCGCGCCCACCCAGGCGGCGTCCTTCCAGGTGGCGTTCTCCAGTTCGCGGCCCTCGCGCTTCTTCGCCTTCTCATTGGCGGTGAAGAGCATCCAGGCGGTGATCAGAAGGCAGAGACCGAAGACCCAGAGATGATCCTTGGCGATCTCCTTCGTGCCCCGCGTGAGCAGGCCGAGGATGCCCGTGGGGATCATGGCGACGAGCAGCAGCCAGGCGAGGCGGCGGCCTTCCACGCTGCGGCCGAGGATCCCGCGGCAGACCTCGCCCACTTCCCGGCGGAAGTAGATGATGAGCGCCACCAGCGTGCCCGCATGGAGCAGCATGTCGAAGGCCAGCGGCATGCTCCGGCCCATGAGCAGGTTCTCGGTGAGCGTCAGGTGCGCGGTGGAGGACACCGGCAGGAATTCCGTGAGTCCCTGGACCAGGCCGAGCAGGATGGCGTGCCAAAGGTGCATGGAATCCCCGAGCGCGAAAAGGCCAGTGTCCCATGGCGCGGGCGGATCCGCTCCTGACAGGTTCTTATCTTTAACCGCAGATTTCGCAGATGACGCGGATCAGTGGCCGAGTCCCAATCTGCGTCATCTGCGAAATCTGCGGTTGATGCTGCTCAGCCTTTTTTCGGCGCGGCCTGCTTCATCTGCTCCCAGTAGCGGTCCAGCGCCTCCCGGCCCGGCCTCGTGATGGAAAGCGTCGTCAACGGCACTTTGCCCCGGTAGCCCTTGTGGATCGCCACATAGCCCCCTTCTTCCAGTTTCACGAGGTGGCTGCTGAGATTGCCCTTCGTCAGCTTGGTGAGCGCTTCCACCATCTTGAATTCCGCCCACTCCACGCCCGACAGCACCGAGAGGATCGCCAGCCGCGCGGGCTCGTGCACGAGCCGGTCCAGGTCGAGGATGGCCTGGAGCTTGCCGGGCGCCTTACTCATCGGGCGTCTCTTGGGCGCGGATCTCGCGCGCCAGGCGCAGGAAATTGAAATGCTGGACGAGGCCGACGACCAGACCGCCAAAGAAGGCGAAGACACCTGCGAGGATGAAGAAGGCCGCGATTCCATCCCCGTGCGGTGAAGCGCTGCTCATGCTGGGGCATCCCCAGATGAATTCCAGCGCCCACCACACAAGCAGCGCCCAGAGCAGGCTCTCCTGGGTTCCGCGGATGAAGCGGAGCGTGATCCATGGCAGGGCGAGGCAGGCGGTGAGACCGACATAAATCTGGATGGCGGTTGGGTCGGGGGCCGGGTACGGCTTCACCGCGAGCCATCTCACAGGGTAGGAGACCGCCAACAGGGCGAGCGCGAAGGCGAGGAGCCGGTTGAACAGCAGCTCGCGGGAAGGTCTCGACCCTTCCGCGAGCCCAAGCGACTGGTAGACGCGCTGGCGCAGCCATTCTTTCGTGAAGAGCCACCCCGCGATCAGGACCGCGGCGGCGAGCGCGAGCAGGCCACGCTGATTCTCCCAGCACACCTGGATCTGGTTCTGGATCAAGGGAGGCGCGAGCAGCAGGAGCATGATCACCACGCCGCCCAAGGCCAGGCTCAGCCCAGGTAGGCCGTGGCTGTAGCGGGCGTAGCGGCGGGAGAGTTGGGCGAGGCGGTCGGGTT
>CAYYJN010000010.1:0-53432 GCA_964472275.1 uncultured Solibacteraceae bacterium
TCTGAAAGAAAATGACCAAGATGGACATTCCATTTAGGTAGATTCCAAATAAAAATGGTCCCACCTGGCTTCAGAACGCGAACGCATTCCTTCACCCAAGACAGACTCCATGTCAGGTATTCGTTCTCTACCATGCTGTCGTTAACGAACTTCCCGTAGTCCTTGCCAAGGTTGAATGGGGGATCAGCGAACACGGTGTCCACCGTCCCTGATGCCATTGAGGCCATAAGCTCCAAACAATCGCCTCTGTAGAGCTTTCCCAAATGGGTACTGTGAACAAGTTTCATCGGGGTGTCTCCAATCAGGCCGGCTTCTTTGTGATTTCGGGAGTAGCGAGATAGGTTGCAACAGCTTCTCTAACGATCTGGGCCGTGGAAACATTTTTTGAATCGGCAAGATCCACGATTCGATCATAGGTATCCGATGCGAAGCCAATCGACACTCTTGCGTCTACTCGCTTTCGGGGGCGTCTTTTTTTGTTGCCACCTTGCACTGCCATGACTCACTCCGATCTACTATTAACCAATATGCACCAGATTGGTGATCGTACAAGACCACTTCTTTAGAGGAAAAATTTCGACAGAGAACCGCCGACAATCAGAAAGCTTTATGTTTCCACTAGGGAAGAGCGATCAAACATGTCACTTGATCTCTAAAATGAATTCATCGGTATCCTTGTGTCCCTTCCCCGGATCTTCCTCCCCCACGCGCCCCTGGCCACCACCGGGGCCGTGATCCCTCTGGGGCCGGACGAGGCGCGGCATTTGAAGGCCCTGCGCCTCCACCCTGGGGACGCCCTTGAGCTCGTCCTCGCCTCCGGCGCCTGGAAAGCCGAGGTCGCCCAGATGGAGCGGGAGCGCGCCCTCGTGCGGCTCGTCGGCCTCATCCAGGAAGACCGCGAACCCGCCGCGCCGATCCTCTGCTGCATCCCGCTCACCGCCCAGCTCAGCCTCCTGGACGAGATGCTGCCGCCCCTCGTGGAGCTGGGCGCGACGGTGCTCCAGCCCATCGTCTACGCGCGCAGCGAGAGCGACGCCAAGAAGGGCGCCGCCAAACGGGACCGCTGGCTCCGCCTCATCCAATCCGCCGCCGAGCAAAGCCACCGCAGCGTGTTACCGGAACTCCGCGATCCGCTGCCCTTCGAGGCCCTGCTACGCCTGGACGCGGCTCATAAATGGGTGGCCTACGAACTGCCCACGGGCGCGGCCAATCCCCCGCTCGGAGACGGCGCGCTGGCGCTCACCAGCGGTCCCGAAGGCGGCATCACGGACGACGAATTCGCCGCGCTGCGAAAGGCCGGGTGGCAGCCCGTGTCCTTGGGCAAGAGCATCCTCCGCGCCGTCACCGCGCCCGCGGCCCTGCTGGGCGCCGCGCGATTCCTGAGGTCCTAGGGCAGGAAGCGTTCGCGCAGCCCCTTCGGCACGAGGGGGCACGCGCTTTCGGGCTTCCGGAAGAGCCGATGGCGGATCTTGGCGATGAAGTCGTAGCCGAAGTCGCGGATCGGGCTGGGAATGATCCACAGCAGGGCGGCGAGCAATCGCCAGAAAAAGCCCAGCCGCTTCAGGAGCGCGACCACGGCGGCGGACTTCACGCGCAGGCCGCCTTCCGGCTCCCGCAGCACGAGGCTATCGGGCAGCGCGGCCCGCGAGGCGTCGTCCAGCAGCGTCGTCACCGTCTCCCCTTGCAGCGGCGCGAAGGCGAACACGCCCTTCCGGTCCCGCTTGAGCGTGAACAGGACGGCGCGGTGGCAGAGCCCGCAGCCCCCGTCGTAGAAGAGGATGGGCCTCACACGGTCTTCCCGGCCAGGATCCAGATCCCCACGGCGATGAAGAGCAGGCCCGCGCCCCACTTGATCGCGGCCGGAGGCAGGATCTTGAACAGCCCCGCGCCCACCGTCACGCCGATGGCCGTCGCGCAGACCAGGGCGAGGCTCGCCGCCACGAACACCGTCCAGATCGCGCCGGTCTTGGCGCTGGCCGTCATCGCCGCCAGCGAAGTCTTGTCGCCGACCTCGGCGAGGAAGACCGCCACGAAGGTGCCCCAGAAGAGCTGCTTGTCCATGAAGGCCTCCCGGCCATTCAAGTCTAAACTGGAGTTTCACCTCGGGAGCCCATGCCCACCACGCCCTTCGACTTGCCGTTTTCCATCGTGGACTCCGCGGAGTCCTTGGAGGCGGCGCTCCCGGTGTGGTTCGGCGCGGAGCTCCTGGCGGTGGACATCGAGTGCAGCCTCACGGGCATCCATCACTGCACGCTGGCGCTGCTCCAGGTGGCGGATCACGAGCGGGCCTGGATCGTGGATCCCATCGCGCTGGGCGAACTGGCCCAGCCCGCGCTGGAGGCGCTCGCGAAGGTGCCGTGGATCTGCCACGACTTCTCCAACGACGGCATCGTCATCAAGCGGCTCTACGACCTCGTGCCCGGTTCCGTGCTGGACACCATGCTGCTGGCGCGCGCGCTGGGCTATCCGCAGCCGGGCCTGAAGACCATGGCCAAGCTCAAGCTGGGCATCGAAATCCCCAAGGAGGAGCAGGACTCCAACTGGATGCTGCGCCCCTTGCGCGAAAGCCAGCTGGAATACGCCGCTCGGGACGCGGCGCTGCTCCTGCCGCTGCTGCGTCGCCTCGGCGAAGAGGCCGAGGCCAAGAAGGCCGATCCCGCTGCCGCGGCGCGGCTCGCGTCGCTCCCTTCCGAGATGCGCGCGCTCTTCCGCCGCGTCCGCGCCTATCGCAAGCCCGACCACGATCCGGTCGTCGCCAAGGCGCGCGGTCTGGGCGAGGAGGCCGAGGCCCGCGCGCGCAAGCTGACGGAGCTGCGCGCCGCCTGGGGCAACGAAGGCGACATCGGCGCGATCATGGAGATGGGCAATCGCTGGATCCTCGCGCGGGTGGAGCATCCGCCCCGCACGAAGGAGGCGTTGGAGCGCAGCATCCCCAACCCGCGCTTCCGCCGCAAACGGCTGGAGGCGCTGTGGAGCGTCTTCCAGGATGGCGCGGCCGCCGCGATGACGGACGACGACCTGCTCTTCACCAGCTGAGAACGAAACCCTAGGCCGTCGCCGGAACCAGCCGGACCATCAACTGGTAGCCCTGGCTCTCCAACTCACGGGCCTTGGCCTGGGCCTCCTCCATGGATTCAAAGCGCCACGGCAGATCCGCCCGTTCGCCGGATTCCACATGCAAACTTTGAAGGGCATAGACCAGGGTCATGGCGGGCCTCGGAGTCCATCACCCCATCGGCTGCCCGCGTTCAGGCTTCAATCTGGACGCGAAAATTCACAATTCTTAACAAGGTTCAACACACATCACTTCAGATAGGGCGCCAGGAACTTCCCCGTGATGCTCGCCTTGTGCTTCGCCACCTGCTCCGGCGTGCCCTCGACGAGGATCTGCCCGCCCTCCGCGCCGCCTTCGGGGCCAAGGTCGAGGATCCAATCGGCGGTCTTGATGACATCCAGGTTGTGCTCGATGACGACGACCGTGTTGCCGGTGTCGGCCAGGCGATTGATGACCTCCAGCAGCTTCTGGATGTCTTTGAGGTGCAGGCCGGTGGTCGGCTCGTCCAGGATGTAGAGCGTCCGCCCCGTGGCGCGCTTGGAGAGCTCCTTGCCCAGCTTCACGCGCTGGGCCTCGCCGCCGGAGAGCGTCGTCGCGCTCTGACCCAGGCGGATGTAGCCCAGGCCCACATCCAGCAGGGTCTGGAGCTTGTTGGCGAGGACCGGGATCGGCGCGAAGAGCAGGGCCGCCTCCTCCACGGTCATGGCGAGCACATCGGAAATGCTCTTGCCCTTGTAGTGGATCTCCAGCGTTTCGCGGTTGTAGCGCTTGCCCTTGCACTGCTCGCAAGTGACATACACATCCGGCAGGAAGTGCATCTCGATCTTGAGGACGCCATCGCCCTCGCACTTCTCGCAGCGGCCGCCCTTCACATTGAAGCTGAAGCGGCCCGGCGTGTAGCCCCGCGCCTTGCTTTCGGGAAGCTGGGCGAAGAGCTCGCGCAGCGGCGTGAAGAGGCCCGTGTAGGTGGCTGGATTGGACCGTGGAGTCCTCCCAATCGGCGCCTGGTCAATGTCAATGACCTTGTCCAGCAGCTCCAGCCCCGCGATCTTCTTGTGCTTGCCCACCACATGCACGCCCTGGTGCAGCTGGTTGGCGAGGGCCTTGTAGAGGATCTCGTTCACGAGCGTGCTCTTGCCGGAGCCGGAGACGCCTGTCACGCAGGTGAAGATGCCGATGGGGAAGGCCGCGTCCACGGCCTTGAGGTTGTTCTCCGTCGCGCCGACCACCCTGATCTCGCCACGCGAAGCCTTTCGGCGCTTGGCGGGCACGGGGATGCCGTCGCGGCCCGACAGGAAGGCGCCCGTCACGCTGCCGACCTGCTTCGCCACATCTTCAGGCGCGCCTTCCGCCACGATCCGTCCGCCGTGCTCGCCCGCGCCGGGCCCCATGTCCACCACATGGTCCGCGGCCTCGATGGTTTCCAGATCGTGCTCGACGACGAGGACGGTGTTGCCCAGGTCGCGCATTTCCTGGAGCGTCTTCAGCAGCTTTTGATTATCCCGCTGGTGCAGGCCGATGCTGGGCTCGTCGAGCACATAGAGCACGCCCTGGAGCTTGGAGCCGATCTGCGTGGCGAGGCGGATGCGCTGGCCTTCGCCGCCCGAGAGCGTCGCCGCCGAGCGGTCGAGCGTGAGGTAGCCGAGGCCCACATCGTCCAAAAAGCCAAGCCGCTCGCGGATCTCTTTCAGCACCTTGTCGGCGACGACGGCGTCCTTGCCTTCGAGGCCGAGCCCCTCGAACCACACGCGCCCATCGCGCACGCTGAAGGCGGTCACCTCGGCGATGTTGCGCCCGGCGACGGAGACGGCGAGCACTTCGGGGCGCAGGCGCTGGCCCTTGCAGGCTTCGCAGGGGATGACGCGCATGGCCTCTTCCAGCTCCTCGCGGGTGTCCTCGTTCGTCGTCTCCTCGTAGCGCCGCTGCAGGCCGCCGAGGATGCCTTCGAACTGGTGCATGAAGTCGTAGCGGCTCTTCTTGCCCTCGTAGTGGAAGCGCATCTCCTTCTCGGTGCCGTGCAGCAAGAGGCGGCGGATGTCCGCGCCGAGCTTCTTCCAGGGCGTGTCGAGGCTGAACTTCGCTTTGCGGGCGAGCTGCTCCAGGAACTGGCTGCGCCAGCCATCCTCGCTGAAGGAGCGCCAGCCCGGCGCCTGAATGGCGCCTTCGTTAATGCTGAGGTTCGGATTGGGGATGACGAGCTCTTCCGCGAACTGGCGCTTGAAGCCGAGGCCATCGCAGGCGGGGCAGGCGCCGTGGGGCGAGTTGAAGGAGAAGCTGCGGGGCTCCAGCTCCGCGAGACCCTGGCCAAAGCGCTCGCACTTCTCGTTGCTGCACGCGAGGCGCGACGAGAGCAGCTGCTCGGTGCCGTCGTAGTCCACCAGCGCGGAGCCTTCCGCCAGGTTGCAGGCGATCTCCAGCGAATCCGCGAGGCGCGTGCTGAGGCCTTCCGCCACCTTGAGCCGGTCAATGACCACCTCGATGCTGTGCTTCTTCTGCTTGTCCAGATCGGGAAGGCCTTCCGTGAGGTCGAGCATCGTCCCGTTCACCCGGGCGCGGATGTAGCCCTTCTTCACGAGGTCCTGAAGCATGCGTTTGTATTCGCCTTTGCGGCCGCGCACCACGGGCGCGAGGATCTGCAACTTCGTCCCTTCGGGCTTGGCGAGGATCTGATCCGCCATTTCCTGGATGGTCTGGCTGGCGATCACGCGCCCGCAGGACGCGCAGTGGGGCTTGCCCGTGCGCGCGAAGAGCAGGCGCAGGTAGTCGTAGATCTCTGTGACCGTGGCGACGGTGGAGCGGGGGTTCTTGCTCGTCGTCTTCTGCTCGATGGAGATGGCGGGGGACAGGCCCTCGATGGAGTCCACATCGGGCTTCTCCATCTGATCGAGGAACTGGCGCGCGTAGGCGCTGAGGCTTTCCACATAGCGCCGCTGCCCTTCGGCGTAGAGCGTGTCGAAGGCGAGGCTGGACTTGCCGCTGCCCGACAGGCCCGTGATCACCACGAGCTTGTTGCGCGGGATCACGAGGTCCACATTCTTCAGGTTGTGCTCGCGCGCGCCTTTGATCGTGATCACTTCCATGCGGGCCTCGGAAAGTCAGTTTACGCGAAAAGTTCGCTTTCTTCCGGCTTCAGGCGTCGGGCGTCAGACTTCCGGCCCAAGCCCGAGGTCCGTGGCCTGAGGCCCGAAGGCCCTAGACTTGACCGATGGACTTCCGCCCCCTGGCCTGGCTTCGCAGCCTGCACGCCAAGCTCTTCATCGTGACGGCGCTGGTGACCAGCGCCCTCACCATCGGCGTGGCCTATTCCATCGTCCGCAACAGCCGCCGCGAATTCCAGGAATACACCCGGCGCCTCGTGGTGGAGGCGGCGCAGACGGTGGAGACGGATGTGGTGCAGCGGGATCCACAGTTCAAGGATCCGCGCAAGCTCGAAGAGCTGCTCCAGAGCATCGCGGGAGAGGACCGGGCCATCTTCCAGATTGATGTCTTCAAGCGCGTGGAAGGCGGCAAGGTCGAGCTGGTGCGCTCCAGCGGCGACGAAGACCAGGTGGATTGGAACCCGACGGACCTGGCGCCCTACCTCGATATCCAGGCCCCGCTCAATTCCCTGGTGGAGCTGGAGGGCGGCGGCCAGGCCTGGAAGTGCTACCTGCCCATCGCCAATCCGCGCCCCCACCGTCCGAGCATCGGCCTCATCCGCGCCTACTGCGACATGGAGCGGTGGGAGGATGTGTGGCAGGCCAATCTCAAGAAGACCTACCGCACGCTGCCGCCGGTGCTGGCGGGCGAGTTCATCCTGCTTTGGGTCATCCTCCGCTGGCTCATCAGCGATCCGCTGGCGGGGCTCGTGAAGGCCATGGAGCGCCTGGAGCAGGGCGAGACGGAGGCGCGGGCTCAAGTGCAACGGCGGGATGAGCTGGGCTACCTCGCCACCCGCTTCAACGCCATGGCCCAGCGCCTCCAGAGGGCCACCAAGGAGCGCGAGGATCTGATCGCAGAAATCCAGCAGCTCAACGCCGGGTTGCAGGACCGCATTGATTCAGCCCTCGGCGAAGTGCAGGACAAGAACCGCGAGCTGGGACAGATGGTGGAGCGCGTGAGCCTCCTGCGCGAGGAGTTGAGCCAGCAGGAACGGCTCGCCGTCGCAGGCCAGCTCAGCGCGGCCTTCGCCCACGAAGTGGGCACGCCGCTGAACCTCGTGAACGGCCACTTGCAAATCCTCCAGACCCAAGGCGGCCTGCCGGAGAAGACCACCGAGCGCCTCGGCCTCATCCAATCCCAGATCCAGCGGGTGAGCGACATCGTGCGCCGCCTGCTGGACATGACGCGGCGGCCCCAGCTCGCCAAGGGCGAACTGCACCTGGAAGCCTTCCTCCAGGATCTGCAAGGCCTCTGGGCGCCCACCCTCGCCACCCACGGCGTGCAGATCCACCGGCTCGTGCCGCCCGACTGCGTGCTCGACGCCGATCGCAAGCAGATGGAGCAACTCTTCCTCAACCTCGTAAACAACGCGCTCGACGCCCTGCCCGACGGCGGCGAGATCACGCTCTCCGCCCAGCGCCTCGCCGGGCCCGAAGGCCTGTGGGAAATCCGCGTGCAGGACACAGGGCAGGGCATCCCGAAGGAAGCCCTGCCCCAGGTCTTCAAGCCCATGTTCACGACCAAGCCCGAAGGCAAGGGCACCGGCCTCGGCCTGCCCATCTGCCGTGAGATCGTCCGCGGCCACGGCGGCGACATCCGCATCGAAAGCGAAGAAGGCAAGGGCACCGCCGTGATCTTCACCCTGCCAGAAGCGAAGATGGTGGCGGTCTAGACCTAAATGTCGAAGAGGCCTGTCGTGGAACTTTTTGGGCAACACAAGGTCACAATTGAAGGCATCCGATCTCAGGCAATTTATTGCCATGCTCTGGATATTGGGGCACACCACCTATTGATAGACACGACACATACGGATGGGGTTGAACAAACGAGGAAAGCCTATGAGGAGATGTTTGCTAATCATCTCCTGCTGCTCGCCATCAGCATCCGAACGAAATGCTACCAAGGCGTCGATGCCTCGTTCAGTCCTTCAAGAATCTCGGCCTGCGGGCTTCTCTATCGTGGCACACGAGACGACCCCTCGCCTCGTTCGTTCACAATCAAAGATGTGTGCGACAAGATAATTCATGCCGAGACGACGCGTCGCTCTTTAGAACTCGGAGTTCCCAAGCCCGTCACGGAATTCAAAGGGACTCATAACAAAGAGCCATGGGATCTCCAGATTTCAGTGAGCTTGTTTACAGAAGCCGTTTTGGATTGGCTTGAAACACTCTGACTCAGATATCCACAACCTGGATCTCGCTGAGCTGCTCCCCCAGGAACCGTCCCGCCACTTCCTGCAGGCGGCTGCTGGGGTCGGTGAGGAGGACTTTCAGGTCGCCGCGGGGGCCTTCGCGTTGGAGGCCGCGCTCCCGGAGCAGGGCTTCGACGCTGGCGGCGGCGGCTTCGCCGCTGTCAATCCAGGCCATGCCGGGGTGGGCTTTTTCGAGGCTCGCCTTCAGCACCGGGTAGTGGGTGCAGCCGAGCACGAGGGTCTTCACGGAAGGCGGCAGCGCGGCGAGGTAGCGGCGGCAGGCCTCCACCGTAAGGTCGTCGTCGAACCAGCCTTCCTCCGCCAGCGGCACCAGCAGCGGGCAGGCGATGGTGTGGACTTCCGCGCCCGCGTGGCGCTGGTGGATCGCCCGCTCATACGCGCCGCTTTGGAGCGTCGCGAGGGTGCAGAGGACGCCGACGGGGCCTTCCACCTTCGCGGCGAGCGCCGCGCCGGGCTCGATGACGCCGATGACCGGCACGGGGCTTTCGCGCTTCAACGCCTCCAGCCCGTGAGCGCTCGCCGTGTTGCAGGCGATGACGAGCAGCTTGGGATCGTAGGTCTGGAGCAGCTTCCCCGCCTGGAGCGTGTAGCGCTCGATGGTGCCGTGGCTCTTGGTGCCGTAGGGCAGGCGCGCCGAGTCGCCCAGGTAGACGATGGATTCCGACGGCAGGCGCTTGCGGAGCGCGTGGACGACCGTGAAGCCGCCCACGCCCGAATCGAAGACGCCGATGGGGCGGGGGTCGCTCATTGGGGACCTCGGACCTCGGGCCTCGGGCCCCGGGAAAGCGCGTGCAGGGTGTCTGGCCGCCTCATGGCTTCTCCGCGAGGATGGCGATCCAGGCGCCTTCGCGCTTCACTTCGAGCAGATGGAGACCCGCGGCGGCGAGGCTAAGGAAGGCCTCGTCCTCCCGCTCGGCGAGAATGCCGCTCGCGATGAGGCGGCCGCCCTTCGCGAGCCGCTCCACCATGGCGGGAAGCAGATCCTGGATCGTCTCCAGCAGGATGTTGGCGAGCATCAGGTTCCAGGGGCCATTGGCGCGAGCATCGTCGAGCCTTCCCACGAATGAGGAGAAGGGCGTCGCGCCGTTCAGTGCCGCGGCGTTCATCGCGATAAGTTCCTCCATCGCGGGGCCGCAGTCGGGGTCGAGGTCGAAGGCGACGAGGCCGTGCGCGCCCAGGTGGAAGGCGGTGAGCGCGAGAATGCCCGTGCCCGCGCCGATGTCGAGGCCGGGGCCATTCAGGTCGCCGCGCGCGGCGAGGCCTTCCAGCAGCTCCATGCAGAGCCGCGTCGTCTCGTGGCCGCCGGTGCCGAAGGCGAGGCCGGGGTTCACGACCACCGGGATGCGGCCGGACGGAACGGGGTCATGATCCCAGAGCGGCACGATGAGGAAGCGGCTCCCCACCTCGATGCGGCCGAAGCCTTCGCGGCTCTTGGCGAGCCAATCCTCGTCCGCGAAGGATTCGGCGGCCTCCAGAGCCACGCCGGGAAAGGCCGCGAGACCCTTGGCGTCCGGCGCTTCGGTGTCCGGCGGGAAATAGGCGAAGAAAGCGTGGGGCGGATCGGCGTCCCGGTAGAAGGCGGACGCGCCCCGATCGGAAAGCCACTCGCCCAAGGCGTCTTCCATCGCCTCGGGAACCGTCATGCGCCAACGCAAATGCAAAGCCATGCCTTCAGGCTACCAGCGGGACCCGGAATCTCCGGGCCCCGCCGCGAACCGTCCTCCCTCAGCGGCTGAGGGTCAGGGTGTAAGGCGTCTTGGAGCTGTAGCTGTAGTAGCGGTTGACGCGGAGGTAGAGCCTCTTCGTCGCGCTGACATTGGTGTTCTTGTAGGACAGATGTTCGGTGGTGCTGGAGCCCGTGGAAGACGCGAGCTGGGTTCCCGCGCTGCTGTAGAGGTACAGGTCGTAGTCCTGGCCGGAGGCCGTGGGGCCGGTCATGTTCACGGTGATCGTGTGGCCGGCCAGCAGGTTCACGCGGTAGTAGTCGTCGTTGTCGGAGGAGGATGGGAAGTAGCCGACGATGGAGGTGATGCTGTCGCCGACCGCGTCGGCGGTGCCCATGGTGTCGTTGGGCTCGACTTCGTTGTAGGTCGTGCCGCCCGCTGGCGCGGGGGAGATCGTGATCGTCCGCGTCGCGGAGCCCGAGGCGCCCGTTTGGTCGGTGGCCGTGAAAGTGATGGTGTCAATCAGCGTGGACGATCCGGTGTTCACATAGGTGTGGCTGGTGGAAGCCCCGGCGCCGCTGGCGCCATCTCCGAAGACCCACGCGTAGGTGAAGGTGGAACCGGAGGCGGAATCCGTGGCGGAACCCGTGAACGATTGCGTGGTGCCCGAAGGGATCGTGATGTTGCCGGATGGCGTGGAGATCGAGGCCGTCACCGTGTTCGCCGCGACGGGGTTCACCGTGACGACCTGGCTGGCGGATCCCGTCGCGCCGGTGTTGTCCGTGGCCGTGAAGGTGGCGGTGTAGCTGACGGGGCTACTGCCGCTGTTCGTGAAGGCGTGAGAAGCCGTGGCTCCCGTCGCCGTCGTCCCATCGCTGAAGGTCCAGGCGTAGCTCAGGGTGGCGGTCGAACTGGAATCGGTGGCCGATCCCGCAAAGGCCACGGCCGTGCCTGAAGCGACGCTGGTGCCAGCGGAGGGCGCGGTGATGGAGGCCGTCACGGTGTTCGCGGCGGAGCCGCCTCCGTGGACCGTGAATTCGCGTTCGGTGCCGAGGGGGATGCCCGCGTTGGCGCGCTCCGTGGCCAAGTCATCGGCGGCGATGTACGGGACCACGCCATCGTCGTCGTTGCAGCTCACCCAAAAGTGGGCGCCATCCGTCCGGACCTTGATGTTGTTGACGGCATAGCCGGAGGTGCTGCGCTTGTTGTTGTAGTTCTGATCGCCATCCTCGGTCTGGAGCACCAAGGGCGCGGGCACGCCCGCGCAGCCGGTCACGCCGCCGAGCAGGACATGGTCCACCGTCGCGGTGTAGGGCAGGGCCCAGGTGCTGCTCTGCCCGTGGCCGGTGTTGATGAGGGCCACCTGGGGCTCGGCGAGGTTCACATAGACCGGGTGGGTGCTGCTCATGCTCCCGTGATGGCCCACATGGATCACATCCACACTCTGGGCGGAGATGAGCGGATGGGAGCCGCCCGGAAGGATGGCTCGGATCATGGGCACTTCCACATCCACCTGAGAGGTGGTGCGGCCGGAGCAGGTGTCCTCCGCGTCCGCGGCGCCGCCGAGATCGCCTTCCCAGATGTACTTGAAGCCGCCGTACTGGATGAGGAGCGCGACGGAGTTGTCGTTCTCATCCCCGGCGGAGTAGTTCGTCGTCTGGCCGATCACCCGCCCGTTGGCGGCGATGCAGGTCGCGGTGGCGCCGCCGCCCAGGTCAATGACGGTTCCAGGCGTGATGGCTGTGGCTCCGACGCTGCTTTCCCAGTTCAAGGCCGTGCTGGAGCC
Organism: uncultured Solibacteraceae bacterium; assembly: GCA_964472275.1. Taxonomy (GTDB): domain Bacteria; phylum Acidobacteriota; class Holophagae; order Holophagales; family Holophagaceae; genus JAFDVN01. Next base: position 11,859 of record CAYYJN010000010.1, read on the forward strand.
GCCCGTGGACCCGTTGTAATAGTTCAGCGGCGCGGTGAAGCCCATGGCCGCGATCTCGGATAGGCCACCCGCGTGGTCCTGGTGGTTGTGGCTGAGCACGATCACATCCAGGCTCGTGACCCCTTCGGCCTTGAGGTAGGGACCCACGGCGGCGGTGCCTTCGCCGACATTGCCGCTGTCGAGAAGCATGTGCTTGCCCGTGGGGCCTTCCACCAGGACGGCGGAGCCCCAGCCCACATTGATGGCATGGATGGTGAGGTCGCCCGCGCAGACTTGGCTTCCTACCAGCCAAAGCCCGAAGGCGAGATTCGTAAAGAAGTTTCGACGCGACATAGCGCTCTCCTGGACGCGAAACAAATGGGAAAACCCTGCTGGGGAAACAGGGTTCAAGCGTCCAGAATTTTTCTTAACGGGACCAGTAAACTTGAATAGATATATGTAAAATTATTGCAATAATATTAAAATATGAAGAATTCGACAGATTTTATTCGTTTTTTTTAAGCAAATGAATACAATTGGGACGAAAATTGATCGTTATCTTAACCATTTTTAACAAACGGCTTTCGGGACGATTCAGCCCAGTGACTCCGACTCGTCCGGACCCATCCCATCCTCCTGGATATCCAGGCGCTTCATCTTTTCCAGGAAGGTCGTGCGCTTGAGGCCGAGCAGTTCCGCCGCGCGCTTCTTGTTGCCGCGGGTGACGGCGAGGCTTTGGAGCATGAGCTTCTTTTCCAGATCGGTGACGACTTGATTCAGATCGAGGCCATCCGGCCCCAGATCGAAGGCGGATTCCTCCGGCGGGGGCGGCAGGAAGGGCGTGGCGGGCGCGGCGGCTGCGGCGGGCAACTCCACCGGCGCGCCGTCCTCCAGCAGGAAGGCGAAGTCCTCGCGCATGAGCACGGGGCGCTTCGCGCTGAGGACGATGGCGCGTTCGATGGCGTTTTCCAGTTGGCGCACATTGCCGGGCCAGGGCAACGCCATCAGGAGCGGGTCCACGCTCGGATGCAGCGCCTTGGGGTAGAGGCCGTGCTCCCGCGCTTTCCGCGTCATGAAGTGCTGGGCGAGGAAGGGAATCTCTTCGCGCCGCGCGCGCATGGGGGGCAAGGTGATGGGCACCACTTCGAGGCGGTAGAAGAGGTCCTGGCGAAAACGGCCGTCCGCGACGAGCGTCTTCAGCTCCGCGTTGGTGGCGGCGACGACGCGCACCTCCACCTTCACGGGTCCGCCGCCGCCGAGGGGCTGGACTTCGCGCTCCTGCAACACGCGCAGCAGGCGCACTTGGGCGGAGAGCGGCATGGTCGCCACTTCATCGAGGAAGATCGTGCCGCCGTGGGCTTCGCGGAACTTGCCGGCGGTGTCTTTCCGCGCGTCCGTGAAGGCGCCCTTGGTGTAGCCGAAGAGCTCGCTCTCCAGCAGGTTCTCAGGGATGGCGCCGCAGTGGACGGGCACGAAGGGGCCGTCGCTTTCCGCGCTGAGGCGGTGGATGGCGCGGGCGACGACCTCTTTGCCCGTGCCGCTTTCGCCGAGGAGCAGCACCGTCGCCTTGGTGGCCGCCGCCGCGCGGGCGCGCTGCATGACTTCCTGCATGGCCGCGCCCATGGCGACGAGTCCGTAGTGCAGCGCCTGGCTCGCGGTGAGCTGCGTCGTGTGGCCCGAACGCGGGCGCAGGCCGGCCAACGGCGGATCCATCGTCAGCAGGCTCCAGCGCACGCTGCCCAGTTCGCTCCACGCGGCGAGGCTCTTGGCGGAGAGGGTTCCCTCTTTCCGCACGAGGAGGATCGGCAGGGCGCCCACCTCCGGCGCGAGGCGGGCCAGTTCCGGCGCCGGCCATTCCGCATCGGCGCTGATGACCCACAGATCCACTTCCTTCGGCGGCAGGCTTGGCGAGGCGGCGCGATCCACGGTCACTTCCCATTGCGACGACCATGCGGAGTCGCAGCCCTCGGTGGGCGCGCCCAGGGTGGACCAGTGCAGGCGGGGAAGGGATCGCATCGGGTTTGGGTCATCCTGCCACGGGAGGCGGAAAGCCGCTAGGATCGCCTCGGTCCTGGAGGCACTCCGATGGCGCTCATGGAATCCGGCATGGTCCCCCTCGGCACGCCGTGTCCGGAGTTCCGTCTTCTGGGCGTGGATGGGCGCGCCTGGGCGCGTGACGACTTCCGCGCGGAGCTGCTGCTGGTGGTCGTGATGTGCAACCACTGTCCCTATGTGCAGGCGGTGGATGACCGCATCAACCTGTTGGCCCGCGCCTGCGAAGGACGCTGCGCGGTGGTGGCCATCAACCCCAACGACGCCGACGCCTACCCCGACGACGGCTTCGAGGCGATGAAGGCCCGCTCCATCGAGAAGGATTACGCCTTCCCCTACCTGCGGGACGAGGACCAGTCCGTCGCCAAGGCCTTCGGCGCCGTTTGCACGCCGGATTTCTTCCTCTACGACCGGGAGCGCAAGCTCCGCTACCGGGGCCGCCTGGACGACCATTGGAAGGACCCCGAAGGCGTGAAGAAGCGCGATCTGCGGGAAGCCATCGAGGCGCTGCTGGAGGGGCGCGAACCCGACCCGCTGCAGCGGCCTTCCATGGGCTGCTCCATCAAGTGGAAGTAGCCTTCACATCTCTTCATGGAACCGGATCGCGCGCAGAAGGCACACTGAAGGGACTGTTCACGGTGATCCATGTTCCTGCCGCCCGCGATCCAAGCACCCGCTCCTCATCCCTCGCCCGCCAAGGCGGATCTGCCGCCGGGCTTCAAGGATTCCTACCGCTTCGTGGTGCGGCCCTGGGGCCGGGTGGAGCTTGGCAGCGTGGGTCCGCGCGAGAAGGCGGCGCGCACTTGGGAGCTGGAGAACCTCAGCGCCAAGCCCATCACCTTCCAGGTGGCCGACCTTTCCCCGGGCGTGATCGTCGAGGGCGATCCCTTCAAGGCGCCCATCCCCGCCCACGGCACGCGCGCCTTCACCATCCAGGTGGACGCGACGGATTGGGAGGGCTACCAGCGCCGGGCGATCCGCCTCGTCTCCGATGATCCCACTCAGCCCACCTACAAGGTGCTCTTCGACATGACCGTGCGGCCCGACCTCACGGTGGATGGCGTGACGAAGAAGCTGGGCGGCGTCGCGCCCTACGAATCGCCCCAAGCGGTCTTCGCCTTCAAACGCGAAACCGGCGATCCGCTTGAGCTGAAGGTCGCGTCCTCGCTTCCCCCTTATGTGGAATCGGAGGTCGTGCCGAAGGGCGCTTCAGGCGAAGTGCGCCTCACCCTGCGCGCCTCCAAGGTGCCCGTGGGCCAGCTCGCGGGGCTCGAAGTGGTGAAGGTCACCACCAACGCGCCGCGCCAGGCCGCCTTCGACCTCTACCTGGACTGGTCGCTCAAGCTGCCGGTGATGCCCGCGCCCAGCCGCCTCGTCTTCGACGATCCGAAGGTCGCCGCGCTGAAGCTCACGCTCACGGGCGACACGCCCTTCACGGTGAAGGCGGCGGACCTGGAAGCCAAGGGCTTCACCCTCGACCCGCTTCCCAAACACGAGGCGAAGACCCACACCCTCACGGTCCATCGCACGGCGAAGGACGCCAAGGATGGCCTGCTCGTCCTCACGCTTTCAGGCGTGGAGGATCCCTTGAAGATCCCCGTGATCTGGGCGGACCCGTCGCGGAAGTAGCTAAATCTTCCCGGCGCCTTCGCGCAAATCCAGCGTCAGCTTGAGGATCTTGTCGCCGCGGAGGACTTCCAGCGTCACCCGGTCCTTGGGCTCCGTCTGCTCGACGAAGGCGACCAGCTCCCCGTAGTTCGCCACGCGGTGCCCATCAATGGAAAGGATGATGTCGCCCAGCGCCCGCACCATGCCCTGGGCGTCCTGCGTCGCCCCTTGCAGGCCGGCCAGATTCGCCGGAGAGCCCTTGTCCACCTGCTTCACGATGGCGCCCTGGTTCACGCCCATCTGCGCCGCCTCGATGTCCGTGAAGGCGGTGAAGCCCATACGCGGAGGGAAGATCTGCTTGCGCCGGATGAGGAGCGGCACAATGCGATTGAGCGTGTCCATGGGAATGGCGAAGCCGATGCCGACGGAAGCGCCCGTGGCCGGGGGGATGTAGCCGTTCATTCCGATGACCCGGCCCGCGCTGTCCAGCAGCGGCCCGCCGCTGTTGCCGGGGTTGATCGCGGCATCCGTCTGGATGACGCCGGAAAGGCCCGTGTTGAAGTCCGTCGCGAGGGTGCGGTTGAGGGCGGAGACGACGCCGGTGCTGAGGGTGTGGTCCAGGCCCCAGGGATTGCCGATGGCGATGACGCTTTGCCCCACCTCAAGATCCTTGCTCGTGCCGATGGGAAGCGGCTTCAGGTCCTCCAGGGGCGCGAACACCTGGAGCACCGCCGTGTCATAGGCGAGGCTGAATCCGATGACCTTGGCCTGGTAGGTGCGTCCGTTGGCGAGGGTCACGCGCACCTCGGGGGCATCGAGGATGAGGCCGTTCTCCGAGAGATTGACCACATGGTAGTTCGTCACCACATGGCCCTTGTCGTCCCACACCCAGCCCGTGCCCGTGCCCGCGGGCACCCGCGTGAGGTCGCCGGTGTAGCTGTTCACCCGATCCGCCAAGGTCGAGATGTACACCACCGAAGGCCGCGCCTCCTTGAAGCGCTTGATGGTGTTGACCTCCTCCGGCAGAAGCTTGCCTTTGGGCGCGGGCTGGCGTGGCTTCGCGCCTTTCCGGTAGAGGGCGATGATGGCGTCTTCCTGGGCCTGGAGATCCGGCTTCTTCTTGAGCGGCGCGGGGGAAGGCGCCTCTTGGGCGGGCAGGGCCAGGGTCGCGAGCAGCAGGGCGTAGGGCAGGGCAAGCATCGGGTGGCGAGCCATCGGAAACCTCGGACTCCAGTGTGGCGGGTGATGCGCGGGGGGGCGAGAAGAGCTAGCTTTAGTGAACCCTTCCCCGCCCCGCCATGGCCCATCTCCGCATCCCACCGCTCGCCCGGCTTTGGACCACGGTCCTGGTCTTCGGTGCGGCCGTTTGGGGGGTGAGTTGGTGGAGCCTGCGGCGCCATGAGCCCTATCGCGTGGTGCTCACCGCCGTCGAGACGGTGGGGGATGGCCTTGAGGCGACCCAGCGCCGGGCGCTGCGGGACTGGGTCCAATGGCAGTTGGAAGCTGGGGGCTGCACCGTGCTCCTGCCTGGAGCGGCGACCCCTGAGAACCTGCCGTCCCGCACCGAATTCCTGGAACTGCGACCCAAGCGGGCCGGGGATCATCTCGCGCTCGGATGGCGGCGCGCCCGGGCCGGGGCTCTGGCCCGCCATGGGTCCGCGGCCTGGTCCCAGGTGGAGGGCGCTCCGCAGGAACCGACCCAAGCCCTGCAAGCCCTGACCCGCAGCCTGCCGCTGCCTCAGGGAGAATCGCTCCCGAATCGCCTGTTCGCCCGCCAGCCCGCCACCTTTTGGCGGCTCATCGAGGCCGTGGCCGGCAACCGGGATTCCGCTCGGCTGGAGGCGGGCTACCGCCTCGCCCAGGAAGCCACCCAGGTGGAGCCGGACTGCGCCATGGCTTGGATGGTGCTGGGGGATCTCCATTACCGCCGCATGCTCCTCGCGCCTCAATCTGACCCTACGGGCCAGGTTTCCGCGGAGCAGCATTTCCGCAAGGCCCTGCAACTGGCGCCCGCCCTGCCGCAGGCGATCTTCCTGTTGGCGGAATTGAAGGTGGATTCCGGCGACCACGCCGAAGCATTGGACGAACTGGCCATCGGCCTCCAGGCGCATCCCCAGTCGCTGGCACTTCGCACGGCGCTGGTCTACGCCGCCCGCACGGCGGGGCTCATGGCGCTCACCCGCGCCGCGCTACGGCGCGTGGACGACCTGGCGCCTTCGGGCCTGCTTCCCACCGCCGCGGAGAACGCCTGGCTCTACCTCGGCGATCGCCCGCGCTTCGAAGCCAGCCTCCAGACCGCGCCCGGCGAGCCGCGCAACACGGTGGCCGCCTATTACCAAGGCTACCTCGCCTTGGCGGATGGAAACCGGGAGGCCGCCGCCGCGTGGTTCCACCGCAGCCGCGCGGGCATGGCCAGTTACACCCAATTCGCCGATCTGGCGGAAGTGTACGAGGGCATCGCCACCCAGCAGCTTGACGCGGCCCGCGCCAACCTCGCGCGGCTTTCCGCGAGCCGCGTGGGCCTGCGGGTGCCCGATGGGGAATTCACCTTCAAGCTCGCCGAAGCCCACGCGCTCCTTGGGGAACAGGGCCAGGCGCAGGAACAAGCCGAGAAGGCCTTTTCGCAAGGCTTCGGATGCACGGATTGGTACGAGCGCAGCCCCTTCCTCGGCTCCATTCGCGGCACGCCGCGCTGGCGCGCGCTGCTCTCCCACCTGCTCGCCCGCCAGCGCCTGCTGGAGCAGAGCTATCCCCCCTCGGCCTTCGCATGAAGCGCCGCGTCCTTCTCGCAGCCCTGATCCTCGGCGCCTTGGGAATGGGCTTCTCCTTCTGGCGAGCCTCCCGCCATCCGGGCGTTGAGACGCGCGTGCTCCTGTTGGACACCGCCCCGGGACAAGGGATGACTTCGGAAGAAACCCAAGTGCTGGGTCTCTTGATCGCCGACGCCTTGGAGACGCGCGGCGATCTGGCGATCACGACGCTGCCCGATCTGCCCCAACCCTTCCAGCCGGTGGGGCCGCTCCTCGTGCTCCGGCCCAAGGCCTCGCGCGCGCAAGATGACCTTCGCCTCGACCTGGAATGGGCGCAGATGGGGCCTGGCCGCGACGGCGCGTGGCACCGGGCGGAGCCTCAAGCTCAGGCCCCCGCCTCCGCGCTTCGGGCCGCGTTGGCGGCGCTTCCCCTGCGCCTTGGCCCCGTGCAGACGAACCTGCTCCCGCGCCGCGCCGACGCGTTCTGGGCCTTGCTGGACGCGGAAGGCGCCGCCTTCACCAACCGCAATCTCGATGCCGCCCTGACCCGCGTGACGGCGCTTGCCCAAGCCGAACCGCGTTGCGCCGTGGTGCAGGCGGCGCTCGCCCAACTCGGCACGGTCCGCATGCTTCAGAATCCCAATCTGCTCGACGGTCACGCGGATCGCACGCTCGAGGCCGCGGATCAGGCGCTCGCCGCCGAGCCTGGCTATCCCCGCGCCCTGCGCTACGCGAGTCGGCTGCTCGCGGACGAAGGCCGCCAGGACGACGCCCTGACGCGAGTGCAGGAAGGCCTCAAGCTCCACCCGCATTCGCTGCCGCTGCTCTTCGCCGTGGACTACGCCGCGCGAACCGCCGGACTCCTCGATCTCGCCCTGGGCGCTCGGCGGAGGATGGAAGCGCTGTGGGGCGGCTCGCCCGTGCCGCCGCCCACCGGCTTCACCTACCTCTACGCCGGGCAATTCGAGGCCTTCGAAGCCAGCTTCCGCAGGCTTCCCGGCGCGGCTCCGGATGGCTTCGACGCCTTCAATCGCGGCTACGCGGCCCTGGTGCGCCAGCGCCCGGAGGAAGCCGCGGCGGCCTTCCAGATCACCGAGCAGGATGTGACGGCGGAGGCCCAGTTCCGGGCGCTCGCCAAGGTCTTCCGCTTCCAGATCGAAGGCCGCACCGCCGACGCCCGGCTCGCCTTGAACGACCTGGAGCAATCGCGCCTCGGACTTCAGGTGCCGGATGGCGAGTTCACTTTCACCATGGCGGAGGCGGCCGCCTTCCTTGGCGAGGAGGGGTTCGCGATGGATCTCGCGCAGCAGGCCTCCGGCCAGGGCTTCCTCTGCTCCGCGTGGTATCGCGGCAGCCCCTTCCTCCGGAGCCTGCAACCCCTTCCACGCTGGCAGGCCATCCTCCAACATGTGGACGCGCGCAGCGCGCGGCTGGCGCGACGGCACACCCCTTCGGACTTCGACCTATGACGCGCGCGCTGATCTGCGCCGCGCTGCTGCTCCTGCCCTTGGCGAGCTGCCGCGCCGGGCGCTCCAAGGCGCCGGTTCGGGTCCTGATCACGGAAGGCCCGGCCTGGGGCGAGGTGCCCGAACTCCAGCGCCAGGGCCTGCAACTCCTCTTGGAAGATCTCGCCGAAAGCGGCGGCGCGACCGTGCTGTTGGCGCCCCCCACGCAAGACGCTTCCGGCGTCCTCCACATCAGCCTGGAAGGTTCGCGCGACGACGGGCGGCTCCAATTCCACGCGCGGATCCTGAACCCCGATGGCCGCGCGCGGGATGTCGTCCCGGCGAGCCTCAACCCCTGCGTCCAGCTTCAGCAGATCCTGATGGCCGCGGGGCTCTCATCCCCCGCCACGGGCGCGATCCTCCCGCGCGATCCCGCCCATCTTCCTTCGTTGGCGGAAGCCTATGGCGGCGCCGTCAACGGAGACGACGCCCAGGCCAAGGCCGCAGGAGACACCGCTCAACGCCTGGCGGCCCTGGAGCCGGAATGCGCCACCGCCGCGCTCGCGAGCGCCGAAAGCACCTACCGCCGCCTGCTCACCCAAGCGCCCGCCAACCTGGAAGCCCAAACGGTCGCGGCCCAAGGCTTCGAAACCGTGCTGGCGCTCTTTCCCGGCTTCCCCCGCGGCTCCGCCGAGGCCGGTCGTTTCTTCACCGACACCGGCAATCAGCGGCGGGCCATGGACATCCTCTTCTCGGCCTTGGCCCAGCATCCCCGCTCCACCCGCATGCGGAACAGCCTCGCCTACGCCGCGCGCACCACCGGCCTGCTCGACGGCGCGAGGGCCACCCTCCGCGCGCGGGACTTGCTGGAAGGCGGGTCCGGCCCCCGCGATCGTTTTCCGGAGACCACCTACCTCTACGCCGGAGACTGGGCGCGCTTCGAGGCCAATCTCGGCACCGGCCCCAGCGAAAAGCTGGACCCCATGGCCGACTTCTACCGCGGCTACCTGCGCTTGCTCCAAGGCAAGCGGGACGAGGCCTTGGCGAACTTCCTGTCCGCCCACCGGCCGCAGCCCTCCGACCCCCAGTTCCAAGCTCTCGCTGGAGCCTACGCGCTCGTGCTGGAAGACCATCGCCCCGAAGCGTTGCTCGCCTTGCGGAATCTGGCGCGCACCCGCGCGGACTTGCGCGTGCCGGATGGCGAATTCACCTTCAAGCTGGCGGAGGCCTTCGCCTTCGCCGGAGCGCGGGAGGAGGCCATGGACATGGCCCAGGCGGCCTTCAGCCAGGGATTCGGCTGCACGCCGTGGTATGAGCGGACGCCCCGGCTCGTCCCCCTCCATGACCTGCCGCGGTGGCGCGCCTTGATGGAGCATCTGCGCGATCGTCAGCGCTTGCTGGAAACCCGCTTCCCGGCGGCCGAATTCGTTGGTCCGCCGCGATGAAACGGCTCGGATGGGCGGCTCTGGGTCTCGCGCTCTGCGCGCTGGCGCTGCTCTGGGTCTTCCGAGCGCCCCGCATTCCCACCTCGGCGCTGGCGATCCAGGCTGAAGGCCCGGACAGCGCGGGGCTCGCCAACCTGCTCTCGGATGTGACCGAACAGCGGGACCGATACCTCGTCGTACCCGCTGGCACGCCGCCGCCTTCCGACGCGCATCTGCTGCGGGTGCATTTGGCCCAGGAGGGCGAAAGCCTTTCCGCCGACGCGGAGCTCGATGGCCATCCGCTTCCCCATCAAACGGGCACGCCCGCGCAAGTGCTCGCCGGACTCGAGACGGCGCTGGGCCTTGGGTCGCCGGATCCCGCCTTCATGCCGACCAACACCCAGGATGGTTTCGAACTTCTCGATCTCGCGGGACGCACCCAGGACGACGCCAGTCCCGAGCTCGTGGCAGAAGCCCAGGCGCTCGTCGCGCGGAATCCCAAGTGCGCCAGCGCGCGCCTGGCCCTCGCGACGCTCCTGACGCGCTTCCTCGTCGAGCACGCGGACCTCGACACGCTCGAAGCCCAGCAGGCCTGTGAGCGGAATTTCCTGGAGGGTCTCGCGATCCTCCCCCGCTATCCGCGCTTCACGGGGCTCTACGCCATCCACCTTTCCGACATCCGCCGCCAACCGGAAGCCCTACGGCTGCTCCAAGGCGCTCTCAAGCGCCATCCCGGCAACGCGACGCTCCTCAACGCGCTCGCCTACACCGCCCGCACCAGCGGCTTGCTCGCCCTCGCCGACCGCGCGCTGCAACGGCGGAGCGCGCTCGCCGACTTGCCGCGCGGGCAGGCGAACCTCGCGGACAACACGCTCCTTTACGAGGGCAAGTACCCGGCCTTCGAATCGGGGTTGGCGGGGTTGCCGAAAGGGCCATTGCGGGCCTTCTATCAAGGCTACGCGCGGCTGATTCAAGGCGACTCGGAGGGCGCGGGGCCCTTCTTCGCGGCCGCCCAGCCTGGCGGCCTCGGCTCCACCCTCTTCGTCCGCCTGGCGGAGGTGTATCGCCTCGCCCTGGCGGGGCGGAAGGACGAGGCCAATCGGGCGCTCGACGCGCTGGACGCCGAACGGGTCCGCATCCGTCTGCCCGACGGTGAATTCACCTTCAAGGTGGCGGAAGCCTATGGCTACCTCGGTCGCGCGAGCGATGCGTTCGAGGCCGCGGAACGGGCTTCGGTCCAGGGCTTCGGCTGCGCGGCCTGGTACGAGCGGGCGCCCTTCCTCGCCGAGGCGCGCAAGCTGCCCCGCTGGCCCAGCCTGGATCAGCACCTGCGGGAACGGCAGCGGCTGCTGGAAGCGAGTTTTCCAGCCTCCAGCTTCGGCCTGTAGACCGCTTCCCAAAAGGTCCAGGACCGGCGCGGTAAACTGGCCCGTTCAGATCTCGCAGGGGACGCCATGACCACCGCCACGCACGATGCCGCGCTTGGAGCCAGCCTCGGGGCCGCGCCCGGCAAGCTCGACGCCGAGGGCGTCTACCAACCCCTTCACAAGGTCCGCTTCGTGACGGCCGCGAGCCTCTTCGACGGCCACGACGCCTCCATCAACATCATGCGCCGCATCTTGCAGGCCACCGGCTGCGAGGTCATCCACCTGGGCCACAACCGCAGCGTGCAGGATGTGGTCGAAACCGCGATCCAGGAGGACGCCCAAGGCATCGCCATCAGCAGCTACCAGGGCGGCCACACCGAGTACTTCAAGTACATGGTGGACCTGCTCAAAGAGAAGGGCGCCTCCCACATCCAGGTCTTCGGCGGCGGCGGCGGCGTCATCGTGCCGGAAGAAATCCGCGAGCTCGAAGCCTACGGCGTCGCCCGCATCTACAGCCCCGAGGACGGCCGCACGATGGGCCTGCAGGGCATGATCAACGACATGGTCGCCCGCTGCGACTACGACCCGCGAGGAAAGGGCACGGCGAACCGTCTCGCCCGCCGCATCACCGAGATCGAACTCGGCTCCGCCAATGGCATCCCCCTCCAGCCTCCAGCCTCCAGCCTCCCTCGGGACGGGCATGCCCGCCCCGAGATCTATGGGCAGCCTGTCCTAGGCATCACGGGCACCGGCGGCGCGGGCAAGTCTTCACTCACGGACGAGCTGCTGCGCCGCTTCCTCGTGGACTTCCCCGACAAGCGCGTGGCCGTGCTCAGCGTGGACCCGACGAAGCGCAAGACGGGCGGCGCGCTGCTCGGTGACCGCATCCGCATGAACGCCCTCTACCATCCGCAGCTGCGCGACCGCGCCTTCATGCGAAGCCTCGCCACCCGCGGCGCGGCCCATCGCGCGACTTCGGAAGCCCTGAGGTCCGCCATCTCCGCCGCCAAGGCCGAGGCCTGCGACCTCGTCATCGTGGAAACCGCCGGCATCGGCCAGAGCGATTCCGAGATCACGGACCTGGTGGATCTCTCCCTGTATGTGATGACGCCGGAATACGGCGCGGCCAGCCAGCTCGAGAAGATTGACATGCTCGACTTCGCGGATCTCGTCGTCCTCAACAAGGCCGACAAGCGCGGCGCGGAGGACGCGTTGCGCGATGTGCGCAAGCAGGTGCAGCGCAGCCGCAAGGCCTTCGACAAGGCCCCCGAGGACATGCCCGTCTTCGCCACCACGGCCTCCCAATTCGCGGACCCGGCCACCGATTGGCTCTTCGTGAACCTCGTGCAGGCCCTCTCCGCCAAGACCGGCGTGGACTGGAAGCCGAGGCTCGACGCCGCCCCCGCGGAGCCGAAGAAGGCCGCCATCATCCCCGGCGAGCGCGTCCGCTACCTCGCCGAGATCGCCGACGCCGTGCAAGGCTACAAGGCCTGGGCCGCGCGCCAGGCGGAAACCGCCGAACTGGCCTACGCCTTCTGGACGAGCCTCAAGGCCATGGGCGATCACGCGCCCGCCGCGGGGGAGTTCTACGACCAAGCGCATCTCGTGGAAGGCGAGGACGCGGCCTTGCTCGTGCTGCGCCAGCGCTATCAGGAGCACTTGGGCGAGCTGCACGCCGACTGCCGCAAGCTCGTGCGCGGCTGGTCCGATCTTCGCCGTTCCTACACCGAACCCGAGAATGTCTATGTCGTCCGCGGCCGTGAGATCCGCACCGCGAACTACACGGTGTCCTTGAGCGGCACGAGCGTGCCCAAGGTCGCGTTGCCCGCCGTCAGCAGCTGGGGCGAGCTGCTGCGCTGGCAGCTGCTGGAGAACATCCCCGGCGCCTTCCCCTACACGGCCGGCGTCTTTGAATACAAACGGACGGGCGAAGATCCCACGCGCATGTTCGCGGGCGAGGGCACGCCGGAGCGCACCAACAAGCGCTTCCACTATGTGAGCAAGGGGCAGCCCGCGGCGCGCCTCTCCACGGCCTTCGATAGCGTGACGCTCTACGGCGAGGATCCGCACTTGCGCCCGGACATCTACGGCAAGATCGGCAATTCCGGCGTCTCCATCTGCACCGTGGACGACGCCAAGAAGCTCTATTCGGGCTTCGATCTGCTGGCGCCTTCCACATCCGTCTCCATGACCATCAACGGCCCCGCGCCGACCATCCTCGCCTTCTTCCTCAACGCCGCCATTGATCAGCGCGCGGAAAAGTGGCTCGTGGAGAACGGCCAAATGGAGTCGGCCCAGACGAAGATCGCCGCGCTCTATGCGGCCAAGGGACTGAAGCGCCCCGCTTACGCGGGCGGCCTGCCCGAAGGCAACACGGGCCTCGGCCTCGCCCTGCTCGGCGCGACGGCGGACGAAGTGCTGCCCGCGGAGGTCTACGCCAAGCTCAAGGCCGAGGCCCTCCAGACCGTGCGCGGCACCGTGCAGGCGGACATCCTTAAAGAAGACCAGGCCCAGAACACCTGCATCTTCTCCGCCGAGTTCTCGCTCAAGGTGATGGGCGACATCCAGCAGAGCTTCATTGATCAGAAGGTCCGCAATTTCTACTCGGTCTCCATCAGCGGGTACCACATCGCCGAGGCCGGCGCGAACCCCGTCACGCAGCTCGCCTTCACGCTGGCCAACGGCTTCACCTTCGTCGAGTACTACCTCTCGCGCGGCATGCACATTGACGACTTCGCGCCGAACCTCAGCTTCTTCTTCAGCAACGGCGTGGACCCCGAGTACTCGGTCATCGGCCGCGTCGCGCGCCGCATCTGGTCCGTGGCCATGAAGGAGAAGTACGGCGCCAACGATCGCTCGCAGAAACTCAAGTACCACATCCAGACCAGCGGGCGGTCCCTGCACGCGCAGGAAATTGACTTCAACGACATCCGCACGACCCTGCAGGCGCTCTACGCCATCTACGACAACTGCAACAGCCTGCACACGAACGCCTACGACGAGGCCATCACGACGCCGACGGAGGAGAGCGTGCGCCGCGCCATCGCCATCCAGCTCATCATCAACCGCGAATTGGGCCTGGCGAAAAACGAGAACCCGCTGCAAGGCGCCTTCATCATCGAGCAGCTGACGGAGCTCGTCGAAGAGGCCGTGCTCTCGGAGTTCCGCCGCCTCACGGACCGCGGCGGCGTGCTGGGCGCCATGGAGACCATGTACCAGCGCGGCAAGATCCAGGAGGAGTCGCTTCACTACGAGCATCTCAAGCACAGCGGCGAGCTGCCCATCGTCGGCGTGAACACCTTCCTGAACCCGCACCCCGCCGAGCTGGGCGCGCCCGAGCTGATCCGCTCCACCGACGGCGAGAAGCAGCAGCAGATCGCCAACCTCGAAGCCTTCCACGCCCGCAACGCCGACCGAGCCCCCGGCGCGCTGACCAAGCTCAAGGCCGCGGCCAAGGCTGGAGAGAACCTCTTCGAGGAATTGCTGGAGGCCGCCAAGGTGTGTTCCTTGGGCCAGATCAGCAGCGCACTCTACGAAGTTGGCGGCCAGTACCGGCGGAACATGTAGGTCTACTTCCCGCCTTTTTTCCTGACCGTCATTCCCAGCGCTTCGACCCGCTTCATCTGCCGGTCGAATTCGCTGTCATCCATGGATTCGGCGCGACGCTGGGCGTCGAACTTCGCGTATTCGGCCTCAGCCAAGTCCTCCGCCAGGTCATGGCTGATGTGGCCCGCATCCTTCAATACCTCACGATCGTTGAGGCGCAGGAACCCATGCAGCTTCTCGATCCAGTCCCGCATGGTCATGGGCTTGCGGGAACGGGCTTGTAGCTCGGCGAAGGAGAGGTACTGCTCCACGATGAGGTTGAGCTGGCCGATCTCTTCGGGGCCGAGATAGTTCTTCGCCACCACCGCGTCCGCCTTGCGGGGTTTGACGCCCTTCCAAGCCTTCAGGCCCATGTTGGGCGCGCCCGCCTTGGCCCGCTCCGCGATGAGCTCGGCGGCGGTGTGGCCGTGGATGGCGTAATGGAACTTGTTCTGCACCGTGGCGAAGAATTCCTGGGTCATGGACAGGTTCTTGTCGTAATCCACGCTGGTCGCGTAGATCTCGCACACCTTCTTGTAGAAGAGCCGTTCCGAGGTCCGGATCTCACGGACGCGCTCCAGCAGCTCATCGAAGTAGGTGTCGGTCCAACCGCCCTCTTTGAGTCGCTGGTCGTCCAGGGTGAAACCCTTGACGATGAACTCCCGCAGCCGCTGCGTGGCCCAGATCCGGAATTGGGTACCGCGATGGGAGCGCACGCGGTAGCCGACCGAGATGATCACATCGAGGTTGTAGAAGGCGATCTCGCGCTCGACATCACGACCGCCCTCCGGTTGAACCATTCGGAAATCCCGAATAGTTGCCTCGGGCCGGAGTTCGCCTTCCTCATAAATGTTCCGGATGTGCTCATTGACGGTTGGGACCGACTTCTGGAAGAGATCGGCCATCTGCTTCTGGCTGAGCCAGACGGTCTCGTCCACCAGACGCACCTGGACCCGCGTCTGGCCATCCTCGGCCTGGTAGAGCAGCAACTCGGAATCCGTCATGGGCGCCCCTGATTTGAGTTGATGTTCGCCCTTTTTTCGCTTCATTTCAACAAACTGAGCGCCTTCACCAGCGCCGCGCCGTCGGGCACGCCGAGGCCGGTGCAGGCGCTGTAACCGGTCGTCGCCGTGTAGGCGCCGTTGGTGCCTTCGGTGATGGGCTGGAAGGCGGTCTTCGCCGCGCCGTAGAGGGTGGGATTCAGGAAGCCCAGCGGTTTCGAACGCGTGGCGTTGAGGCGCGCGATGAGACCCGCGAGCAGCGGCGCGGCGGCGCTGGTGCCGCCGAGGATGCGCCACTGGCCGTCCACGAGGACGCGGTAGCCGCCCTCCTCCGCGGCGTGCGCGGCCGCATCGGGCACGCCGCGGCGCACCACGCCATCATTGGCCGACTTGGGCACGCCCGCGTCCTTCTGCCAATCGGGCAGATCGAAGAAGTCGCTCACGCCGCCACCCGTCGCGCCCTTCTTCTTCGCCAGCGCGTTCCAGACGACCTCCTTCCCATCGCCTCGCTGGGTGCCGCCCACCGCGAGCACCCAGGGGCAGGATGCGGGAAAGGCCACATGCTGCTTGCCATCCGTCGCACCGTCCGTGGATCCTTCGTCGCCGCTGGAGACGAGCACGGTCACGCCGAGCTTGGCGGCGGAAGCGAAGGCATCCGACACCAATTGCAATTCCAACTCGCCCCACTCCGACTCCGCCGCGCCCCAGCTCATGGAAAGCACCGTCGGCTGATCCGGCCCGCCCTTCAGCGCGGATTCCACCAGGTCCAGCAAGCCATCGGCGCTATTGGGCGCGATAAAGACCGTGAGGCGCGCGGCCGGAATGATCGCCCCCAGCACCTCCACATCCAAGGTCATCTCCCACCGGCTGTCGTGGGTTGGCGATGGATCGCCGCCGGACACGGGCAGCAGCGTGATGGCGGGCGTTGGCACGCCGAGCGCGTCGAAGTAGGCCTTCAAGTCCGCTTCCGCGAAGGCCCCTCCCAGTTGAAGCAGGCCCACATGCTGGCCTCTACCGTCTCCTTCGGGAAACCCATACTGCGCCGCGAACTCTCGCGCGGTCTTGCCTGTCTCCTCCGGCGCCTGTCCCTGGCGCGCGCCGGTCGCTTTGAGGTGAGGGCGCAGGCGCGGACGCGGGTCATGGCCCACCACGCCGCTTAGGTGGCGGCACAACTCCACCGGAACCCGCGCTTCGCCGGAACCCAGCAGGTGTCCCGACTCCGCGCGCATCCAGACGAATCCGAACGCCGCCTCCATCGCCGCCACCGTGCCACTGACTTTCAACCGCCGGGTGAGCGGCCACCAGCCTTCGACGATCAGGTTCATCCGCTCGGCATATGCCGTGATGGCCGTGCGCGTGTCCGGCTCGCCATCCGCGAGCACGAGACTGAGTCCGACGCGTTCGGACGACTCGGCGCGCGCGAGGCCTTCAGGCAGGCGAATCCGCGCGGAGGGCAGGACGGCATGGGAAGTCATGCCTCCAGCCTACAAAAAGGCCCGCGTTCGCGGGCCGGGGGTTGGATCAATCTTCCGGGGGCGCTGGAGGTGTCGGCGGAGCCGGGGGTGCGGGCGGGACGGGCGGGACTTCCGAGGTCGGCGGAGCGGGAGGTGGCGGGGGAGTCGGCGGCGCGGGCGGAACGGGATGGCCTTGAAGCGCGTCCAACTGGGTCTGCAGCGCCTCGATCCGCGCCTTGAGACGCTGGACTTCCGCCTCCCGAGAACCAACCTCTTCATCCCATTGGAACTTCCATTGCTCGGGATCCGCGAGGACGCGATCCTCCGTCACCTTGCCGTTCTTCTTCACGATGAGGTGCGTCTTGCCGTGCCTTTCGACCGTGGTCACTTCCGGGATCTCGATGATCCGATCCTCCACGACCTTGCCGCCCTGTTTGATGATGAGGTGCTTGCGGCCCGGCCCGGCCGGAACAGTGGAGACTTCCGCATTCTCGACGATGGAGACCTCCGGCGGGTCCGGCAGCTCATCGTCCGAGAGGACCTTGCCTTCCTTCCGCACGATCACATGCTGCTTGCCGTTCCGCGTTTCAGTGGTGACGATTTCCGGCATCTCCTCGATGCGCACGCGCTCGGCGTCGGCCCGCGCCTGCTCGGCCTCCATCCGGGCCTGATCGGCACGCATGCGATTCTTCAGCGCGCCCATGGCCTCGTCGCGTCGCGTGCGCCGCACGGATTCCCGCAACCACGCGCGACCGGCGTCATCCAGCGGTTGTTGAACGCCGTTCACCTTGTAGACCGCGCCATCCTTGGGCGTCACTTCGTAGCTCCGGGTGAGATCGCCGGATGTCGTCTTCAATTTGAAGCTGCCGTTCTTCTCGACCACGACCGGGTCCTTGGCGTCCGGGTCCAGCCTCACCTCGCCCTCCTGATCCAGATCCCAGGCATGTTTCTGTTTGGCGGAAGGCGCGGCCTTCGGCTGCTGGGCGATGGTGCTCGCGAGGAGGCCCGCCGCGGCGAGGGCGAAGGCGGCGGTGCGGAAGCGGGGGTTGGGAAGCAACTGCGGTTGAAGCAGGCGGCGAATGCGGATCATGAGGGAGCCTCCATGGGCGCCCACGCCGAGCTTGGCGTCAAGCTCGACGGGGCTGGGTTCGCGGAACTGTTCGAGCGTGGCGAGGGCGCGGGCGTAGGCGGCCTGGTCCCCGCACACGGCCACGGCGGTGTCGTCGCAGCAGAGCTCGCGCTCGGCGCGCAGGCGCGAGGAGAGCCACCACACCGCCGGGTGGAAGAAGAGCAGCGCTTCCACCAGGGACTGGACGAGGTTCACGAGGAAATCCAGACGGCGGATGTGGGCCATTTCGTGGGCGAGGATGGCCTCTACCTGGAGCGGGCTGAGTCCTGCGAAGGCCGCGGCGGGCACGAGGATGACGGGGCGGAGCCAGCCCACCACCATCGGCGCTTCCACGCGCGCCGAGCGCAACAGGCGCACCACGCGGCGAAGGCCCAACTCGCGGCTCAGACGCGCGAGGACGAGGTGCCATTCCGCCGGAGCGGGCTCCACGCCGAGGCTCGTCAAGCGCTGCAGGTAGAACAATCCGCCCGCCAATCGCGCCGATAGCACCAGCACCCCCATGGCCCACACCGCGAGCACCCACGGCAAGCCCGGTTCGAGGATCGCCTCCAGGCGCAGGTTCCAAGGCATCGCGCCAACCCCTTCGGCGCCGATCAGCGGTGCGGCCATTAACCTCGCCGTCTCGGGGCGAACAATGAAGTAAGTGAGGATCGGCGCCATCGCCATGAGCGCGAAGAACGCGAGCGCCACGCCGTAGCGCGCGGCCGCGCTCCGCCGCTGCATCACCGCGAGCACGGCCCAGGCGAGCAGGCCGACGAGCAGCCCTTCCCAGAGGAAATGCAGCAGCGTCCAACCGAGCGCGTGGAGGATCGGGTTCATGGCTTCCCTCCGTGTTCATCCAGCAGCTTGCGGATCGCGTCCAACTCCGTCTTCGAGGCCTTCTTGGATTGCAGCGCGCTCATGACGAGCTTGAGCGCCGAGCCGTGGAAGGCCTTGTCGAGCAAATCCGTCACCAGATGCTTCTGCGCCTGGGACTCGCCCAGGCGGGCCTGGTAGATGTGGCCCCGGCCTTCTTCCACCCGGGAGACAAGGCCCTTCTCCGTCATGATCTGGAGCATCTTGAGGACCGTCGTGTAGCCCGTCTCGCGGCCCTGGTTCAGGACCTCGAAGACCTGCCGCACCGTGGAAGGTCCATCGGCCCAGAGCACCCGCAGGATCGTCAACTCGCCATCGGTGGGTTTCGAAAGCGGTTTGGGGCTCATGACTTCTCCGAAAGAGTTCGTAGATGAAAAATTACGAATCCCGTCGAAGATGTCAACGAAATTGTTCGTAGAAAGTTTAGTCTCTGATTTATAGCACTAGGGTTCAAGCATTTAGTGTCGGGCACGGAATGAACTTGAAAGCACCCAGAATGAACCTGAAATACGGTGATTGAGTTTGTAAGTATTTGTAATTAAATAATCTATATCAAAGATTAGGACAACTGCTTCCATGGCCCCCGAACCCTCGGTCGCTCCTTTCCCTCCGCAGGCACCACCAACAGCTGATCCCATTTCGCCACCGCGAAGGCGGAACAAATTCAGATGGCGTCCCGGGGTCTTATGGTTGGGTATTGTTCGAATGGATAGGACTTGGATACCTCATGCGGCTCATCTCCAACAGTGGAACCGATCGGGTCTCGGACGACCTTCGTGATGCCCTTCAACCTGGGGTGCGGTTGGATGTCGCCTCCGGCGCCTTCTCCTTGTTCGCCTTCGAAGCGATGATGCCGAGCCTGTCTGTTGTCCAATCATGCCGGATGGTCCTCCCGGGCAACGGCGTTCTGACCGATGGCCTACTGGGGTCAGAAGCATGTCGTCCATTTCGTAATCGCCTCCAGAGCCGTTGGTTGGCTCGGCTTTGCGCGGAATGGGTCACGAAACATGGTGAGATTCGTTTCAGCCCCCACGGCCTACCCCAGTCCCTGATCCTGACCGGACCCAATAACGAGTGGGCCGTCTCCGGGGCCTGCGCCTTCACGACCGAAGGCTTAGGGGTCACCCCCGGGGAGCGATTTGGGCTGATTCACCGGGCCGAGTCCTCCGATGAAGTAGCTCTTCTGCGCCAGTGGTTCGACTCTATGTGGCAGGCCCTACCCGGAGGTGGGCCCGCCCGAGAGCAGTTTCTCAAGCAGCTCCAGTGCATGGTGGAGCCTCAAGCGCCGTCCCTGGTTTACGGTCTCATTCTCCGACACCTTCTTGGTGACCAAGGGAAGGCTCTCGATGAGGACGCAGTCGTCCGGACAGCCACCGGTATCCGGGACACCTTGGTCTGGCGGAAGCTCTACAAGTTCCAGCGTGACGGTGTCCTTGGGGCCATCGACAAGTTAGAAAAGTTGGGCGGCTGCATCATCGCGGACAGTGTCGGCCTGGGTAAGACCTTCGAAGCATTGGCGGTCATCAAGTACTACGAACTGCGGAACGATCGGGTCCTGGTGCTCTGCCCCAAGCGCCTCAGGGACAACTGGACGGTCTACACCGCCAACGACCGCCGAAACGCTCTCGCAGCCGACCGCTTCAACTACGACGTGTTGAACCACACGGATCTCTCCCGCGAGAGCGGCACCAGTGGGGACATCGACCTCTCCCATGTCAACTGGGGGAACTACGACTTGGTGGTAATCGATGAGAGCCACAACTTCCGCAACAAGCTCACCCACAAGGATAAGGAATCCCGATACGACAAGCTGATGCGCCGGATCATCCAGGAGGGGGTGAAAACCAAGGTGCTGATGCTCTCTGCGACTCCGGTGAACAACCGCCTAGCGGACCTGAAAAACCAAATTGCCTTCGTCACCGAGGGCCAGGACAGCGCTCTTGCCGCCCACGGCATCCCTAGCATCGAGGTCACCAGCCGGCACGCCCAAAAGGAATTCAATGCCTGGCTCACCCTCCCGGAATCCGAACGAACGCCCGCCAAGCTCTTGGACATGTTAGGGCTCGACTACTTCAAACTCCTGGACCTCTTGACCATCGCCCGGTCCCGCAAGCACATCGAAAAGTACTACGGCACCCAGGAGACTGGTCAATTCCCAGAGCGCCTTAAACCCATCAACGTGAAGTCGGACGTGGACCGGGCCGGGGAGTTCAGCTCCATCCGGGAAATCAACAACGAGATCCGGCGTTTGAATCTGGCTGCCTACGCCCCCCTCCGCTATGTCCTACCTGCGAAACAGGCGGCCTACGACACCAAGTACAGCACCAAGGTCTATGGAGGAGAGCGCGAGTTCCGCCAGGCTGATCGCGAAGAGAGTCTCGTCCACCTGCTTCGAATCAACGTCCTCAAGCGCATGGAGAGTGCTGTCTCCTCCTTCGCCCTGACGCTAGAACGGCAGTTGTTGGACGTAAAGGCCACCTTGGCCCGTATCGATCATCACGCCCTGGACGTGGAGGAGATCAACATCGCCGACGTGGATGTAGACGACCCCATGTTCGAGAGTCTGCTGGTCGGATCGAAGGTAAAGGTCCTCCTCCAAGACATGGACCTCGTTCGCTGGCGCCAGGAGCTTGAGGAAGACCGCGACCGGCTGACGCCTCTGCTGGAAGCCGCCCAGCGTGTGGTCGCTGCCCGAGACGCCAAGCTGGAGGCCCTTCGCAACGCCATCCGCCAGAAGGTCGAGAACCCGCTAAACCCCGGCAACCGCAAGGTGATCGTCTTCACAGCCTTTGCCGACACGGCCAAATACCTCTTCGAACACCTGGCCACCTGGGCACACGAGGAGCTGGGCATCCAGACGGCCATGGTCACTGGCACCGGCGGCAACAAGACCACCCTTGTCCAGCTCCGCGCTGACCAGAACACAGTTCTTTCGGCGTTTTCGCCCCGCTCCAAAGAACGCCCAGACGCTCTGGCCGCAGAGGGCGAACTCGATCTGCTCATCGCCACCGACTGCATCTCCGAGGGCCAGAACCTCCAGGACTGCGACACCCTCATCAACTACGACATCCATTGGAATCCGGTGCGGATCATTCAACGGTTCGGGCGCATCGACCGCATTGGCTCCACCAACAAGAGCATCCAGCTCATCAACTTCTGGCCCAATGTGGAACTAGAGGAGTACATCAAGCTCGAACAACGGGTCAGTGGTCGCATGGTGCTCCTGGACCTCTCTGCCACAGGCGAGGAGAACTTGATCGAGCAGCAATCTGGAGACCAGATGAACGATCTGGAATACCGGCGCAAGCAGCTCCTGAAACTCCAGGAGGCCGTCATCGACATGGAGGACCTCTCCACAGGCCTCTCGATCGCCGACATGACCCTCACGGATTTCCGGATTGACCTGGCCAACCTCCAGAAGGCCCACGCCGCCAAACTTTCACAGATGCCCTTGGGCACCCTGGGGGTCGTCCAGGGCAAGGGTGGTGTGCCCCCCGGCATCATCTTCTGCCTCCAAGCTGCAGGGGGAGCGACTTTGAAGGTCCAGGACCCCGCCTACCCTCTCTCCCCTTACTACCTAGTGCACGTGGGTGCGGATGGAGCCGTCCTGCTCACCTACACCCAGGCCCGCGAAGTGCTCGACCGCCTCAAGACCCTGTGCAGCGACCAGGACTCTCCCGACCGAGAATCCTGGGCTCGGTTCGACAAGGCCACCCGGAACGGGCACGACATGGAGCATGCCCAGGACCTACTGGCGAAGGCCGTCGCATCCATCACTGGGAAGCGAGAGGAGCGGGCGGTGGCGAGCCTCTTCACTCCCGGTGGTACCCACGCCCTCAAGGGTGAGTTCGCAGGGACCCAAGATTTTGAGGTTGTGGCCTTTGTCGTCGTGGAAGGCAGGGAGGGGGATCGGTGGGTCTAGTGGCCGATCCCGGCCTGGCGTTATTGCTGGCCCACCTTGCCCTGCCGGGATCGGCCCGGGTGGACCAGCGCATCCCCAAGAAACTCCTGCTTGAACGGGGCCTGCCCACGGCAGCCGACAAGCGGGCAGTGCAGGAGGGTGTCGAGGAACTCCTTTGGGTGGCGGCCCTGAAGCCCGACACCATCGGCGTGGATGTCTTCAAGGACGTGACCCGGGAATACCTGGAAATCGCCGTGCTGGCCATGGACCTCCGGGGCGCCCTGGTCGGCCGGGCTGGAAAGCCAGGCACTGTCCCGGTGGGCCGCCTAGTCGAACTGCTGCATCGGGCCGTGCCCTATCCCGTGCTGCTCCTGATACGACAGGGGGAGCGGTGGGCACTTTCCATCGCGCCGAAGCGTCATTCCCAAGGGGAGGCCGGGCAGGTGGTGGTAGAGGCCGTAGATACTACGGGGTTCTTCGACCCCTCACAGGCGTCCGAATCCGAGGCGGCCTTTCTCCGTAGCCTTAGACTGACCGGGCTACCCAAGGGCGACCTCCAGGATCTCTACCTAGGCTGGGGTGACCGCATTCTCGGTATTCGGGCCATACCCTTGTCGGGGGCCTATGCCGTCCCGGTGGACCGGGACCATTCCCAGCGCCTTCGGGGTAGCCTTGAAGCCTTCTCCCGAATCGAACGTGACCTGGCCTCTATCCGGGCCCGTGCGGCACGCGAGACCCAGCTCAGCAAACGGGTGGATTTGAATCTCGCCATCCGCCGCCTGGAAGCGGAACTGGCTGCCATTCTCATAGCCCCTTGAACACCCTTTGATCCATCTTCAGCAGGGATTCCCATGGAAAAGTTGACGGCCCTATCCTCTGAAACCCGAAGCGCCGATGTGGTGGCGGAGAACATAGCTCAGCTCCGGGCCCTCTTCCCTGAAGTGTTCAAGGAAGGAATGGTAGATTTCGAAACCCTGCGCCAGTTGTTAGGAGACCTCGTCGATGAAAGAGATGAAAAATTTGGTCTGACCTGGCATGGCAAGCGTCGGGCACGTCAACACGCGCTGACTCCTTCGGCTGGAACTCTCAGGCCTTTAAAGGCTGAAAGTGTCGATTGGGGCTCCACAGGGAATGTAATGATCGAGGGAGACAATCTCGAAGTATTAAAGC
Organism: uncultured Solibacteraceae bacterium; assembly: GCA_964472275.1. Classification (GTDB taxonomy): domain Bacteria; phylum Acidobacteriota; class Holophagae; order Holophagales; family Holophagaceae; genus JAFDVN01. The sequence continues at coordinate 35,579 of CAYYJN010000010.1, forward strand.
TTCTTCAAAAGAGCTACTCCGGCAAAATCAAGGTTATCTATATCGATCCGCCGTACAACACGGGGAAAGACTTCGTTTATCCAGACAGTTTCCAGGACAGCATAAAAAACTACCTTGAGGTGACTGGACAAGTTGTAGGTGGTGCGAAAGTTTCTTCGAACACTGAAGCTTCAGGCCGGTTCCACACGGACTGGTTGAACATGATTTATCCCCGCTTGAAGTTGGCTCGGAATTTACTTCACGAGAATGGGGTAATTTTCATCAGTATCGACGATCACGAGCTCTATAACTTGAAGAGGGTATGCGATGAGATTTTTGGCGAGGAGAACTATAAGGGGACGATTGTCAGAACAACTGGTCAGACGACAGGCCAGGATGGTGGTGGTCTGGGGTCATCATTCGATTACGTACTGGTCTATTCCAAAGACCCTGATACAGAATTGTCCGGATTGCCGTTAGACGATGACGATCTCGATCGATACCAAGAAGAAGACGCGAAAGGGAAGTATGCCCTTTGGCAGCTCCGGAAGACTGGAAGCAATGACAGGCGTACCGATCGGCCCAATATGTATTTCCGGATCGAGGACCCTGATGGCAATGATGTTTACCCTATTGGGCCGACTGGATACGAGAGTTGCTGGCGCTTCGACCCCAAGGGGTATGCTCGCCTATTGGCTGAAGATTTCATTGTTTGGAAGCGCCGGAAGAGAGGTGATTCTGAAGACTGGTGGCCTTATGTGAAAACCTATTTGGAAGGGAGAACGAAACGCCCCTCTCCTCATTGGGATGACCTGGAAGGAAGCAAAAAGGCCAGCATAGACCTCCGTTCATTGATGGGCGAAAACGTCTTCAGTAACCCGAAACCCTTAGGGCTGATTAAGAGGATCTTGCAGATCCTTCCTGAACCAAGTAAGGATGCACTCGTTCTCGATTTCTTTGGTGGGTCTGGCACAACAGCCCAGGCCATTTTTGAGCTCAACAAAGAAGATGGGGGCAGTCGTCGATTCATCCTCATCCAACTGCCAGAACCACTGGATTCATTAGAGAAGGATCAAAAGACAGCTGCAGATTTCTGCGACCAGGTCAAACGACCGAGAACCATTGCTGAAATTGCAAAAGAACGTATTCGGCGTGCTGGGAAGAGGGTCAAGGAAAATGGGACACTCTTTCAAATCGATACTGGCTTTCGAAGCTTCAAACTCGATACCTCAAATATTCGAGCCTGGGAGCCACGAGTTGATGATCTATCTGGAACACTCCACGAGTCGACTGAACACATCCTTCATGGTCGCACCGAGGAAGATCTTCTTTTCGAAGTGCTATTGAAGTTGGGGTTGGATCTCACAGTTCCCATGGAAACCAAACTGATCCACGGCAAGCAAGTCCACAGCATCGGCGGTGGTGTCCTAGTGGTTTGCCTAGACCCAGACATTGGAATAAAGGACTACGAGCCTCTGGCCCTGGGCCTTGTGGCCTGGCGCAAGGAACTCGCTCCGGCCGGCGAAACCACCCTGGTCTTCCGGGACAGCGCCTTCACCGATGACGTAGCCAAGACCAACCTCACGGCCATCTTGAGTCAGCACGGACTCGACAACGTCCGGAGCTTGTAGGCATGAAGCTCCATTTCGAACCCAACCTGGACTACCAGCACTCCGCCATCGAGGCCGTCTGCGCCCTCTTCCAAGGCCAGGAGATTTGCCGCTCCGAGTTCACCGTTTCGAAGGAGACCCACTTCGGCACCGAGGCCCTGGAGGGCCTGGACACGACCTTGGGCGTAGGCAACCGCCTCAAGCTCCTAGACGACGAAATCCACGCCAACCTGAACACCATCCAGCTCCAGAACGGACTGCGGCCTTCGGAGTCCCTCGCCTCCGGGGATTTCAGCGTGGAAATGGAGACCGGTACTGGTAAGACCTATGTCTACCTGCGCACGATCTTCGAGCTGAACCGCCGCTACGGCTTCACCAAGTTCGTCATCGTGGTGCCCTCTGTCGCCATCAAGGAGGGGGTCTACAAGTCCCTGCAGATCACCGAGGATCACTTCCGCAGCCTCTACGCCAACACTCCCTTTGAGTACTTCCTGTATGACTCGGGGAAGCTCGGCCAGGTCCGCAACTTCGCCACCAGCCCGAGCATCCAAATCATGGTGGTGACCGTCGGGGCCATCAACAAGAAGGACGTGAACAACCTCTACAAGGACAGCGAGAAGACGGGCGGCGAGAAGCCCATCGACCTCATCAAGGCCACCCGGCCCGTCCTCATCGTGGACGAGCCCCAAAGCGTGGACGGCGGCCTTCAGGGCCAAGGCAAGGCGGCCCTGGGCGCCATGACTCCCCTGTGCACCCTCCGGTACTCCGCCACTCACGCGGACAAGCACCACATGGTTTACCGCCTGGATGCCGTCGATGCCTACGAGCGCAAGCTCGTGAAGCAGATCGAAGTCGCCTCCGGCGTTGTGGAAGGGGACCACAACACCGCCTACATCCGGATCCTGGAAGTGCACGCCAAGAAGGGCACAGTATGGGCCGTGGCCGAGCTGGACGTACAGCAGGGCCAGACCATAGTCCGGAAATCCCAGCGAATCGAGGATGGCGATGACCTGGAGCAGGTGACGCGCCGGGCCGTGTACCACGACAGCCTGGTGGGCGAGATCCGCGCCGCCAAGGGCCAGGAGCTGGTGGAGATCCGAACCCCGGGCTCTGAGCGGTGGTTGAAGGTCGGGGAGGCCATCGGCGGCGTGGCCGCCGAGTCCATCCAGCAGCAGATGATCCGCCGGACCATCAAGGAGCATCTGGACAAGGAACTGCGCCTGAATCCCATGGGGATCAAGGTGCTGAGCCTGTTCTTCATTGATCACGTGGAGAAGTACCGCCAGTACGACAAAGATGGAAACCCCCTCAAGGGGGAGTACGCCAAGCTCTTCGAGGCAGAATACCGGCGGGCCATCAAACGGCCGGAATACGCGAGCCTCCTGAAGAATCAGAACCCCGACTTCCTCGCCACCGAGGTCCACGAGGGGTACTTCTCCATCGACAAGAAGGGCATCGTCTCGGATACCCAGGAGAACAATCAGGGCAATCGCGAGAATGCCGAGCGGGCCTACAACCTGATCATGAAGGACAAGGAGCGCCTCCTCAGCTTCGAGACTCCCTTGAAGTTCATCTTCAGCCATTCCGCTCTACGGGAAGGGTGGGACAACCCCAATGTCTTCCAGATCTGTGCCCTTCGTGACATGGCCAGCGAGCGGGAACGCCGCCAGACCATTGGCCGCGGACTCCGTCTCTGTGTGAACCAACAGGGTGAACGGATCCGGGGCTTTGATGTGAATACCCTGACGGTGGTCGCCATGGAGAGCTACCAGGACTTCGCCGAGAACCTGCAGAAGGAGATCGAGCAGGACACCGGCATCCGCTTCGGGCTGGTGGAGAAGCATCAGTTCGCCGGGATCCCCGTGGTGGATGACCAGGGGCAGGCCAAGCCGTTGGGCGTGGAGGCATCTCAGGCCATCTGGGACCACCTCAAAGATCAGGGCTGGGTGGACACCAAGGGGAAGGTGCAGGACACCCTACGCACCGCCATCAAGGAGGGCGTCGTCACGCTCCCCGATGCCTATGCCGATCACTTGCCCCAAGTGCTCGATGCCTTACGGAAGGTGGCGGGCAAGCTCGACATCAAGAACGCCGACGAGCGCCGAACCATCAGGACCCGTCAGGCCATCCTCCATGGCGAGGAGTTCAAGGCCCTATGGGACCGGATCAAGCACAAGACCACCTACCGGGTGGCCTTCAACAACGAGGCTCTAATCAAAGCCTGCATCAAGGCCATCGAAGATGCCCGCCCCATCCCCAAGACCCGGATGACCTGGCACCGCGCCAATCTGGCCATTGGAAAGGGCGGCGTCGAAGCCGTGGAAACCGAGGTCGGTGGCCCGATCACCCTGGAGGAGAAGGACATCGAGCTGCCCGACATCCTCACGGAGTTGCAGGACAAGACCCAGCTCACACGCAAGAGCCTGGCCCGGATCCTCACCGAAAGCGGAAGGCTGAGCGACTTCAAGCGGAACCCCCAGGCGTTCATCGAGATCACCACTGAGGCCATCAACGCCTGCAAACGCCTGGCCCTGGTCGAGGGCATCCGCTACCAGAAACTGGGCGACCAGGAGTTCTACGCCCAAGAACTCTTCGAGCAGGAAGAGCTAACCGGCTACCTCAAGAACATGGTGGCCGTGACCCGAAGCGTCCACGAATATGTCGTCTACGACTCCGGCGGCATCGAGAAGTCCTTCGCCGAGGACCTAGAGAAGAACGCCGCCGTGAAGGTCTACGCCAAGCTCCCAGGCTGGTTCAAGGTCCCGACCCCACTGGGCACTTACAACCCCGACTGGGCCGTGCTGGTGCAGCAGGACGGCCAGGAACGCCTGTATTTCGTCGTGGAAACCAAGGGGAGCATCCAGAAGGTGGACCTGCGCCAGAAGGAGAGTGCCAAAATCGAATGCGGGAAGGCGCACTTCAAGGCCGTGGCCGGGAAGGACAACCCCGCGAAGTTCATCGTCGCCCGGACATTGAAAGACGTAATGGAGAATGTCCAGATTTAGGGCGGGCTTGTTTACCTGGAGAGGCTTAGCCTTCACGAAGACCGAACACCAAGCGTTTGGCGAATGGCTTTGTAGAGCTCAATGGTTGGCTTCCCTCGAAAGTTCCACCGCATCTCTACTTCTCTAGCGCGTTGGATGAATGTGCCCGATCGTACGCCTCTCGCTCTTCCCATCTCCGCGTAGAGCGCTTCCCAGAATGGCGAGAGTGGTGTCCCTGTCGAGTATGGGGGTTTCCCCCAAAGCCTTGCCGGATGTTGCTCCACTACTGGAAAGCCTTCCTTTCGCAAGCCCACATAGAGGTTCGAGGTGTTGGTCAGAAGAGTCGACCCCCTCTGGATATTCCCCCGCACCAGGGGATAGATCTGGGATTGAGTTCGACTCGTCACGAGAAACAGTCGGACTTCCCCGCTGCCTCCCATCATTGCAAGCAGGATGGGTCGTTTGGCATAGGTCCGCGTCCCGGCAGGCTTGTATGTATAGCTTTCGATGACCACCTTCCCCCTGAGAGGCGGCCTCTGCGGGGTGGGTGCATTGGCGAGGCTATCTCGAATCTCGCGAAGCCATTTCCCAACAGTTCGTTCCGACAGGCCGAGATCCTTTGCAATTTCTTTGATCGAAGCGCCGCCAGCAAAAAGCCAGCTAGTTAATAGGAATAGTTCTTCATCCCTTTTTGGGCCTGGTTTCCGCCATGGGCTTTTAGACAGTGGATCAATCATTTTGACCTAGCCAAGCCTTCTAGTCATTACTTCCTATATACATTAAACCGAGTCCTTCATTTCTCATCTACCTGGAGATGAGGAGGCTGCACGAAACTGAAAACCTTTCGGTCTTCCCGAGAGGTTTCTGCAAGGTTCCGTTCATGCCCATCCACACGCCGTGGACTCCCCAGGACATCACTCTGGCGCTCAAGGCCAAAGGCTGGTCTCTTCGCCGGCTGGCAGAGGAACTGGATATGTCCACGAGCGGCGTGATCTACGCGATCAAGGCCGGAAGTAGCCTCAAGCTCAGGGCGCGTGTGGAATCGATCCTAGAAACTTCGTGGACCGTCTTGTGGCCACGTCGCTGCCCTCCGCAGTGGAGGGACGGTGATCCGCCCTAAAAAGATTCGAGGACGGGGTGGGACCCGTCCTCGATGACTGCATACGAAAGGAATCCAGACCATGAACTCCAAACCCCAAGATATCCCCCTTCAGGGGGACAGGCAAGGTCTGCCCAACATTCCCATCATCCGTGACCCGAAAGGCCTGATTAAGGCCTTGCTGGGGTCGGACCAGGCTGCCGGCTACCCCGTCCCGGCCCGTAAGATCCCTCCCAAGCGCGGGAGCTTGTCGGGCTACATCCCCTTCCCCCACCTCCACCGGAATGTCTGGCACGAGAGCGCGCTGGAGCGTGACTTCCTGCGCTCGGTGCTCCCGTTCGACGGGCTCGTGGGCGTGCTGGAGCAGCCCCTCACGCTCCACTGCCCGACCCTCGGGTATGGCAAGGCCTCCTACTCCCCCGACTACCTCGTCTGGGTCCAGCTCAAGACCACTCCGGCGGTGCAGCCCGTCTTGATCGAGGTCAAGTTCGAGGAGGACCTGAAGGAAAACTGGTTCACCATCCGGCCCAAGCTCATGGCCGGCCGCCGCTTCGCCCGCCGCCAGGGCTGGCGCTTCCTCGTGATGACGCCCCGGCACCTCCGGGTCCCCTTGCCGTTGCCCCCGCTGCTCTCGGGTGATCGGGCTCGCCCCTATGAACTCATGGACCCCATGACGGTCCTCACCCGCCTCTTCGGGGCGGAGCTCACGAGGGGGCCCAAATGAGCCGCCTCGAACTGACACCCGGCATCCAGCCCCTGACCTTCGTGCGCCGCGAGGGCAAGACCTACTTCTTCATTGGCAAGTCAGAAGATGGAATGGCCGAGATCCTCCTCCCTGACTCCGACATCGTTCATCGCGTCCCCCTTCAGACGCTCAGGATCGCTTCGGGCGACAAGTTCCCCACTGCGCGGTTCCTCGACTTCGAGGAGTACCCGCCAGAATAGCAGGCCATCGCCAAGAAGCGCCTGGAAGCGCTGCTTCCGATCTTGGAGACCGGTCCCACCAAGGCGGCGTTGCGACGGGCAGCTGAACTCCTGGACGAAAGCCCCAGAGCCGTCCGCGATCTCTTCTTCCGATACGTGATGTGTGGACAGCGACTGACCTCGCTAATTCCACGGGTCTTCTCATATGGAGTCGTCAATCGGCATCTCACCGAGAGCCAGGCGGACTTGCTTACGCGGGAGATCAACGACTACTACCTCCAAGAAGAGCGTCCCACCTACGAGCAGACCATCGAGCATGTCCAGCGCACTTGCCGGAACAAGGGCGTGAAGCTCATCGGAAGATCTTCGATCATTGAGGCCATCCAGCAGCTCTCATCAGCCGAGATCGTCGAAAAGCGCCTGGGCCACAAGGCGATGAGGGAGATCCTGAAGCGGCATCGTGGGAGAGCACCTATCGGGGATCACCCGCTAGGCCTCGTCGAGATTGACCATACCCAGGTCGATGTCTTCGTGGTGCTTCCTAGCGGCAAGGCCTATCGGCCCTGGATTACGGTGGCCATCGACACCTATTCCCGAATGGTGCTTGGCTTCTATCTCACGATGGACCCGCCCAGCCAATTGTCTGTGGGCCTCTGCCTTTATCGGGCCATGAGCCCCAAGACCGAATGGCTCCGCCAGCATGGCATCACCAGTCCCTGGCCCTGTCATGGTCGCTGGCACGGTCTGATCGCCGACAACGCCATGGAGTTCAGAGGCTACTTCCTCCAGGAAGTAGCCCTAGAGCACGGGATTCATGTCTCTTTCCGAGGCATTGGCAATCCCAACTGGGGAGCTCACATCGAGCGCCTGATGGGCCGCGTCGCCGACGAGATGCACGCTCTGAAGGGCACCTCATTCAGCAATCCTATCGAGAAGGGCGACTACGAGTCTGCCGGCCGAGCGGTGCTGACCCTCGAGCAATTGGAGGCCGTGTTCCTCCATTTCTTCGTGGAGGTCTACCACCACTCCGCTCATGGCGGGCTGGGCGGACGGAGCCCTATCAGCGTCTGGCGGGACTACTTCGCTAACAGCGGCGGTGAGGTCCACTACCCCCAGGTCGAGGCTGGCCAGTCCTTCCTGCTCTCCCTCCTCCCAACCTTCAGAAGGACAATTCAGCAGGATGGCGTGACCTGGGAGGGGAACCGCTACTCCGACGAGATCTTGTCGACCTACATCCGAGAGCAGAATCCCAAGCGCGCCGATGGTCTGTGGCGCTTTCACTACGACCCTCGAGACATCCGGCTTGTGTGGTGGAAGGATCCCGCCTCGAGCATCTGGTTCCCCATTCCTCTCCGGGATACCGACGGTCAGGGAGTCGCCTTGTGGGAGCTGAAGGACCACCAAGCCGTGGATCGTCAGATCGCGGCGGCCACCATCGATCAACCCACGGCGGACCAAGGACGGAACGCCGTGGATGACATCCTCCAGGCCGGCACACCCATCCCCCTCAAGGAGCACCGGAAACGCCGGGAACGGGCAAAACAGGCTCCAGCGGAACCTGTGCCCATGGAGCCCTCAGCGACCCCAAACACCGGTCTTCCAGCGCCGTCACCCACGGCAACTTCCCTGGCCGCTCTTGGGTGGTCCCCCGTCGAGCAAGTCGATCCCACTGTGTTCACCGACCCCGGATCTTTCGAGGTCGAGACCCTCCATTCCCCTCGCAGCTTCCAACAGGAGGTCTAGCCATGTCTGACAACTTCTTCGTCCGCTACTCCCTCGTGGCCCAGATCCTGGGCCGCATGCTCGACATCGTCGCTGACTCTCCTCGAGCGCGTCCCGAAGGCCTGACCCTGGTCTCCGACTCGAACAACGGAAAGACCCACACCCTCCGTAAGTTCTCAGAGGAGATGTGGACCCACTTCGGGCCGGACCAGGGTGGGTCCACGATCCCAGTCATTACGATCCAGGCCCCAGTCAACGGGATCCGCAAGGACCTCCTTGGCTCGCTGGCCCGGTCCGTCCGCATCCCCCTTCCGCCTCGCAGCAAGGGAGATTCCATCCGGACGCGCATCGTAGAGGCCATGGACGCCGCGAAGGTCCGCGCCCTCTGCGTGGATGAGCTCCACCACCTCCTCCCTGGTGGTCCGCATCGCCAGCGCATCATCCTCGATGACCTCAAGAGCTTCGGGAACGAGCTCCAGATCCCGGTGTTCCTTGCCGGCACCGCTCACGCCCACCACCTGGTCAGCCGGGACAACCAGTACCACGAGCGCTTCACGCCCCTGGGGATGCCCCGCTGGAGCCTGGACCGAGAGTTCATCAAACTCCTTCGGGCCATCGAGCAACATGCCAAGGTCCCCGATGGTTCCTTCACCACCCCTGAGCACGCGAACTTGATCTGGAAGCACTCCCGGGGACTCCTCGGACGCATCTTTCGCATCTGCGAGCGCGCCGAGCGGAAGGCCCGCATGACTTCCACCGGCATCATCACCGCCTTGGAGATCAACTTGGCCGGGGACGCCGACATGCCCTGGCTCGGCCCTGTGCTCCCGACGAAGAGAGGGACGGCCTCGTGAGCGCAGCCCTGGAGTTTTCCGTCGAAACCCTTCTATGCCTGAGACCGGCGCCTGAGCGCTGGTTGAGGATCGCTCCCTCCATCGAGGGAGAATCCTTGACCAGCAGACTCGGGCGCCAAGCCCGCCTCTGGAGCGTCCCTGTTCCTTCCCTCCTTAGGGATCTCCTCGCCGTGGACTGTAAGGTGCTCCCGGATCTGGATGTTGCGCCGCCCCCTGAGCTCCTCGCTCACATCGCGGCGCGGCTCGGGGAGACCCCGTCGGAGGTGGAACAAGGAACTCTTCGCAGGTTCCTACCCAAGCTGATGCCCCCAGGCCACCTTGCGAAGGTCCCCTTGCAGCGGTGGAAGATGAGCCACATTCCCTGGATCCTCCCCTCCGGATGGCAAGATCAGCCTGCCTCCAAGATGCGGCGCGGAGGTGGCATCCCCTACTGCCCTGCCTGTGCGTTAGAGGGGGGAGCTGATCACTCCCCCCTCACTCACCGGCTCGCGTTCCAGGTGGCCTGTGAGCGGCATAAAGTCTGGCTCCAAGACCGCTGTCCCACCTGCGAGACCTGGACCTCCCCGGCCATGCATGAGCTCTTGCCGCACGCCACGGAGGAGGGGATGGGACTCCGGTGTGATCGCTGCCCTCCGATGCTTCCGACCCGAACTCCCCATCCTGAAAGCGCAGACCCGCTGGCCATTCAGCTCCAGGCTGCCCTGTCGACCGGGCTTTCAAGTGGAACGATCACCCTCGCCCAGTTGGGTCAGTACCCCACACTTCAGTTCCTTGGTGGCCTGCGCTACTGCTTCTTCTCCGTGGCTTGGTTGCGGGATCAAGGCGTCTGCCTGCCACCCGCACGGCCTGGGAAGTCCTTCCCCATGGTTGTTCGTACACGTGGCCACCACTCGGGACCATTTGAGTCGCTTCCCTTGGCGGAACGCATCCTCCGGATAAAGGGCGCGGCCTGGATTTGCGCGGCGCCTCTCGACCGTTGGGGACTGCTGCATCAGCTCTGCGCCTGGCCGAACAATCTTCCGAGGTCCTGGCGACACCCTTGGGAGGAACTCTCAGAGTGGGGCGTCCCAACTGGCAGCGCTCGATGGAACAAGAAGGGCTCCCGCCAACCCGAGGCTCGCGATGTCCAGAAGGTCCGGGCGTTCTTCGACCTGATGGATAGCCTCGGCCTTCACCCCGTCAGGGTCCAGGGCCTCTTGGGGAACATCTCCTCTACGCGCTACGACCGGTGGCGGAACCAGCCGACTACTCGCTTCCCACTCGATTGCTACAGAAGGATGGAGGCGTTCCTGCGGCTGTGGGATCGCCTCTTGGCATTCTTCAATACCCCCGCCATCGCCCAGGAATGGGTGATCAAACCGAACCGGCATCCTCTCTTCGGGGGTCTGGCGCCGATCGATGCGCTCTCTGGCCCGGGAACCCTGTTGAAGTTCGAGAGCACCATCTCCATGTTTGGAGGGGCACCGCAGGAGTAGAGCTGGATCCACCGCCTATCCCTGTGCCTCCGCTTACTTTGTTTCCAGGCGTCGCGTGTGTGTTAGAACCACCGCCCCCACATCCATGATTAGCTCGACCTCAGCGGGAGACAGCCGCGAAATGAACCAAAGCAAGCGCTCGGTCACCCGTTCCTTCGGCTTCTGCTCATCCCATTGACGGAATAATTCATGCAGTTCCACCCCGAGGACTTGGGCTATCTGAGCCACTACATCTAAGGATGTAGTCTTCCGTCCTGTTTCGATTCGGCTGATGGTGATGGGTTGTACCCCCACCTTCTCGGCAAGTTGGGACTGGGTTAGCCCGATGGCCCTTCGATGTCTGGCAATGTGTTCGCCGAGGGACAGTGCATGGGTTCTCATCAGCTTTCCCCTTGAGGCACGGATCCTTTTTGGGTTCTTCGGGAGGAACGGACTAGACCTTGTAGGTCTAGTTTTGGATTGAAATTAGACCTGCAAGGTCATGGTTCCCCCATCCAATTCCAAGTAGGTTTCTGGTCGATCCAAAGGGGCCCTTCCCAGAAGGCGAGGTCGACCATGACCGAGAACCCAACCCGAGCGGCTGCGTATGTGCGGATGTCCACCGAGCATCAGCAGTACTCCACTGAGAATCAATCCGACGTTCTGAAGGACTACGCTCAGAGGAGAAACCTCCAAATCGTCCGGACCTTTTCTGACTCGGGCAAGAGTGGCCTTCGGATCGACGGCCGGGACGGTCTCAAGGAGCTCCTGGAGGTCGTGCAATCCAAGCACGCCGACTTCAGCACCATCCTGGTCTACGATGTGAGCCGTTGGGGGCGATTCCAGGATGCAGACGAGAGCGCCTACTACGAATACATCTGCAAGCGGGCAGGAATCACCATCCAATACTGCGCGGAACAGTTCGAGAACGACGGGAGCCCTGTCTCAACCATCGTGAAGGGCGTGAAACGCGCCATGGCCGGGGAGTACAGCCGCGAGCTTTCGGCCAAGGTGTTTAAGGGTCAGTGCAAGCTCGTAGAACTCGGGTTTCGCCAGGGTGGCGCCGCGGGCTTCGGACTCCGACGCTTGCTCTTAGACCAGGTCGGGAGGCCAAAGACCGAGCTGCACCCTGGGGAGCAGAAGAGTCTGCAAACCGATCGGGTCATCCTCGTCCCAGGACCTGCGGAGGAGCGCGCGGTGATCCGCCGCATCTACAGCCTCTTCATTGATGAAGGGCGCACCGAGCGTGAGATCGCCGAGGAGCTTAATCGTTTCGATATCCAAGGCGAACTGGGTCGTTCTTGGACTCGCGGCATGGTCCACCAAGTGCTCACCAACGAGAAATACATCGGCAACAACGTCTACAACCGGATGTCTTTCAAGCTGAAGAAAAAGCGAGTCCTGAACCCTCCCGAGATGTGGGTCCGTCGAAATGGCGCCTTTGACTCCTTGGTAGAGGAAAAGGATTTCTGGGCAGCCCACGCAATCATTCTGGAACGGCACCGCCAGCTGTCCGAAGCCGATCTGCTGGGCCGGCTCAAGGACCTGGTGGATCGAACTGGCCGCTTGAGCGGATTGGTCATTAACGAGACCGAGGGTATGCCCTCCAGTGCCGTCTACCGCCACCGCTTCGGCAGCCTCCTTCGAGCCTATCAATTGGTGGAATACACCCCAGACCGGGACTACGCCTACCTAGAGATCAACCGTCGTCTCCGGCGCCTCCTTCCCGAGGTCATAGACGGCCTTATCCAAGAGCTTAAGGAGCGCGGTGGCCAGGTAGCGGTGGATCCGGAAACTGACTTGGTTCGTTTGAACGGGATGCTTTCTGTGTCTCTGGTCATTGCACGATGCCAGCCCACCCCTGCTGATGCCCTCCGCTGGAGGGTTCGGATCGATACCGGGCTGGAACCGGATCTCACGCTGGTTGTCCGCATGGACCCGTCAAATCAGGCCCCCCTGGACTACTACTTGCTCCCTGCCATGGATATCCATGAGGTCCGGCTCAGGATGAAAGAGGACAACGGGCTCTTGATGGATGGTTATCGATATGAGTCTCTGGATTACTTCTTTGGTTTGGCACAGATGGTCCGTGTCGGAGTGGCCGCATGACGACTGTTCAGCTCATCCCCGTCCAAAAGATTCGGGTCATCAACCCGCGCAGTCGTAGCCAAGTGCGGTTCCGGGAGATCGTCGAGAACATCGCCAAAGTAGGCCTGAAGAAGCCCATCACGGTCAGTCAACGGCCCGGTGACGACGGGTTCGACTTGGTGTGTGGCCAAGGTCGACTGGAGGCCTACCAGCTCTGTGGCGCAAAGGAGATACCAGCCATCTTGGTCGAGGCCCCACTTGAAAGCCGCCTTCTCATGAGTCTGGTGGAAAACCTCACCCGGAGGGCTCCTTCCAGCCTGGAGTTGGCCCGGAATCTCGTGACCCTCAAGGCCAGGGGCCGCAGTCACACCGAAATTGCCAGCCTGGTGGGCATGAGCGAAGGGCACGTCACCGCGATGATTCGATTGGTTGAGAACGGTGAGGAGCGGCTCATCGCAGCTGTCGATCGAGGAGAGATTCCGGTCACCACAGCCATGCAAATCGCCAGCTCAGACGACGCCTCCCTCCAGCGCAGCCTTCAGGAGGCCTACGACAGCGGCACACTCAAGGGGAAAGCTCTGATGAAGGTCAAACGGCTGGTCGAAGACCGCCGCGCGAAGGGGAAAGGGCTCCGGACCAATAGGGTCAGGGGCAACAAAACACCCACTCCACAAGACCTGGTGCGTGTGCTTCGAAAAGAGACCCAGCGCCAGGCGCTCCTCATCAAGAAGTCCAGACACTGTGAGCAGCAACTCCGATTCGTCCTCTCAGCCCTTAAGGACCTCCTGAAGAATGAGCGATTCGTCAATATCCTCCGGGCCGAGAAGCTGGATGCAGTCCCGAAGTACCTGCACGATCTGATTCAGCGATGAGGACAACACCCGTCAAGGCCGCGTTCGAACTGGAAGGAATCACCGTCCGGCTAGACAAGCTGCTCCCAACCCGAACGCTCCCCCCGAAATTGAAGGAGTCCCCCAAATTCAAATCGCTTCGGGCCTCTATTGCAGAAGCGGGTCTTGTGGAGCCTTTGTCTATTTACCCCGCGAAGGGAGGGAAGTTTCTCATTCTTGATGGCCACGCCCGTGCAGAAGCCTTAAGGGAAGCCGGTCTCACCGAAGCCCCGTGTTTGATCGCCACTCAGGATGAGGGGTACACCTATAACAAAAAGGTCAGCCGTATCGCGCCCATCCAGGCCAACCGCATGATCCTGAAGGCCCTCAACGCCGGTGTGCCCGAGGAACGGATCGCGAAGGCCCTAAATCTTTCGATTGAGACCATCCGCACCAATCGCCGGCTCCTCACTGGAATTTGCCCCGAAGCCGTGGAGGTCCTGAAGGATAAGCATGTAGCCCAGGAAACCCTAACGCTTCTGAAGCTAGTACGACCCCTTCGACAGCTCGAGATCGCGGAGGTCATGGCTGCCACAGGGACCTACTCGGCCACCTATGCTCGCGCGCTAGTTCAAACCACCCCTAAGGAACAGCTCGTCGACTCGGCCCGCCACAAGAGGAATATCGCCACCAAGCCCGAAGAGCTAGCCAGGATCGAGCATGAGGTTCGAGTTCAGGAGAAGGATTTCCGGTTAATCGATGAGGCCTACAACGAGCAAGTGATGGTCCTAACAATTGCACGGGGATACCTCCGCCCACTTCTCGAGAACAGCCGCGTGGTTCGCTACCTTGCTCAACACTACGGAGAGTTCCTCACCGAGTTTCAACGGATCGTAGAGATGAACGCATTGGAAAGATAGTTGTGTCTGTTTTGGGCCCCAAAGTCTTACAAGTCTTCGTTCTCATTGATTTCTCGGAAGTGAACCACATGGCGCCCGCGATTTTCTGCGAAAGGGTTTACCGATCTCTCACCCACGCAATCGATCTAGATCGCTTCGACCACCAGGGCAATGGCAGTTGCTATCTCGTGAAGAGTTGCCGGAGGAACAGTCCCGATCTTTTCCTTGAACCTCTCTAGTGCCACGGATCTCACCGCCATAGCGTCCGCAGCACTGTCCTTTTTCAGCCCATTCCCCTTGGTCGCCTCAACCTTCACAAGCCACGCCTTGCCATCGAACTTGTCATTCCAACCGGTGAGTGGTACGACCACCCAAACCTTTAGCACGCCAAAAAAATCTCCACTCACCACTACTGCCGGCCGAGTCTTTTTGGTCTCAGACCCAACAACAGGGTCAAAATTAATCCACCAAATTTCTCCACGCAGCGGTTCAGTACGCTCAGGCATGGGTCGGCACGCCAGAGTACAAGTCACTCGCATTCAGCGAGCCACCATTCTCGTAAAACTCAGCCAGCGATTCAGCCTGCTTCTTAAGTAGTTCGTACCTATCCGATTTCGGCAGCCGAAGGAGAGCTATTAAATGGCTTTCACTGGCATGATTTTTTACATTAAAATCAAGAGGTTCACTTAACATCGATTCTGCCTGAGAGAGCTTCAATAGGTTTTCAGCGAATGCTCTGTACACATTTTGCTTAAACATTCTAGGCTCTTCAACAGGCTTTTCTTCAGGTTCAGTTCGCTTAAATCCTGCTTTATTCCACTGAATGGTCAATGCTTTATAGAAACTATCAGAAATAATACTTAGATCTTTCATCCGATAGAAGAGAGCTTGAACACTGACTCCAAATTGCTGCTTAATAAGAAGTAGTTCTTTGAAGTATATACTATCTCGCTTCTCTCCAATTTCTTTTATCATTCTACTAGCAGGGGCAAGGAATGCACCGCTGAATCTATGCGCAGCCTTCTCTATGTCTACTTTTGGACCTGTATCCATAACAAGGTGGCCAAGTTCGTGGGCCAGGTTAAACCGCTGCCGAGCACCAGAAATGGCGACGCGGGACACTAGCGCAGCCCCTCGGAGGCTGCCCTTCTGACCGATCGCCCGCACTGACACCCCGTCAAATCCATCCTCAACCGGGATTGGGATTACGTCGATATTATGGGCCTCGATCGTGTCAACTAGATTCGGGATTGGCTGGTCCCCAAGACCCCAATGAGCCCTTAGCTGCTGAGCAGCTGTCTCCGCTTCATCCAGAGAGTTCACCTGAATCCTTGGAATGTCCGGCTCGTCAAAATTGCAAATGAGGTCCCGGACAAAGATTCGGTTCTCGAGCGCAGTTGCGACCCGCGCCTTTACCTCTTCCTCCGTTTTCAGGCTTGTGGTGGCAGCCTTCCTGTACGCGACGAACTCGATCTCGTACTTTGGCTGGCTGAGAAGACTACTGGCTTTGACGCCTAGAGCCTCACTGAGGGCCGCGAGGGTGGTTGCGGTCGGCATTGCTTTGCCAAGTTCGTATTTTGAGATCGACTGCTTAGTGATCAGCCCGCCTGTCGCCTCAACCAGTTCATCCATGGTCATGCCACGGGCTAGGCGTAGCTGCCTCAACCGCTGACTTATCATGGGTGCCTCCAGTTGACCAATATCAGCCACGAAGGCGAATCGGTCAACTTGGCGGTTGACAAATCTGGTAATCTAGGCGATTCTGTCAACCACGGGCAACAGCCCGGACAGGAGAAACCATGACCCCTAACCCCAACACCACCCACGGCGGCGAAGGCGCGAACGAGCATCACCCCACCATCGAGGTCTTCTATCAACTGGAAGGAACCAAAGCGATGGAGCTCCTCGAAGCCGACCCCTCGACCACCCTCGCGGACCTCGCGAGCCTGATCGCCGAGAAGCACGGTGCCGACTCCGCAGCGATTCTCTTCCTCGAAGACAAACATGAACCGGCCGAGGCTCATTGCTTGATCTCGGACCACGCGCACGGAGGGGTCCTCCGAGCTCACCTCCATCGGTGCAGCAAGATCAAGGTCACCGTGAACTTCCAAGGCCAGTCCCCCGAGAAAGACTTCGGCCCCGGGGCCACCATCGCCCACGTGAAAAAGTGGTTCACCGAGGACTTCTTCCAGATGACGCCGACCGATTCTGGCGAGCATCAGCTCCAGATTGTGGGGAGCGACACCAAGCCTGCGCCTGGTGTCCATTTGGGGACTTTGGTCACCTGCCCCAACTGCCAGATCGCCTTCGACCTCGTCACTGACATCAGGATTCAGGGCTAGCCATTGGACTCGGAATTGCTTGGTCCCGATGAACGAGCCTTCCAGGCCGACCTTGCCCGAGCCGAATTTCGGCTCGGGCAAGTCGATGGTCGATGGCGGCTCATCCGTGTCACCTGGCCATTCGCCTTCATCGCTGTGACAGCAGCGGACTCCTCGGAGTTCACCCTAAGGTTCGAATGCACCGGATACCCTCAAGCACCCACAGCCTGTCTATGGGACCCGGCGGCAAACTCTCCCTTAGCTCACGATAAATTTCCGCGCCACAACGGCGGCCGTGTTTCACAGGTGTTCCGCACTGACTGGAATGGTGGCCTCGCGCTGTACCACCCGTGCGATCGGCTGGCCTACGCTTCTCACCCGGATTGGCCAGGAATCCACAAGTCTCGGCTTTGGGAGCCATCTATCGGGATCACTCGCTTCTTGGAGATCATTCATGAGCTTCTCAATTGCTCGGATTATCAGAAACGCCCTTTTCCCCAAGCATGAGTTGTCTTGCGGGCGAGCTCTCTGGCGTCGTCTCATTCTCAGCCTTAGAGACAGAGGCGATTCTGAATCCCGTGAAAGCGGCGCCTTCCTTCTGGGCGTTAGAGATGGGCAGCGGGCGAGAATCGTGGACTTCGTGTTGTACGACGACCTAGACCCGAACTGCCTGAACTCAGGGATCGTGATGTTTGACGGGAGACACTTCTCGAAGCTCTGGTCTCTTTGCAAGGAGAAAGGGCTAGAAGTCGTGGCGGACATCCATGTTCATCCAGGAAGTGAAAGTCAGAGTGGCTCCGACATCTCGAACCCGATGATCTCCTGTGCTGGCCACTTTTCCATCATTCTTCCCAGATTTGCGAGAACTCCCTTGCCCAAGAGGGGTATGGGGTTCTATCGGTACTTGGGGGACAAGCGCTGGGTGACTATTCCGTCAGATAAGAGAGCGCGGTTCTTCCACATCGGGATCTAGGAGCTCCAAGTGAACAGCAACCTTGATGTCGATGGGCTGCACCGCTTAGTCAAGCTGCTTCTAGATAGTCGGCCCTGAGAAACCACCAGCCTCAGCACTGGCGCGGTCTTGATGAAA
>CAYYJN010000011.1:0-48315 GCA_964472275.1 uncultured Solibacteraceae bacterium
TTCGCGCCGGTGTGGCGAAATGGCAGACGCGACAGACTCAAAATCTGTTTCACGCAAGTGAGTGTCGGTTCGATCCCGACCACCGGCACCAAGTGGATTTGAACCACGGAGACTCAGAGTCACGGAGAAAAAATCTCTGGGCCTCTGAGTCTCCGTGGTTAATGCCTTTCTCCGAAGAAGGCGGTTCCGATGCGCACCTGATCGCTTCCGGCGGCGATGGCGGCGTCGAGGTCGGCGCTCATGCCCATGCTCAGCTGCAAGGGCTGACCGAGCCGCTGCTGAAGCCGGGCGCGCAGGTCCGCGAGGCGCGTGAAGGCGCTGGCGTCCTCGGGTGGCGGGATGGCCATGAGGCCGCGTAGCTCCAGGCGAGGCGCGGCGCGGAGCGCGTTCAGCAGCGCGGGCAGGTCCGCCTCCGCGCAGCCGCCGACCTTGGTGGCCTCGTCCCAGAGATCCATTTGGATCCAGATGCCGCGATGGACCTCCAACTCCTCCGCGAGTCGCGCGAGGCGCTCCACCAGTTCCACGCGGTCCACGGACTGGATCTCGGCGAAGGCCTGCAGCGCGGCCTTGGCCTTGTTGCGTTGGAGCGGGCCGAGCAGGCAGAAGGCGAGGTCCGGTCGCGCGGCGGCCTTATCCGCGCCTTCCTGGACATAGTTTTCGCCGAAATGCGTAAAGCCCAGCGCGGCGGCTTCGCTGATGAGCGCGAGGGGTTGTTTCTTCGAGACGGGCAGCAGCTCGACGGAATCCGGATCGCGGCCCGCGGCGTCACAGGCCTTGGCGATTCGCGCCTGGAGAGCCGCGACCCGCTCTGCCAGCTCGCTCACGCCAGGTAGAGGTAACGCTGGCAGGTCTCGCAGGGAATGAGACCTTCGGGGTGACGGAGTTGGGTGACGAGCGGGCCGCGCAGCTTCGTGTGGCAACCGCCGCAGATGCCTTGACTGACTTCCGCCACGAGCTTGCCCTGGCGCTGAGAGATGAGGCGCTCGACCCGGGGTTTGAGGCCTTCATCCATGCCGGTCCACAACTCAGCCCGCTTGGCCTCCAGCTGTCCGCGCACGACCACCTGGTTCTCGTGCTCGGAGAGGAAGACGGCATGGAGCGATTCGAACTGGGTCTTCGCCTCCGCCAGCTTGGGCTCCAGCGCCTCCAGGTCCGCCTTGCGGGCGGCGATCACCGCGTCCAGCTCCTTCAGGGGCTTGGCGGCGGCGGTGACGGCCCGCTCTTTTTCGCCCAGCTCCTTGAGGGCCACGGCGTAGGGCATCTGGTGCTGAGTTTCCTTCAGGTGGGCGCGGGTGCTCACCTCGATCTTCTTGGCTTCGTCATAGACCGCCTGGGCTTGGGCCCGGGGCTTCTCCGCCGTGGCGAGGGCGGCCTTGGCCTTGTCCACTTGGACCTGGAGGGCCTTGGCGTCCCCATCGGCCTTGGCCAGGTCGGGGGGGAAGGCGGCCAGATCCCGCTCGATGGTGCGGAGCAAATCCAGGGTGGTCTGGAGGTCTTGGAGAAGGGCAAGGCTGGACATATCCAAAGCTTAGAGGCGAAGGAGGTAGCGGAGCCGGGCAAATATCTAAGTCCTGACTAAAGAAAATTTGATTTGAATTGACTAATATTCGTTCAAGCCGCACCAAAACACGACTTGACCCTTTTGAAGGGGCGCGCGATTCTTAGCACTCAACGCTGGCGAGTGCTAACACCCCGGAACCGGGACTCGACCAGCCCAAGGAGGCATCATGGCCATCAAGCCGCTCTACGACCGCGTGCTGCTCAAGCGCGTGGAGCCCGCCGAGACGATGAAGGGCGGGATCATCATCCCCGACACCGCGAAGGAAAAGCCCATGGAGGCTGAGGTCGTGGCCGCGGGCGAAGGCAAGTTCGACGACAACGGCAAGCGCGTGCCCATGTCCGTCAAGGCCGGCGACAAGGTGCTCATCGGCAAGTACAGCGGCACCGAAGTGAAGCTGGACGGCGTGGACCATGTGATCGTCCGCGAAGACGAGATCCTGGCCATCGTCGGCTGACACGGGCCACGGTAAGCCCCGAGGCCCGCGGTCCGAGGCCCGAGGCCCTGCCCCCCGAAGCCACCCCGCAACGAACCCCGAACCCATCAGGAGAAAGAAATGGCTAAGAGCATCATCTACGCCGAAGAAGCCCGCCAGTCCATCCTGCGCGGCGTGAACAAGCTCGCCGACGCGGTGCAGGTCACCCTCGGCCCCAAGGGCCGCAATGTCCTCATCGAGAAGAAGTTCGGCGCCCCGCTCATGACCAAGGACGGCGTCACCGTCGCCAAGGAAGTGGAGCTGAAGGACAAGCACGAGAACATGGGCGCCCAGCTGGTCCGCGAGGTCGCCTCCAAGACTTCCGATGTGGCCGGCGACGGCACCACCACCGCCACCGTGCTGGCCCGCGCCATCTACCGCGAGGGCATCAAGGCCGTCGTGAGCGGCGCCAACACCATGGAGATCAAGAAGGGCATTGACGCGGCCGTGGACGCGGTCGTCGCGTCCATTGACGAGCTGAAGAAGCCCGTCGAGGGCAACGCCATCGCCCAGGTCGGCACCATCTCCGCCAACGGCGACGAGGAGATCGGCAAGATCATCGCCGAGGCCATGTCCAAGGTCGGCAAGGACGGCGTCATCACCGTCGAGGAAGCCAAGGGCCGCGAGACCGAGCTCAATGTGGTCGAGGGCATGCAGTTCGACCGCGGCTACCTGAGCCCCTACTTCGTCACGAACCCGGACCAGATGAAGGTCGAGCTCGAGAACCCCTTCATCCTCGCCTTCGAGAAGAAGATCTCCAACATGCGCGACCTCCTGCCCCTGCTGGAGCAGACGGTCAACGCGCGCCGCCCCCTCCTCATCATCGCGGAGGATGTGGATGGCGAGGCGCTCGCCACGCTGGTGGTGAACCGCATCCGCGGCACCATCCAGGTCGCGGCCGTGAAGGCCCCCGGCTTCGGCGACCGCCGCAAGGCCATGCTCGAGGACATCGCCATCCTCACCGGCGGCAAGGCCATCAGCGAGGATCTCGGCCTCAAGCTGGAGAACCTCACCCTGACCGACCTCGGCACCGCCAAGAAGATCGTCATTGATAAGGAAAACACGACCATCGTCGAGGGCGCCGGTTCCAAGGAGGACATCCAGGGCCGCGTGAAGCAGATCCGCAGCCAGATCGAGCAGTCCACCTCCGACTACGACAAGGAGAAGCTGCAGGAGCGCCTCGCCAAGCTGGTCGGCGGCGTCGCCGTCATCAAGGTGGGCGCCGCGTCTGAAACCGAGATGAAGGAGAAGAAGGCCCGCGTGGAAGACGCCATGCACGCCACGAAGGCGGCGGTCGAGGACGGCATCGTCCCCGGCGGCGGCGTGGCCCTCCTGCGCGCCATGCCCAAGCTCGCGGCCCTCAAGGCCGCCGGCGACCAGGCCACCGGCATCGAGATCGTTCGCAAGGCGATCGAGGAGCCCCTGCGCCAGATCGCGAACAACGCCGGCATCGAGGGCTCGGTGGTCGTGAACCGCGTCCGCGAGGAGAAGGGCAACACCGGCTTCAACGCCGCCACGGGCGAGTATGTGGACATGGTCAAGGCCGGCGTCATTGACCCGGCCAAGGTGACCAAGTCCGCCCTCCGCAACGCCGCGAGCGTCGCCGCCATGATGCTCACCACCGAGGCGATCATCAGCGAGATCCCCGAGCCCAAGGCTCCGGCTCCCGCCGCGCCCGGCATGGGCATGGACGACATGTACTAAGAGCCTCGGCTCTCGACGGAAAGGCCCCGCATCCGCGGGGCCTTTCTCTTGTGTGGGGAACGCGGAGCAGGTAGCTTCAGCCCAACCCGATGGTCAGCATCTCCCGCAAGCACGCGCGCGTCCTCAGGCTGATCGGCCTGAACCTCGTCATCGCCGCGCTCTATATCCTCGGCAAAGCCATCGGGAAGGCGCCCATCGCGGGCGGGCTGTCGCCGGTCTGGCCGCCCACGGGCATCGCGCTGTCCGCGCTCGTGCTCTTCGGCCGGGATGCGATCCCGGGCGTGGCGGCGGGTTGCCTGAGCAGCCTCGTCACTTCGGGGCTGCCCTTCCTGCCGTCCTTCGGGATCAGCCTCGGAAACTTCGCCGAGGCGGCGCTGGGGGCGGGGATCCTGAACGCCTACGGCTTCCGTCCCGGCCTCGCCCGTCGGCGCGATGTGCTGCTCCTGGCGATCCCGGCGGCGGTCCTGGGCGCGATTCTAGGGGCGACCATCGGCGCCGTCTCTCTCGGCCTGCTCGCCCCGCATGATTGGAGCGCCGCCTTCACGGGATGGTGGAGCTGGTGCATGGAGGACCTGCTCGGCGTACTCGTGGTCGCGCCGCCGATCCTCACCCTCGCCACTCCGCGCCGGGCGCGGGACCGGCATCCCTTCCGCCGACGGGTCGAACTCGCGGTTCTTTTCATCCTCGCGGGCCTGCTGGGGTATTTCGTGTTCGGCGGCGCGCTCGGCAACGCGGCGGTCCAGTTCAACCTCACCTACGCGCTTTTCCCGCTCGTCCTGATCGCGGCGGATCGCCATGGGCCGAGGGGCGGATCCCTGGCGACCTTCGCCACCGCGGCTTCCGCGCTCCTGGCTCAACACTTGGGGGCCGCGCCGCCGGGCGTCATCACGGGAAGGGACTACATCATCCTCCTCGCGGGCTTCCTCGCCCTGCTCGCACTCACCTCCCTGCTGCTCGCCGCGGGTGGCGAAGAACGGCGCGCGCGGTCGCGGGAATTGCGCGGCCAGGCGCGGATGATGGAACTCGCCACGGAAGCCATCGGCATGGCGACGCCCGGCGGTCGGGTGCTGCGGCTCAACACGGCGGGCCGGACCCTCTTCGGCATCGAAGCCGCGCGGCCGCTGCGGGAACTCCGGGTGGTGGATCTGGTGGCTCCGCGGGAGCGGACGAAATTCCTCAAAGAAATCCTGCCCCAAGTGATGGCGACCGGCGGATGGTCCGGGGACATCCTCGTGCGGAACCTCAAGGACGGATCGCTGATTCCGACCCGCCAGTTTCTCTTCCGCATGGATGACCCTGTGGATGGACGGCCGGAGGCCTTCGGGTCCATCGGCCATGATCTGCGCGAGGCCCAGCGCTCCGAGGCCGCGCTACGCCAGACCCAGCGACTGGAAAGCCTGGGCGTGCTGGCGGGCGGCATCGCCCACGACTACAACAACCTCCTCACGGCGATGATGGGGCACCTGGATCTGGCCCGGGAAATGGTGGAGTCCGGACATCCGGCCGCGTTCCACCTGGAGGCCGCGACCACTCTTTCCGAGCGCTCAGGCGCGCTGACGCGGCAGCTCCTGGCCTACGCGGGCAAGGGCGCGGCGGAAAAGGCGCCCATGGATCTGCGGCGACTCGTGGGCGACATGGCGGAACTGCTCCGCGGCACGCTGTCGCGCAAGGCGGAGATCAGCTTGGATCTGGAAGAGGGGCTTCCGATGATCCATGGCGATCCGGTCCAGGTGGAGCAGGTGGTGATGAACCTCCTGATGAACGCGTCCGAGGCGTTGGAGGACCGGCGCGGGCTCATCCGGCTCAAACTTGGTCAGACGAGGCTGGACGCGGAGGAGATCGCGCGCCGTTATCCCGGCTTCGAGATGCTTCCAGGCCGGTTCGTGATCCTCTCGGTGGCGGACACCGGCATCGGCATGGCGCAGGGGACGCTGGACCGCATCTTCGATCCCTTCTTCACGACGAAGACGCTGGGTCGCGGTCTCGGACTCAGCGCGTTGCGCGGCATCCTGCGAGCGCATGGCGGCGGCGTGGAGGTCGCCAGCGAGGTGGGGAAGGGCACGACTTTCGTGCTCGCGTTTCCCGCCATGGACGCTTAAAGCGTCCGCTGGATCCGCTCGATGGAAACCGCGCGCTTGCCTTCCGTCGTGATGAGCATGGCCTGGAGCTGGAGGTCGCCGGAAGCGACCTCATACTTCGCGCGCAGCGGGCCGAGGAAGCGGCTGAGGCTCGCTTCCTTCTTCATGCCGATGACGCCGTCGTAGGGACCGGTCATGCCGATGTCGGTCACATAGGCCGTGCCGCCGGGAAGCACCTTCGCGTCCAGCGTGGGCACATGGGTGTGGCTGCCGACGACGGCCGCCGCGCGGCCGTCCAGGTGCCAACCCATGGCCTGGGCCTCGCTCGTCGCCTCCGCGTGCATGTCCACGAGCACGAGGTCGGCGCGCTCCTTTTGCAGGATGGAATCCACGGCGCGAAAGGGATCGTCGCAGGGCGGCATGTGGACGCGGCCCATGAGGTTGATGACGAGCACTTCGGCGCCCTCTTTCGTGTGCAGCTTCACGAAGCCGCCGCCGGGCGTCGCGGGCGGATGGTTCGCGGGCCGCAGCAGGCGCGGCTCCTGGCGGAAATAGCTCTCGATGCCCTTCACATCGAAGGCGTGGTTGCCTGTCGTGATGGCGTCCACGCCCAGCTCGGAGAACCACTGCCGCGCGATGGGCTCGGTGATGCCGTGGCCGTGGGCGGCGTTCTCCCCGTTCACCATCACGAAGTCCACGGCCTGCTCGCGGCGGAGCGCGGGCAGGTGCGCCTCCAGAAGCCGCCGCCCCGGTTCGCCCACCACATCGCCCAGACAAAGGATCCGCATCCCTTCAGCCTAAAAGAAACGGGCGGCTCGCGCCGCCCGTTTCCGTGATCCCGCGAGGTTCAGAAGCTGAACCGCGCGCCCAACTGCACTTGGCGGCCAGAGGGAAGGCCAGGAGCATTCTGTGCCGAAGAAAGCGCTGGGGCCGCGTCCGTGCTGGTCGGCGCGAGCGTGGTGGAGGTGTATTCATTGTGATCGTTGAACACATTGAACACATCCGCGCTGAGGGTGAGGGCCAGCTTGCGGGTGAACTTGAAGGCTTTGCGGAGGCCCAGATCCATGTAGGTGGTGGACCCGTTCCGGAACGCGTTGCGCCCGCTGTCCTGGCCGTTCAAATAGAAACGGTCGTTGCCGAAGATGCCATCCCGGTTCAGATCGCCGCCGTAGGTGAGAGAGTACGGAGCGCCCGAGCTGTACTTGACGGTGGTGCTGATTTGAATGCCGGTGTGCCGTTCGAGGTAGCTCACATAGCCCGTCACGACGCTCCGGCGGTCGGTGTCGGCGTAACCCCAATCGCCGCCCAGTTGCTGTGTGTTCTGGGTGGAGTAGCTGGAGAAATTGCGCTCGTTGGAATCGTTGTCCTTGTTCGTCGAGTAGGTGTAGAAGAGCTGGCCTTCGAAGGGGCTGTCGTCCTTGTGGTACTTGGCGCTGAAGGTGACCGCGTGGTACCAGCTCTCGGCGTCGGAGACATATTCCATGATCTGCTTGTAGGCGGGGTTCGGACGCGCGACGGGGAAGACCAGGCGGCCATAACCGTTGTCCACGGGAGTGCCCAGGTTCAGGTCCGTGAGGCGTTCCAGGTTGACGGTGTGAGCCGCCGCCCATTCAAGGCCAAGGACCACGGAGCCGACGGCGCGCTCCGCGCCAAGGCTGATGCGGTCCGTGCGGGGGTTCTTGAAGTTGGGGTCATAGGAGAAGACATTCGGCGCCGCGGAGGAGCCACCGCCGGGATAGGCGGCGAAGGAGGCTGGGTTGTTCGGGTCGAAGTTCGTGCCGTAGGGAAGCGGGCTGGTGCCGCTGCCGGCGGGATGGGTGAAGTTGAACTGGGCTCCGCGATAGCCGTTGGCGGCGAAGACCTGGTAGATGAACACCGAGGGCGTGCGGCTGATGTAGCGACCGGCATTCAAGCGAATCACGGTCGGGCTGGTCTCACCGCCCGGCGTCCAGGTGAGGCTGACGCGCGGGGAGAAGCCGGAGTCGGTCGGGATGCTCGAACCCAAGGGCAGCGGATTCGCCAGGGGGTTCGAGTAGTCGAGCGTCGGGATGTCGGGGTGCTCCTGACGATCCCAGCGCAGGCCCAGGCCGTACTTCAGGTATTCGTTCAAGCGCTGATCGTACTGGATGAAGGCGGCGAGCTCTTTCTCGGTGGCGTCCAGCGTTCCGGCCTGCTGGGCGGTGAGCCCGTTCAGTCCAAAGAACTGCACATAGGTGGACCAGTTGCCGGTCCGGAAGTTGTTCAGGCTCGTGAAGGTGTAGCCGCCCGCGGAATAGGCCGCGAAGGTCTCGGCCACATTCGTGTTGTTGTAGTCCACGCCGAACTTCAACTGCGAAGTGGCGGTGACGAAGGAGAGCGTGTCCTTGATCTGAGTCCGCTTGGTCTCGAACTGACGGGTGAAGGGATAGGTGCCGTAGAAGCTCGTGGAGGAGCCGGTCTGACGGATCTGGACCTGGGGAATCGTCGAGTGCGCGCTGCGGGGAAGCTCGTCCTTGACGAAGTTCAGTTCCGCCTCGTTGAGCCAATTGGAATTGATCGTCCAATTCCACTGGACCACGCCCTGGAGCGTCTTCACATCGTCCGCGGCCGTGTTGCTGTAGCCGGTGGAGGTGCCCGCGCTCGTGAGGCCTTGGTACTTGCTCGCGTTCACCCGGAACTGGAGGGTGTTGGATTCATTCAGGAGCCAATCCACCCGGCCGAAGAAGGTGTCGGAGTCCTTTTGCGCGTCATAGTTGCCGCCCTGGGCGATGAGGGCCGCGTCATTGGGGTAGGTGCCCGGGTTGAGCGCCAGCGGATTCACATTCCCGCCCCAGACCTGGGTGATGGGGGAGGTGTAGCGCTGGGCGTCGTAGACGACGAAGTAGAAGAGCTTGTCCTTGAGGATCGGGCCGCCGACGGAGAAGCCGAACTGGTTCTGCTTGTAATCGGCCAGGGTGTTGGGCGGCTGCCCATTGAGGGAGGGCTCACCCGCGATCAGGCTTTGGGGCCGCGTGTAGTAGAAGACGCTGCCGCCGAAGTCGTTGGTGCCGCTCTTGGTGATGGCGTTCACATAGCCGCCGCCCATGCGGCCGTACTCGGCCGAGGCGCCGTCGGTGACGACCTGGTACTCGCGGATGGCCTCGATGCTGATGGTGAAAGGCGTTGTGCCTTCCGCCGCGCCGGTCTGGCCGCCGAAGAAGGGCTCGTCCACATCGCCGCCGTCAATCTGCACGGCCGTGTTCACGCCGCGCTGGCCCGCGATGGCGAGGTTGCCGCGCTGGCTGTCCACCACCACCTGAGGGGTCGTCGTGGCGAGCGCGGAGAAGGAGCGGTTCAGGACGGGCAGGTTCTGCAGCGCGTCCGGATTGATGATGGCGGCCTGGGTGGAACGCTCGGTGTCCACGGCGGCGGCGGTGGCGACCACTTCCACGGTGGCGGCGGCTTCCGGCGCCAGCTTCACATTGAGCGGCGCGGCGTCGCCCAGGTTGAGCGAGATCTTCACATTGGAGGCGGTCTGGAAGCCGGACTTGGTGACGGTGACGGCGTAGGGGCCCACCGGCAGGTTCACCGCGAGGTAGCGGCCGTTCTCGCCGGTCTGGACGACGCGCGTGAAGCCGGTCTCCTCGTTGCGGATCGAGACGGTGGCGAGGGCCACGGGCTGGCCATTGGAATCGCTGACCACGCCCGCGAGCTGGACATTCACGCCCTGAGCGGCGAGAGGGGCGGCGGCGACCAGAAGGGTGACCAGGGCTGAGCCCTTTAAGTGCCTCATATTCATGGAAGGTTCCTCCGGACCCCAGATTGCAGAGCCGGGTCTCATATACCAAGCACAAACTCGTGAACTCCAGGTCAGGAAGCTGTAACCCGGAGGACAGGAAATCCCGTGTAAGCCCTCATGCTGCTAGGCTTCCCTGGTCCCGGGATCCCCTGATGAAGCCCTGCCGCCTGCTCGCCCCCGCCCTTCTCAGTGTGCTCGCCGTCACGCCGGCCTTCTCTCAGGCGCTCATGCCGGTCACCGAAGTGCGGCCGGGCATGAAGGGCTACGGCAAGACCGTCTTCAAAGGCGGCAAGATCGAGCGTTTCGAGTTCGAAGTGCTGGGCGTCCAAAGCAACGCCACGCCCGGCGGCGCGCGCATCCTCGTCAAGTGCAGCGGCGGGCCGCTCGCGGAGACGGGCATCATCGCCGGGATGAGCGGCAGCCCCTGCTACATCGGCGACCGGCTCGTGGGCGCGCTTTCCACCGGCTTCGCGTTCGAGAAGGACGCCATCGGCGGCATCACGCCCATCCAGCAGATGCTGGATCAGCTCAAGGATGTGCCCGAGTTGCCCGGGAAGGGCACGCCGCTGGTGCTGCCCAAGCTCGCGCCGCCCACCGTCATCAAGTCCGCGCTGCAAGGACAGATGATCCCGCTGGCTTCCATCCTCGACGCGGGCGATCCCCAGGAGCTGCCTTTGCCCGTGGCGGGGACGCCGCTCGGGCCACAGACGAAGGCGCTGTGGCAGGGACTCCCCGTGCAGTTCGTCGCGGCGCCCGCGCTCGCGCCGGATGCGGGCGCGAGCGCGAGCCCGCTGGAACCGGGCGGCATGGTGGCGATCAACTTGGTGCAGGGCGATCTCGATCTCACCGTCGCGGGCACCATCACCTATGCCCAAGGGAAGAAGCTGCTCCTCTTCGGCCACCCGCTCTTCAACCTGGGCGCGGTGGATCTGCCGCTCTGGTCCGCCAGCGTGGCGTCGGTGCTGCCCAGTTATGCCACCTCCATGAAACTGGCGACGCCGGTGGAGCAGGTGGGCGCGCTCCGGGAGGATCGCGCCAACGGCGTGGGCGCGGTGCTCGGCGCGGAGGCGCGCATGATCCCGCTCCGCATCGGCCTCAACCTCGGCGGGCGGAAGACGATGGCCTTCCGCTACGAGGTGATGGACCACCCGCTGCTCACGCCCCAACTCGCGGCGACGGTGCTGAGCCAGACGCTGGAATCGCAGGTGCGCGGCGTCGGGTTCCAGAGCCTGTCGCTGCAAGGCAACATCAAGCTCGCGGGACAGGACCCCATCCAGATCGAAAGCGTCGTCGCGGATCTCAACTCCGCGCGGCTCTCGGCTTTCCTGGGCGGCATGCTCCAGGCGGCCTGCTTCAACCCCTTCGAGAAGCCGGTCTTCGACGGCATCAGCCTCACGGTGAAGGCGGAAGAGAAGCTGGACCTCACGGGCATCGCCGGGGTGCGGGTGCTCAAGGGCCGCGTGCGGCCGGGCGACACGCTGCCCATCGTCGTTACGCTCCAGAATGTCCAGGGCGTGCGCGAATCCGCGCGGCTCAACATCCAAATTCCCGGTTCGGCGCGGCCCGGCAAGGCGACGCTGATGGTGGGCGACGGCCTCAGCCTCATGGCCGCGGACCCGGACCAGCAGGCCATCCAGGTGTCCAGCCTCTCGGATGTGGTGCGCCTCTTGAACGGCGCGCTGCGCAACAACCACGCCTACGCCATCCTGCTCCAGGACAACACCGGCGTGGGCCTGCGCGGCGGGCGCATCGAGAACCTGCCGCCTTCCGTGGCGAACCTCGTCGCCAGCGATGGCGGCGCGGATGACGGCAAGCTCAAGCGCCAGATCATCGGGCGGAGCGTGCTCCCCCTGGACCGCGAGGTGCGCGGCCTGGCCTCCATGGACATCGAGATCGAAGCCGATTAGCGGACGGAACCCATGCGCCCAAGCCACCTCCTCGCCACCGCCGTCCTGCTGTCCTCCGCGCTCGCCGCGGGCCAGCCCAAGGCCTCCTACACCGGGTTCAACGATTGGATCGGCGCGTCCACCAAGGGCGTGAGCATCGGCGCCGACGGCGCGCTGCGCCTCGCGCCCGCGCTCCGGCGCGTGGCCCAACTTCCCGAAGGCGTCATCTGGTGCGCCACGCCGGATGGCCAAGGCGGCGCGTATCTCTCCGCCGGAACGGATGGCAAGCTCTACCACTATTCCAACGGCCAGATCCGGCCGCTGGTCCAGGTGAAGGGCGGCATCGTCTTCGCGATGGCGAAGGTGGGCCCGGATCTCATCGTCGCCCCGAGCGGTCAAGGCAAGCTGTTCCGCGTGTCCATGGATGGCACGGTGAAGCCTTGGTGCGACCTGGACGCCACCGTCGTGTGGGCCATGCGCGCCGAAGGGTCGGAAGTGGTTTGCGCGGGCGCGTCCGGCAATGGCGCGACGCTCCTGCTCGCCCGGGATGGCAGCAGTCGGCGTCTCGCCCAACTCCAGGAGGAGACGGCCTTCACGGCCATGTGCCCCGATGGTTCCGGCGGCTACTACCTGGGCAGCCAGGGGCGCGGCCTCGTCGTCCACTACGCGCGGGTCGCGGATCGCCTGGAAATCCTGATGGACACGCCCTTCGAGGAAGTGCGCGCCCTGGCGCTCGACAACGGCGACCTCTTCGTGGGCGCGAACAACGACCTCGCCAGCCATCTCCAGAGCGGCAAACTGGAAAAGCGCGAAGGCTACCTCGTCAGCGATGCGCAAAGCGCGCCCAAGTGCGCCGTGCTTCGCATCGGCAAGGATCGCGTGCCCGAGACGATCTGGCAAAGCGCGCGCAGCCAAGTTTACGCGCTGGAAGTCTGGAAGGGTCGCCTGCTCGTGGGCACGGGCAACCGCTCGCGTGTCTTCGCCATTCCGCTCGACGCGAAGCAGCGGGACATGGACCCCTTCGAAGTCCTCACCGAGCTGGGCGCGGGTCAGGCCACGGCCTTCCTGCCTTCGGGCTCCGAGCTGCTGGTGGCCGCCTCGAATCCGGCGGAGGTGCACGCGCTCTCCGAGGTGCAGGCGACGGAAGGAACGCTCGATTCGCCGGTGATCCGCGCCATGCCGCTCGCCGATTGGGGACGCGCCACGCTCGAAGCCGACACGCCCGATGGCACCAGCGCGACGATCCAGTTCCGCACCGGCTTTACCGAGGAGCCGGACGCCACCTGGAGCGCCTGGACGCCGCCCCTCAAGAGCGGCGAGCTGCCGGGACTGGCGCCTTCCCGCTTCGCGCAGTTCCGCGTGCGGCTCACCTCCACCCGCGGGGGCGCCACGCCCGTGGCCCGCGCCGTGACCGTGCGCTACGCCAACCGCAACCTGCCGCCCCAGTGGGAAGGCGTGGACATCATGCCGCCGGGCCTCGTCATCACCCGCAGCGCGCCGCCCGACGACATCGGCATCGAGCGCGTGCCGCTGGAGACCCAGAAGCTCATCCCCGCGATGGGCTACGCGGGCAGCGAGCGGCGCAGCTTCCGCCGCGGCTCCCAGAGTTTCTTGTTCCGCGTCACGGACCCGAACAACGATCAACTGGAGTTCGCCATCCGCCTGCTTCCGGATCGTGGCCAGCCGCTGCCGTTGGAGGCGCACTGGCAGGAGCGCTTCTTCGCCTTCGACACGCTGCCCGTGCCCGATGGCCGCTACCGCCTGGAAGTGACCGCCTCCGACGCGCCGAGCAATCCGTTCAACCTGGCGCAGACCTCCACCTGGATCACGCCCACCTTCGTCATTGACCACACGCCGCCC
Organism: uncultured Solibacteraceae bacterium; assembly: GCA_964472275.1. Taxonomy (GTDB): domain Bacteria; phylum Acidobacteriota; class Holophagae; order Holophagales; family Holophagaceae; genus JAFDVN01. Next base: position 13,319 of record CAYYJN010000011.1, read on the forward strand.
ACCATCTCCGGCCTCAGCGCCACGCCGGAAGCGGGCGGGTTGCGGGTCCGCTTCACCGCCACCGACGCCTCCTCGACCCTCAAGGAGGCCGCCGTCAGCGCGGATGGCGGGCATTGGGTGGAAATCGCCCCGGTGGATCGCGTCTTCGATCAATCCACGGAGAACTTCGATGTGCTGCTCCCCACGGATCTGGTGAAGGGCGATCGTGTGCTCGTGCGCGCGACGGATGAAAGCGAGAACGAACAGACCGCTTCCGCCTCCTCGTCGGGAGGGAAGAAGTGACCTTCGGGCGCTTCTGGCCCGCCTATGTGGCCGAGCACCGCAGCCGCCGCAACCGCCGTCTGCACCTGGCGGGAACGCTGGGCTATCTCGCGTTGCTGCTGTTCCTCGGCCTCACGCACCACTGGGCCTGGGCCTGGATCGCGCCCCTGCTCGCCTACGGCTTCGCCTGGACCGGACACTTCCTTGTCGAGAAGAACCGCCCCGCCACCTTCAAGCACCCGCTTCTCTCGCTCATCGGCGACCACAAGATGGCCGCGCTGATGCTCGCCGGACGCATGGATGGCGAGATGGAGAGGTTGAAGATCGAAGGGAATCCGTGACCTTCGCAAGGGCGACAACGGAAGGAACACAGAGGTCACAGAGCGGGCACAGAGGGCCACAGAGGCGCGTCTCCGAACGGCGAGTGGAAGCCATGGGTTGAGGGCGCGAGGACTGGAGGCTTCCAAGGGCCTCCCATCCTCGCGCCCTCAACCTTGCCGCGCAGCGGCAAGCCCGCCTGCGGCGGGCGGCTTCCGCGTTCGAATAGTCCGGCCCCCTCTGTGTCCTCTGTGCCCGCTCTGTGATCTCTGTGTTCCTCTTTTCATGTTCGATAGGGCGCGGCCTTCGCGGTCAAGCCTTCATCGCCCCCGCCCAGGCCCTCGGATCGTTCGCGTAGCCGGGGAAGACGCCGCTGAGGTCGCGGATGCCGAGGTGCTTGGTGAGCGCTTCGCCCAGCAGGGCGCGGTAGTCGTAGGCCACTTTAAGATCGCGGCCTTCGTTGAGGTCGCCGTCGCCGAGCCCCTTCCAGGCGTTCAGCACCCGGCCGCCCTTGACGCCGCCGCCCGCGAGGAAGGCGACGGACCCTTGCCCGTGATCCGTGCCGCGGTTGCCGTTCTCCCGCGCCGTGCGGCCGAATTCCGTCAGGGTCACGAGGCAGACCTGGTCCATGCGATCCGAGAGATCCGTGAGGAAGGCGCCGAGGCTGTCGCCGAAGTCCTGGAGTCGCGCTGAGAGTTGACCCTTGGTGGAGCCCTGCGCCACATGGGTGTCCCAGCCGCCGCAGTCGCTGACGGCGACGCGCAGACCCAGGTCCGCCTTGATGAGTTGGGCGATCTGCTGCATGCGCTTGCCCAGCGCGCTCGTGGGATAGCTCGCGCCCGCGGCGGGCGCGATGGCGCGCGGGTCCTTGGCCTTGAGATCCTTCAATGCCTGGAAGGTTTCGTCGCCGACGCCGCGCAGCGTGCGATCCAGGGCCGCGCCGTACATGGATTCGAAGCCGCCGGTGGCGGGGCCATCGGGAAGGCGGAAGTCCTCCAGGCTGCCCAAGGCCAGCGCGGGCACGGGCCCTTGCAGGATGCGAGGCAGGGTGGGTTGCAAGGCGACGCCGGAGAAGGGGCCGTCCGCGCGCATCGCCGCCAGCGCGCGGTCCAGGCAGCCATCCTCGGTGCGCTTCACGCCCGGCGTGCCGCTCTCCAGATAATCTTGCGCGTCGAAGTGGGAGCGGGTCGGGTCCGGCGAGCCCGCGCCCATCACCGGCGCGAGGATCTTCGCGTCGAAGAAGGGCTTCAGCGCGGAGAGGGAGGGATGCAGCGCGAAGGCGCCATCCAATCGCAGCGCGTCGGAAGCGGGGATGGCGATGGTGGGGCGCAGCTCGTAGTAGCGCGGCTCGCCCACGGGCGGAACGACGGATAGCGCGTCGCAGGCGCCCCGCTGGATGAGCAGCACGAGCACCTTGCCCTTGGTCGAGGGGTTCGCCGACGCGGCGCGAAGGAAAGAGGGCGCGAGGCCAAGCCCGGCGAAGGCGAGGCTGGACCCGGAGGCTTGGAGGAACAGGCGGCGGCGCATGGCTACCTCCTCTGGAATTCGGGGCTGCCCAGGAGGAAGCCCAGCAGTTGCGCCTGGTCCACGGGCCGCATCTCGCCATCGGCGTAGGTGCGCGGCGTGGCGTCGGCGGCCTTCAACAGCGCCGCGGAAGTCCCGTTGGAAAGGCCCGAAGGGACGAGCCTCGGCGCGAGCGCGGCGATCACCGTCGCGGGGTCCTTGGATGCGCTCGGCGGCAGATCCGGCCAACTCACGCCGGGAACCTGGCGTTTGGCGAGCGCGACGCCGAAGCGCAGACGCTCCACCAGCGCGCCGGTGCTCACCCAGGCGTCGCTCGTGTCCTTGTAGCCCGTGGGCGGCTGACAGCGGTAGAGCGGCTCGCCCATGCGGGCCACGGTGCGCGCGAGGGGCAGCGGATCATCCACATGCCCATCCAGGGCGCGGACGGAGGACACGACGAATTCGAAGGGCGTCTTCACCTTCGCGCCCATCGAAGCCTTGGACCAGAACTCGGGGCTCGTGAAGAGCGCGGTGTAGACGGCGCGCAGATCGCCGTTGGTCTTGAGGTAGGCCGCGGCCACGCGATCCACGGCGGAGGGCGGCGGCGTGTCCGAGATGAAGCGGCGGCAGAGGAGGTAGGACAGGTGCCGCGCGGTGGTGGGCGAGGACGCCAGCATGTCGAGCACCTGCTCGCCGTCCTCGCGCCCGCCGACCCGGATCGCCACGCCCAGCACGGTCTTCGTCCCGTCGTCATGGGCGCGGGCGCGGAAGAACGCGGCGGCGTCCACCTGCGGTTGCTGGATGGACCAGCCCGTGAAGCAGCGGGCCACCTCGGTGACATCCTTTTGGGTGTAGCCGCCATCCACGCCCAGCGTGTGCAGCTCCATCAGCTCCCGGCCGTAGTTCTCGTTGAGTCCGGCCTGTTTGGCGGATGCCTTCGCGCCAAGCCTGGCGCGGGGCGGCTCGAAGCCATCCTTCACGCTGAGCCAGTTGTCCAGGTAGAAGAGCATGGCCGGATGCCACGCCACGGCGCCCAGCAGATCGCGGAACTTCCCGAACACATGGGGGCGGATGGCGTCGCGCTCATAGGACGGCACGAACCAGCGGTCCAGGCCTTTGCCTTCGTCCACATTGAAGTGGTTGAACCAGAAATCCGCGAGCACTTCCTGGAGCTGGTCGCGGCTTTCGATGGCGCGTTCGAGTTTCTGGCCCGCCTGTTCCTCCTCGATGCGACCGGGGCGCTTGTCGAAGGGCACGAGGGCCTTCAGCTTGTTCTTGTAATCCGGATCATCGGGCTTGAGGCCTTCCGCTTTCGCCAGCGCCTCGGGACGCGGAAAGGCCGCCTGGATCTCGGCGAGGCTCATGCCTTGGGTGGGGAAGGTCTTGGCGATCCAGGCGTCGAGCGGTGGTTCGGGCGCGGGGTGGAGCTGGGCTTTGAGCCAGGCTTCCAGGGCCGCGTCGCCGCCCTTGGCGAGGGCATCCACCTCGCCGGGGCGAGGGCCGAACGACAGCCGGTCCAGCAGGTGCGCGGCCTTGGCCTGGGCGCTGAGCGGCGAGGGCGGCAGAGGTTGCGCCGCCAAGGGCGCAACCAGAATGAGGGCGAGGACCGGAACGCGCATGGGGACTCCGCAGGATTAGGCCCGCGGAGTCCCCGAAAGGTTGAGCGGGATCAGATCCCCTTGAATTGGGCGGCGCGCTTCTCCAGGAAGGCGCCCATGCCTTCCTTCATATCGGCGCTGTTCGCCAGCAGGCCGAAGAGGGAGGCCTCGAACTCCAGCCCCTTGCCTTGGGGCATCTCGATGCCTTCATGGACCGCCGTGAGAGCCGAGCGCAGGGCGAGCGGGCCGCGGGAAAGGATCGTCGTCGCCATCTTCTCCGCCAGCGCCTTCAAGTCGGCCTGGGGCACGACGCGGCTCACGAGGCCCATGCGAAGCGCGTCCGCCGCGCCCACCATGTCGCCGGTGAGGATCATGTCCAGGGCGGCGCTCTTGCCCACGAGGCGCGGTAGGCGCTGGGTGCCGCCGTAGCCGGGAATGATGCCCAGCGAGACTTCAGGCAGCCCGAAGCGCGCGTTCTCGGACGCGACGCGGATGTGGCACGCGAGCGCCAGCTCGCAGCCGCCGCCGAGGGCGAATCCGTTCACCGCGGCGATCACGGGCTTGGGCATGCGCTCGATGCGGTTGAAGACTTCCTGCCCTTTCAGCGCCTGGACTCGCGCGGTGGCGCTGTCCAGGTCCTTCAGCTCGGAGATGTCCGCCCCCGCGACGAAGGCCTTCTCGCCGGAACCCGTCACCACCACCACGCCCACTTCCGCGTCCTCTTCGAGCGCGGCGAAGGCGAGATCCAGCTCCTTGAGCAGGTCGTTGTTGAGGGCGTTGAGCTTTTCGGGGCGATTCAGGGTCACCCAGGCGGTGCGACCGGCTTTTTCAACGAGCACGAGTGACATGGAAAACCCCGAAAAGCCTTATGCTACCTGACCGATGGCCCGCCGTCCCGCCTCCGCCTTCCAGCGCCGCCCGTGGTGGACGGTGCCGGTGATCGCGGGCGTGCTCCTCATCGGCGTGAACCTCCTCTTCTGGCGATGGGAGGAGGCTCGCCGCGCCACCAACGAAGAGCACATCTTCCGGGGGCGGGCCGAGATGCTCGCCCACGACATCCAGGACCGGGTGGAGAACGACGCGGACGCCCTCCGCGCCCTGCGCGGCTTCGTCCAGGCCGAAAGCACGCCCAGTCCCGAGGCCTGGCACGCCTTCATCGGCTCGCTCAGCGCCAAGAACCGCTATCCCGGCGTCCGCAGTTTCCAATTCGATCTGCGCGTGGACACCGCGACGCGGGCGGCCTTCGACCGCCAAGCCAAGGCGGAAGGCCGTCCACCCCTTTGGGACATTCAGAATGGCCCCGGAAAGACGCCGCGGGCGGCGGACGCCTACTACCCCATCCTTCTCTGCGAACCCATGGATCCGGCGATCCTCTCCTTCGACACTTCCAGCCGCGAGGATGTGAGAGATGGCGCGCAGGCCCCGGCCGCGGCTTCCGCCCATCTCGCCCTTGGTCCGGTCTTTTCGCTTCAGCAGGATTCCGGCGCGCGCGTGATCCCGATGGTCGCGCCCATCTACGCGGGCTCGCCCGATCCCGGCTCGGCGAAGGCGCGGCAGGCGCGGCTTCGGGGTTTCGTCACGCTGCTGCTCTCGCCCGACAAGCTCTTCGCCGATCTGGCCGATGCGGATCTTCTGGACTACGCGATCTACGAAGGCACCCAGCAGGACCGCGCCGGGTTCGTATTCTCGCGCGGCGATGGGAATGGCGCGCTCGTCCACCGGCAAGACCTGGAGCTGCTTGGCCGGCACTGGACCGTCGTGATCCATTCGACGGCGTGGTGGAAGCGCCTCGGCCGCCGCGAATCGTGGCAGGCGCTCGGATCCAGCCTCGCCGTCAGCCTTGGCCTCCTCGCGGCCATCATCGCCCTCGCCATCGCCCGCGAGCGCGCGCTGAAGCTGGCGGACCGCATGACCCGCGAGTTGCGGGAGGCCAACCGCGCGCTGCTCGACCTCGCCACGACGGACCCGCTCACGGGCCTGCTCAACCGCCGCGCGATGGACCTGCGCCTGGACGAAGAAGAGGCGCGGTCCACGCGCGAACGGTCCCCGCTGGCGCTGATTTCGATGGATGTGGACTTCTTCAAGCATGTGAACGACAAGTACGGCCACCCCATGGGCGACGCGGTGCTGCGGAACCTGGGGCGATTGCTGCGGGACGCCACGCGCCTCACGGACCACGCTGGGCGCATGGGCGGCGAGGAGTTCCTGCTGGTGTGCCCCAACACGGACGCCGCCGGGGCCGCGGTGCTGGCGGAGCAGATGCGGAGCCGCTTCGAAGCGATGGAGCATCAGGATGGCGAGGAGCGCATCCGATGCACCGCGAGCTTCGGCGTCACCGCGTCCGAGGGCGACGCGCCCATCGGCGTGGACCGCCTGCTCAAGCGCGCCGATCGCGCGCTCTACCTCGCCAAGAAGAACGGGCGGAATCGCGTGGAGATCTGGGTTGCGCCCCGCGCCGCGGATATCTGATCAGCCCAAGTGTTCATGCAGGAAGGCCAGCGTGAGTCCCCGCGCTTGGCGCGCCGCCGCGCCGGAATAGACGGCCGGGCGCAGGTCGCAGTTGAAGCCGTGGTGGGCGTTGGAGAGGACGAGGTCCACGAAGGGCTTTTTCGCCGCGCGCATCGCCTCGATCACGAGGGGGCGCTGCTGCCAGGTGATGGCCTCATCCAGCCCGCCCCAGCAGAAGAGCTGGGGACCGTGGAGCCGCGGGATCAGGTCCTGGTGGGTGTGGATGTCGCCACCGTAGTAACTGACCGCGCAGGCGAGGGGCAGCGCCGTGTTGGCGAGGAAAGCGAGGCGACCGCCCATGCAGTAGCCGATGGCGCCGAGGGCCATGCCTTCCGTTTGCGCGTCCCGGTCGAACCAGGCGGCGCAGGCTTGGGCATCCGCCTCCAGGCCCGCCAGCGTCAGCGCCAGCTTATGCTCCTTGGCGGAGGCGTAATCGTCGTAGGCGAAGACGCGCCCTGGCGCGGTGCGATGGTAGACCTCCGGCGCGAGCGCCACGAAGCCTTCCGCGGCGAAGCGCTCGCAGACCTCCTGGATGTGGCCGTTCACGCCGAAGACTTCCTGATAGACGATCAGGCCCGGCGCCTTCGCCCGCCCTTCCGGCCGCGCCAGCCAAGCCCGGGGGCGGGTTCCGTCCGGAGCTTTCAACTCGATCCAGGCTCCATCGGGCGTTTGCATGGCGGCCTCCCATTTGGCCAGGGCCTCGGACCTCGGACCACGGGCCGCGAGAAAGGCCCATGCTAGCGGCTTCCTGGAGGTCCAAGGCCTGGAGCCCACGGCCCCCAGGCGTTAGCCTGGAAGGATGTTCCACCCTCCCCATCCCGAGAGCTACCGCGATCAGCTGCGCGCCTTCCTGCGCGAGGACTGGGGCACCCAGGACTGGACCACGGCCGCCGTGCCGGACCGGGCCATGCGCGCCCGCGTCCGCGCGAAGGCGCCGCTGGTGCTCGCCGGCCTGCCCATCGCGGAGGAGGTCTTCCGCTTGGTGGATCCTGAGATCGGCGTGGCCCTCATGGCCAAGGACGGCGACCGCGTGGAGCGCGGCAAGGATGTGATGGTGATCAAGGGCTCCAGTCACGCCATTCTCCTCGCGGAGCGCGTGATGCTGAACCTGCTCCAGCGCCTATCCGGCACCGCGACGCTGACCCACGCCTTCGTGGACGCGGTCCAGGGGACGAAGGCCCGCATCCTCGACACCCGCAAGACCACGCCGGGCCTCAAGCTGCTGGAGAAATACGCCGTGCGCTGCGGCGGCGGCGTGAACCATCGCTTCGGCCTTGGCGATGGCGTGCTCTTGAAGGAGAACCACATCGCCGCTTCCGGCGGCATCGCCGAGGCAGTGGACGCCGCGCGCAAGGCCGCGCCCAACCTCGTGCGCGTCGAGGTGGAGGTGGAGACCTTGGATCAGCTGCTCCAGTGCCTCGCGCTGCCTGAAGTGGACGGCGTGCTGCTCGACCACATGGAGCTCGACACGCTGCGCCAGGCCGTGAAACTGCGGAATGAGAGCCACCGCGCGGTCTTCCTCGAAGCCAGCGGCAACATGAGCCTGGAACGGGCCCCCGCCGTCGCCGCCACCGGCGTGGACTTCCTCAGCGTCGGCGCCATCACCCACAGCGCGCCAGCGGCGGACCTGAGCCTGCGGATGGACTGAAGGCCGCCATGCTCAGAACGGACGGGATGCTTCTGCCGCTGCCCGAGGATCAATTCATTTTGGACCGGGTCTGGATGGCCAAGTCGGTTCCCGGAGAGGTTTGTTGCTACTTCGGATGGCGGACCTCGGTCGCCCAGGCGCTTCGCGTGATCACGCCAGATGTCCCAGTTGAAGTGACCCGGCTCGAAATGCGGGAAGAAGATTCCAACTGGATTGGCCTCGAAGAAGCGCCGCCTCTGAAGACCGCGGGCGAAGTGGTTCACTGGCTGGCAAACCGATCTCTCGATGTGGATCTGATCAATTTCGAATGCCGTATCGGGGATGGGCTGGAACTGGACAGCCACGACGATACGGAAGTGAGCCTTCGAGGGACCCAAGAGGCCTTGATCACCCAATGGGCAGAGGCGATCTTGGTCAGCCGGGGGTTCCGCGCTCCTGTGATCCTGGAGGCGATGATGGGAAACACGGGGAAATACCTTGCCATCGGATGGCCGGATCGCGTGATGGGCGTCTACGATTCCTTCGATGAGCTTTGTAAGGCGCATCGCGAGCGTTGAGCCTGCGGATGGACTAGCCTTTCTTCTCCTCCGCCCGCACGACGAGCACATCGCAGGGCGCGTGGCGGACGACGCGGGCGGCGGTGCTGCCGAAGAGGAGGCGGGCGAGGGCCGTGTGACCCACTTGCGCGACGACGAGCAGCGTGTCCGCGCCGCAAGCCGCGACAAGCTCCTCGGCGGGCGAGCCCCAGGCGACCTTCGCTTCCGCGTTCGGAAGATCCTTCACCCAAGAAGCGAGCTGAGCCCGGGCGTGCTGCTCCATTTCTTGGAGCCACGCGGGGTCGGGCAGGGCGATCTGGGCTTCGGGCAACAAGGGCGCGGGTGGTTGGAGCACATGGAGGGCCGTCACCGGAACACCGAGCCGCGCCGCCCAGGCCGCACCCTTGTCCAGGGCCTGCCGACTGGCGGTTGAGAAATCCACGCCGACGACCACGGACTGGATCATGGCGCCTCCCTGATCACTCGCTCCAAGCGTAGGCCCGGGGCGCGGGAATGCTGGACATTGAATTAGATGTTCAAACATGTATAATCAATTTGGAGGTGGTCCGATGATGACCCTTCGCCCCGCCGCCGAGCGCGGCAGCTTTGATTTCGGTTGGCTCGACACCCGCCACAGCTTCGCCTTCGGCGAGTACTTCGCGCCAGCCCATGTGCGCTTCAGCGACCTGCGCGTGCTTAACGAGGATCGCGTCAAGCCCGGCAAGGGCTTCGGGACTCACGGCCATCAGGACATGGAGATCCTCACTTGGGTGCTGGAAGGCGCGCTGGAGCATCAGGACTCCCTTGGCGGCAAGGGCGTCATCCGCCCCTTGCAGGCTCAAGTGATGAGCGCGGGCACGGGCATCCGCCACGCGGAGCTCAACGCGTCCGACAAGGAGCCGGTGCATTTCCTCCAGATCTGGCTGTTGCCGGAAGCGCAAGGGCTCGCGCCGCGCTATGGCCAGGTGGAGTTCCAGGAAGCCGATGTGCGCGACCGCTGGCGCCTCATCGCGAGCCGCGACGGCGCCGAAGGTTCGGCGCTCATCCATCAGGACGCCCGCATCTTCGCGACGCGGCTCGGGAAGGGCGCGAGCCTGGGGCGAGACCTCGACCCGTCCCGCAATCACTGGCTCCAGGTCGCCAGGGGCGCGGTGAAGGCCAACGGTCTTTCGCTCGCCGCGGGCGACGGCTTGGCGCTATCGTCGGAAGCCCGCCTCGACCTGGAGGCTGGCGCCGATTCCGAACTGATCCTCTTCGACTTGAGGTGACGCGATGACTCCGAGAACCGTGAAAACGATCGTGACGGGCCGTCCCACGATGGATGGCGACGGCGTGCCATTGACCCGCGTGCTGCCGAACGCAGGGCTGGGCCGCCTTGATCCCTTCCTCATGCTCGATCACTTCGGTCCGCTCTCGCTGCCGCCTGGCAGCGACGCGGGCTTCCCGGCCCATCCGCACAAGGGCTTCATGACCTATACCTACCTGGTGCAGGGCGCGTTCAAGCACCGCGACAGCCGCGGCGGAAGCGGCGTCCTCGCGCCCGGCGGAGCCCAGCTCATGATCGCGGGGCGCGGCATCGTGCATGAGGAGATGCCCGTGCCGGAGCATCTCGAAACCGGCGGCGCCATCGAAGGCTTCCAGCTCTGGATCAACTTGGCCGCGGCTCACAAAGGCATGGAGCCCGGCTACACCGATCTGCCCGACGGGATCTCGCTCGTCTGGAAATCCATCCCCGGCGGCCGTCTCAAGGCTCTCGCCGGTTCCTGGTTCGGCGCGGCGGACCCCATCTCCGTGCCCACGCCCTTCGCCTACGCCCATGTGGAGCTGGCGGCGGGCGCGACCTTCGAGCATCCGATCCCCGCCGGATGGAACGCGGCCCTCTTCGTGCTGAAGGGCGGCCTGAAGGTCGCGGGTAAGGCCGTCACGAAAGATCAGCTTGCCGCGCTTTCCGACGACGGCGAAGGCTTCGCCATTGAAGCGCCTGTGGCCTCCGAGTTCCTGCTTTTCATGGGCCAGCCTTTGAACGAACCCGTCGCCCAGTACGGCCCCTTCGTCATGAACACCGAGGCCGAACTCCAGCAGGCCTTCCTCGAATACCAGCGTGGAGTGATGGGAGAACTGAACTAAATTCCAGTGAGAAGAAGATTCAGTGCGGCGAGGATCTCGGCGCGGTGGGCGCTGAGGTCACCGGCGGGGTCGCCGAGATCCTTCAGCCGCACGCCCGCGAGTTGGGGCGTCATGAGAACGAGATGCTCGCCGCCGAAGGACAGCTCCGGCGTGAGCCGCGCCATCGTGCGCGCGGGCGCGGCCTTGCGCGTGAAGACGGGCACCACCGTCCGCGTGCTGAGGGCGGAAAGCAGGTCGGACTGCACATCCAGCAGGTAGGGGATCTCCTTGCGGGTCGCCGGGTTGGGATTCCGGTGCAGCGTCCACTGGGCCATCAGAACCTCCGAAGCCCGTCGCTGAAGACGCCGCGCTTCTCCACCTGCGCGTTGTAGGCGTCCATGGCCGCGCGGTTCTCCTCCAGCCACAGCTCGGCCTGGCGCTTGCGGATGATCTCCGCCAGCGCCGCATCCAGCTCCGCGGAAAGGTTGATGTCCAACTCTCGGGCCTGGCGCAGGAGGTCACTGCTGAGGCTCAGGTTAGTCGGCTTCTTGGGCGCGGAGGCAAGGGTCATGGCGACCTCGATGCGCACAGTTTATGCGCATGGATAGGTCGTGCAAGCCCTTCAATGCTCTTTCGGCTCCGCCAGCAACGCGCGGCGAAGCGCGAAGCGCGTCCCGCCCAGGCGCGCCACGGCGCGGGCGAGGGCTTCGCGGCTGCATGCGAGTTCAGGAGCCCAGGCTTCCATCGGGACTTCGCCGCCTTCGGGATGCGCGTCCGCCCAGGCTTCCCATAGGGCGCCGAGCTTCGCGGCGTCGGGCTCTTCTTTGTCCCGCCAACTCCGTTCCTGGGGGCGGCGCGGCTCGTAGAAGCGTTCTTCCTTGAAACGGTCGGGCAGGAAGACCTGGGCCTTGTCGTAGTCCGCGTGGGAGTAGTGATATCCCATGCCGCGTCCGGCCTTGCGCGCGGTGCTAGTGTGCGCGTCGCGGATGGAATCGGGGATGGGCGCGTCGTCGGCGGCCAGGGCCGCGTCCACGGCCGTCACGGTCGCGTTGCTCTTGGGCGCGTTGGCCGTGTAGATGACGGCCTGCGCCAGCGGAATGCGCGCCTCGGGCCAGCCGATCTGCTCCACGGCGCGGCTCGCGGCTTCGGCGAGGATGAAGGCCTGGGGATCGGCGTTGCCGACATCTTCAGCCGCCGTGACCATGAGCCGCCGCGCGATGAAGCGGGGGTCTTCGCCGCCGCGGATCATGCGGCTCAGGTAGTAGAGCGCCGCGTCCGCGTCCGAGCCTCGCAGGGATTTCTGGAAGGCGCTCGCGAGGTCGTAGTGGCCGTCCGCGCGGTCGAACATCATGCGCCCGCCCAGCGCGTTCTGGAGCGATTCGAGGTCCGGCTTCTCCATATCGAGCCAGATCTCCAGGCCCGATAGCGCGGAGCGCAGATCGCCGCCGGCCCAATGGGACAACCACTCGAAGGCTTCAAGCGGTTCCGCCTCGCTCGCGCGCTCCCGCGCCCAGGCGCGTTTGAGCACGACGAGGATGCTTGACGGCTCCAGGCCATTGAGCGCGATGAGTTGGCAGCGGCTGCGCAGCGCGGGGTTGAGGTAGAAGGCCGGATTCTCCGTCGTCGCGCCGATGAGCACGGCTTCGCCGCGCTCCAGGAAGGGCAGGAGGATGTCCTGCTGGGCGCGGTTGAAGCGGTGGATCTCGTCCAGGAAGATCACCGGCGCCGCGCCCTTGAAGAGGGGCATGGAGCTTTGCTCGAGGAGGAACTTCTTCAGCTCCGCGGCCGATCCCGTCACGCCGCTGAACTCCACGAATCCGCGCCCCGCGCGCTCCGCGAGGATGCGCGCCAGCGTCGTCTTCCCCGTGCCCGGCGGCCCCCACAGCACCATCGAAGGCAGCTTGCCCCCCGTCGTCAGCCGCGCCAGCGCGCCCTTCGCGCCCAGCAGATGATCCTGCCCCACGACCTCGTCGAGAGCCTTCGGGCGCATGCGTTCAGGAAGGGGAGCGAGCATCAGGCAGAAGTCCGCTGGGCCGCTTGACCTTCAAAGAAGGCGTGGATGGCAGTCCCGATGGCGAGACCAAGCAAAGGGGGGACCGCGTTGCCGATCTGAAGGTTTTTTTGCGAACGGCTGCCGACGAATCGAAAGGTGTCGGGGAACGATTGGAGTCGCGCGCCTTCGCGCGTCGTCAACCCGCGATCCGCGAGGGGGTGGATGCAGCGGCTGCTGCTCGGCGTCCCGAGATTCCGCGTGATGGTCGTCGCGGGCCGGTCCCACCAAAGCCGCGCATAGGTGTTGAGGAAGTAGCCCCTGGGCCGCATCGTCAGGGGGACATCCTGAATGCTTCCACCCGGGGGAACCGTGGCGATCACCGACATGAGTTTCGGCCCATGGTTCGGGCCTTCATGCTCCGTGAGCACGGAGTCCTGGTCCTTCCGCATTCGCGCCTGGAATCGGTTCTGCGCTGGAGATGCGTAGGCATCGCGTGCTTGCCCCATCCCAACGATGGGAAGGTCGCTCAGCGCGTCTCGCATGGTGAGGAAGCCCGCATGGCCGAAGAGGTCCTCCCGCTCGGCATGGGTCGGCTCGGGGAAGGCGAAGGGGCGCGGATCGCGCTTCGGCCAAGCCACGACGATGGTGCGTTCACGCGATTGCGGCACGCCGTAGGCGGCCGCGTTCAAGACATGCGCGTCAAAGCGGTAACCCATGCGATCAAAGTTCTCGGCCAGGGCATCGAAGGCGCGGCCTTGGTAGAGACGCTTGAATCCCGCCACATTCTCGAACAGCACCATTCTCGGACCTACGCTTTCGATCATGCGCAAGAATGCGAGGAAGAGCTGGTTCCGCGGATCGCGCTCATCCTTCTTTCCCAAGGTGCTGAAGCCCTGGCATGGCGGTCCGCCCGCCACGAGGTCCGCGCCACGCCCAGCTTTCTCAATCGCCTGGAAAACGGCAGGGTCAAGGATGCTGCCTTGGATGGCGTGGGCCTCCGGGTGGTTCAACCGGTAAGTCTCGCAGAAGATGGGCTCCAGTTCGTTCGCGGCTACAGCGCGGATCCCGGCCATCTCAAGGCCGAGGCTCAGGCCGCCGCATCCGGCGAAGAGATCGAGCGCGCGAATCGTCATGCGGGGAGCAAGGCCTCATGGCATTTCGGAAGACTTCCTTGGAGATCCCAAAGGAACCAGTTTGGATCGAGGGGGAGAACCCATTGCCCTTCCATCTGCTGACGCTGCACCCAAAGCTCGCCATCCAAGGAGAAGGCCAGCGGGTCAAACACGGCCGCGCATCCGTTGAACAAGTCGAAATGGACCACGAAGGTCGGAAGGCCCTCTTCGTCCAGCTTCGTCTTCGCCTCCACCCATTTATGCCGTTTGAAATCGTTGATCCCCGAGAACCCGCTTTGGATCTCGACGAAGGCTTTGGGTAAGCCCTTGCGGAGGATGGCGAGGTCCGCCGCTCCGGACCTCCTGAAAGAAGCCGCATGACTGTAATCATCCGTTCCCGCGAAGCGTACTTGATCTCCGAAGCTGGAGAAGAGGCGGGAGATCGCGGGTAGGAAGAACTGGACAACCAAGTGGCCGCGCATCCAGTTGAAATACACTTCCTCTGGCCGACGGCCCTGGTTGTTCAATTTCGCCAGGAGCCCGTGTGTCCGCAAGGCTTGAAGCGGCGCATCCCGGTGAGCCTTCAGGAAGGGGCCGAGCCCAGCCTCTCCCTGCCGGATATCGGCATGGACGGCTTGACCGAGGCGAAGCATGAGATCGTCCAAGTGATCGTTCAGTGATGAAAGGTACGCCTCATCAATATCCGGGTGGATGACTTTCCCGCCCAAGTAGTCCTTGCACGCGCCTTGGCTGGTGAAACCCAGCTTGGCCCGCCAGCTTTTCGCTCGCCCTGTGAAGTCCATGCCTCATCTTAACGGACCTGGCTCTTCACCCGATCGCGCAGCTCACGCCCGTTCCCTTGAGGCCGCAGTAGCCGCCGGGGTTCGCATCGAGGTATTGCTGGTGGTAGGGCTCGGCGAAGTAGAAGGGCGGGGCGGGGCGCAGCTCGGTGGTGACGGCGGCGAGGCCGACGGCCTTCAGGCCCAATTCGTAGGCGGCGCGGCTGGCTTCGGCGGCTTCGGCCTGGGTGGGCGTGGTGGTGTAGATCGCGGAGCGGTATTGCGTCCCCACATCGTTGCCCTGGCGCATGCCCTGGGTGGGATCATGGGCTTCCCAGAAGGTCTTGAGCAACTTTTCGTAGCTGATCTTCAAGGGATCGAAGACGACGCGCACCACTTCCGCGTGGCCCGTGAGGCCGCTGCAGACCTCTTCGTAGGTGGGGTTGGGCGTGAGGCCGCCCTGGTAGCCCGCGGCGGTGGACAGGACGCCGGGCAGGCGCCAGAAGAGGCGTTCGGCGCCCCAGAAGCAGCCGAGGCCGAAGCAGGCCACTTCGGCGCCGGGGAACTCCGCGTCCAGCGGCGTCCCGAAGACGCGGTGGCAGGGCGGCAGGGGCATGGCTTCCGCGCGACCGGGCAGGGCGCGGCTCGCATCCGGCAGGTTCAGCTTTTCAGGTTTCATGAAGAACATAGGTGCCTCGCTCTTCTTAGGATGCCGCCAACGCGTCTTCCGTGATGAGAGAATGCGGCATGGCGCTCATCTACCTGGACAACAACGCCACGACCCGCACGGACCCGGCGGTGGTCGAGGCCATGCTGCCCTGGTTCTCGGAGCGCTACGGCAACGCGGGCTCGGCGCACGCGCTTGGCCACCTTTCCGAAGGCGCGGTGATGGCGGCGCGGGAGCAGGTGGCGAGCCTGCTGAACGCGGCGCCGGAGGAGATCGTCTTCAACTCTGGCGGAACCGAAGGCATCAACCATGCGTTGCGCGGCGTCTTCGAGGCCTTCCCCGCCAAGCGCCATCTGGTGACGACGGCGGTGGAGCACACGGCGCAGCAGGAGACTTGCGAATGGCTGCGCCGCGCGGGCGTCGAAGTCACGGTGCTCGGCGTTGACCGGGAAGGACGGCTGGATCTGAACGCGCTCGCGGCGGCGATCCGGCCCGATACGGGGCTCGTCTCCATCATGGCGGCCAACAACGAGACGGGCGTGCGTTTTCCTCTCGACGAGATCGCCGCGCGGGTGAAGGGAACGGGCGCGCTGCTTCATGTGGACGCGGTGCAGGCGGTGGGCAAAGTGCCGCTCGACCTCGCGGCGCTGCCCGTGGATCTGCTCAACCTGAGCGCGCACAAATTCCACGGGCCGAAGGGCGTGGGCGCGCTCTTCATCCGCCGTGGCCTGCGCATCAAGCCGCTGCTTCCCGGCCATCAGGAACGAGGTCGCCGGGCCACCACGGAGAATGTGCCGGGCATTGTCGGACTCGGCAAGGCGGCGCGGCTCGCGGCCGCCCGCCTGTCGGACATGATGGGCGTGATGGCGTTGCGGGATCAGTTGGAAGCGGCCATCCGCGCCATCCCCGGCGCGCGCATCCATGGCGCGGGCGCGGAACGCCTCCCCAACACGAGCTTCGCGGGCTTTGAAGGACTCGATGGCGAAGCGCTGCTGCTCAAGTTCGGCGAACGCGGCGTCTGCGTCTCCACGGGCAGCGCCTGCACCACGGGGCAGGTGGAACCCAGCCATGTGCTGAAGGCGATGAAAGCGGCGTGCGCCAAGGGCTCGATCCGATTCTCCCTCAGCCGCGAAACGACGGCGGCGGAGATCAAAGCTGTCACCGCGATGCTGCCGGGCCTCGTCGCATCCCTGCGGAATTAGGCGGGCGGCGCGAAGTCGTCCATTCCTTCCGCCAAGGCCAGATCCAGCCATCGCCCACCCGGCGCGCGGCGATCCAGATAGCCCATGTGGCCGCCGTGGTCTTCCACGCGGAGGTGGACGCCCGGTCCGAGGGCCCATTCCTCCACATCCGACGCGGGCGCGAAGGGATCGTCGCGGCTCGTGATGAGGAGCGTCGGCGTCTCGATGGCGCCGAGGTAGGGGCCTGCGGAGCACTTGGCGTAGTAATCCTCGCGGCTTTCAAACCCGCCCGCGGGCGCGGTGTAGGCCGCGTCGAAATCGCGGAGATTGGCGAAGCGCGGGAAGTCCGGAAAGGCTGGGATGAGCCCGAAATCCACGCGCTCGCGCACCTGCGCCTTCAGCATGCGCACGAAGCGGACATCGTAGACGCGGTTGAAGCCGCGCGTGATGCGGCGGCTGCAGGCGTCCAGATCCACCGGCGGGTTCACGGCGATGGCCGCGTCCGGTTGGGTGAGGTGCAGGTCGCGGCCCAGCAGGAGGAGCAGCATGTTGGCGCTGATGGAAAAGCCGATGGCGAGGTGGCGATGCTCGGGGAAGAGGCCTTGCCCCATGAGGAACACGGTGGCCAGATCCCGTGTGCTTCCGCTGTGGTAAGGCTTGGCCGCCACGCCCTTGCCCTCGCCCGCGCCGCGGTGGTTCACGGCGACGACGGAGTGCCCCTTCGCCCAGGCCAGGGCCGCGGCCCGGCGCATGTAGTCCGCGTCCGCGCTGCCGCCCAGGCCGTGGAAGAGGTAGACGACGAGGCCGCTCGACCCGCGCGCCACCCGGAGCTTCAGCACATCGTGATCCGGCAATTTGAGCGCGAGGCTCTGCCAGGGTGGCGTCGCGCATCGGCTGGGCTTGAGATGGGCGAGGATGGTCTGGGCGTGAGCCCCGCGCGCCCACCAGGGCGGGCGCAGGGGCGGCAGCGACGCGAGCGGATCCTCCGGCCCGGGGCCGGAATCAGTCATTGCGCTTGTAGACCTGCTGGTAGGAGAAGGTGTCCGGCAGTTTGGGATTCACATAGCTGACGGAGAGGGTCAGGGTGTCGCCTTCCACGCTCATGCGCTCGTTCAGCGTGTAGCCGTCCCCTTGCAGGATGAGGACGAAGCCCGTGGGCGCCTTCTGCAGACTGGCCTGAAACTTCTCGTCATCGCTGCGCGTCCATGCGGAGGCGGTGCCATCCGCCGAGAGGTTGAGGGGCGCTTCTTTGTCGAAGGAGATGGAGTTGGCGAAGCCGGTGAGGATGAACAGCTTGTTGTAGCTGAGGCAGGCCTTGGCGAGCTTGCGCTTCCAGAGCTGCTTCTGGAGGAAGTTCATGTTCGCGATGGCGCCCTCGATGTGCGTCGGGATGCTCTCGCTCTCGGAGGCGGAGAGGGACCAATCCCCATCCAATTTAGGCGCGGGCGCGACGGCGGGGGCCGTCGGCTTGGGCTTGGCCTTGGATTGAGGCGCGGAGAGGGCGGGCGGCGCCAGGAGGAAGAGCGGCATGGGACCTCCGGAATCTGGGTTGGCCCGTCAGTCTACTCCCGCCTCGTTCAGCCTTTCCAGCGGCGGGCGTCGTATTCGGAAAGACCTAGCTGGTCCAACACCCGCGTGGCGAAGGTGTCCACGAGATCCGCGATCCCATTCGGCTTCGTGTAGTAGCCGGGCATGAGCGGCATGACGATGGCGCCCGCGTCGTGGACCCGAAGCATGTTCTCCATGTGGATGCGGTTCAGCGGCGTTTCGCGGAGGCAGAGCACGAGCGGACGACGCTCCTTGAGGCACACATCCGCCGCGCGGCTCACGAGGCTTTCACTGATGCCCGACGCGATGCGGCCCAGGGCCCCGGCGGAGCAGGGGATGATCGCCATGCCGTCCTGCCGGTAGGAGCCGGAGGCGATGTCCGCGCCGAGGTTCTGCTCGTTGCGCAGGCCGATCTTAGGACTCAGCGCGACGAGGTCCTCCACCTTCATGCCCGTCTCGTCATGCAGGCAGCGCTTACCCGTGGGCGAGACGAGCAGCGCGATCTCCGCCACATCCTCTCGCGCCGCCAACCGCCTCAGCACGCCCACGCCGAAAGCCGAGCCACTGGCTCCGGTGAGGGCGAGGGTGAGGCGCTTGGTCATGGAAGAGAAATCAAACCACGGAGGCACGGAGACGCAGAGGAAAAGCTGTTCATCGTCATCTCTGCGCCTCCGTGTCTCCGTGGTTCAAAGATTCAGGAATGCCGGTCCCACATTTGTGATGGAACCCGCGCCGAAGGTGATGAGCAGGTCGCCGGGCTGGGTGAAGTCCTTGAGGATCTCGGGCAGATCCTCGATCTTCGGGACGAAGTGGACTTCCTTCTGGCCGTGGGCGCGCAGGCTCTCCACCAGGGCCTCGCCGTTGACGCCCTCGATGGGCGCTTCGCCCGCGGCGTAGATGTCGGTGACGACGACGGCATCCGCCTCGAAGAAGGCGCGGCCGAACTCTTCCATGAGGGCTTCGGTGCGGGTGTAGCGGTGGGGTTGGAAGGCGACGACGAGGCGGCGATCCGGGAAGCCCTTCCGCGCGCCCGCCAGGGTCGCGGCGATCTCGGTGGGGTGGTGGCCGTAGTCGTCCACCACGAGCACGCCGTCCTTCTCGCCCTTCTTCGTGAAGCGCCGCTCGGCGCCGGTGAAATCCTTGAGGCTGCCGCGGATGCTCTCCACGCCCACGCCCAGCTCCATGGCCACGCCGATGGCGGCCAGCGCGTTGAGCACCATGTGATGGCCGGGCACGCCCAGCTCGAATTCGCCGAGGTCTTCGCCCAGGACCGTCACCTTGAAGCGCGTGCGGAAGCCGTCCTGGCGGATGTCTGTGGCGCGCAGCTCCGCTTGGCGACTCGTGCCGTAGGTGCGGACGGGACGCTTGAGGCGCGGCAGGATCGCGGCGGCGTTGGCGTCGTCCATGCAGAGGAAGACCGAGCCGTAGAAGGGGATCTTGTTGGCGAAGGCGGTGAAGGCGTCCTGGATCTCGGCGAGGTCCTTGTAGTGGTCCAGGTGCTCGCGGTCAATGTTCGTCACGACGGCGATGGTGGGGCTCAGCATGAGGAAGCTGCCGTCGCTTTCATCCGCTTCGGCCACGAGGTACTCGCCCTTGCCCAGCTTGGCGTTGCTGCCGAGGATGCCGAGGCGCCCGCCGATGACGATGGTGGGGTCGAGTCCGCCATGGAAGAGGAGCTGGGCCACCATGCTCGTCGTCGTCGTCTTGCCGTGGGACCCGGCCATGGCGATGCCCTGCTTGAGGCGCATCAGCTCGGCGAGCATCTCGCCTCGGGGGATGACGGGGATCTTGGCCTGGTGGGCCGCGACCACTTCGGGGTTGTCCTCCTTCACGGCGCTGGAGATGACGACCACCTGCGCGCCCGCGATGTGGGCGCCGTCATGGCCTTCCATGATCCGGATGCCGAGGGTCTTCAGCCGCTCCGTCGTCACGCTGGCCTTTTGATCCGAGCCGCTGACCTGGAAGCCCAGGTTCGCGAGCACCTCCGCGATGCCCGACATGCCGATGCCGCCGATGCCGACGAAGTGGATGGCCTTGATCTGCCCGAACACGAAGACTCCGTAAGGATGTCCAGGATAAGGCAACCTCTCGCCATTCAGCGGCATCCAATGGGTTGGATGGCATGGTGTTTGATTGATTGAGCCCAGCTTCGCGGAGGTGCCCATGAACACGCGCAAACGCTTGTCTTTGCCCTTGGTGGCCCTGCTCGCCTTGGGCATTTCGCCGCAGGTCCGTGGCGGAATGCCGCAGGAGCCGGGTCGTCGCCCCATGCCGACTCCGCGTCCAGGCATGGGAGATTCGTCCTTCTCACCCGGGATTCGCCCCGGTGGAGTTGTGGATCAGCGTCCGGGCTTCCCAGATCGCCAGCCCGGAGCCCGGCCCTCTCTTCCCGCCGCGCCTCCGGGGCGACCGCCGGTGCTGAGACCCACCTTCCGCCGCCTGGATCCAACGGTTTCGCTGGGCTATCTGCCGTCCTTCACCCGCTGCACGGTGTTGCCGACGCCGCTCTACTGGCGGGATCGCGAATACGACATCATGGCCGCCATCCAGCGCGAGGCCCGGCGCGGCTACATCCCCGTCACGCCGTTTCCGGTGGATCAGGAGACGGTGACGGGCACGAGCATGGTGGCCAGCGGCTGGCGCGCCTACGGCTTCGTCGTGCCGCCCGGCGGGCAGGTGCTACTGACGCTCAACCATCCAAAGCCCGCGTGGTTCCGCGTCTACTGGGTGGATCAGTGGGGCGAATACCGGCCCGGAATGATGATCAAGCCCGGCGAGCCGGAGGCGCTGTACCGGAATCTGGGCAAGTCCACCGTGGCGGTCTACGCCATCGTGGATGATCCCGGCCAGTGGGCCACGCCCACCGATCCTTTCACGCTCACGGCGAAGCGCAGCTTCGACGCCGCGCATCTCGATTCGGGCGGCGTGACCGTCCACCAGGGCATCTGGAACACCGCGCCCGAAAGCTACTGGCTCAGCGCGGCCCATCCCTGATTCAACGCCACGGGCAATCGCCCGTCACCTGAAGGCGGAAGCTGGCCTTTTCCACGGCGAGTTCGGCCCGGTCCCGCGCCGGGGCGGGCTCGCCGTCCAGGTGCCAGGGCGAAGGCCGGTCCAGGTGGACGATGGCGCGGGGCACGCGGCCTTCATGGCGCAGCGCGCTGTGGCCCTTCTCACGGAAGAGTGCCGGGCCTTCGGCGATCGCGCCGAAGAGCGAAGGCCGACGCAACGAAGCCCATTGCAGCGCGCCGTCCAGCGGATCGGCGTGGGGCGCGATCCAGAGCCCCGCGCCGAACTGGGGCAGGTTGGCGAAGCACAAACTCCAGGGATGCTCCGGCAGCTCGGGGTCGTCGCCCTTCCAGGCGGCCATGAACTTTTCCATGGCGCCAGCGGGTTCCTGCGTAGGCGGTGTGGCCGCGTCCCAGCGGACGCGGAGCGGCTTTTCTGAACGCCATAATCGGAGCGCGAGCTTGGCGTAGCCGAAGAAGCCTCGGCTTCCGAGCGCGTCGAACCCGTGGGCCACCGCCGCCTCGAAGCCCGTGCCGCAGAGGTTGAGGAAGGGCTCGCCATCGAGCAGGCCCAGATCCACGCGCAGTTCGCG
The DNA here is from genome assembly GCA_964472275.1 of uncultured Solibacteraceae bacterium. Lineage (GTDB taxonomy): Bacteria > Acidobacteriota > Holophagae > Holophagales > Holophagaceae > JAFDVN01. The sequence goes on from CAYYJN010000011.1 coordinate 34,678, forward strand.
GCCTTCGAGCAGGCGCGTCACCGCGCCTTCCGGTTCCAGCGGCGTGCGCAGGCCCCGGCACGCTCCGTTGCCGCTGCCGCCGGGGATGGCCGCGAGGGCGACGGGACAGCCCGCCGCGCGCAGCGCCTTCATGGCGTGATGGATCGTTCCGTCCCCGCCCCAGACGAGGAGCGGGCCGCCCGCGCGGATGGCCTTTCCGATGGCTTCCACATAGTCCCAAGGCGGGCCGAAGGCCAGCGGCTCGATGCGCGCGCGGATTTCCGCCGGAAGCTTGCGCAGGAGCGCGTCGGGATCCTTCGCCTTCGTGCCCGAGCGCGGATTGAAGAGCAGGGGGAGCCGGTCGCTCACCGCAGCTCCCAGGCCTCGATCAATTCGCCGTCCTTCACACGCATCCGGAAATGCCGCCCGCCCAGCGCCGCGCCAGGGTCGGGCGTGAGCGCGTAGAGCCGCGTTCCGTCCGCCTGCTGCTGGCGCGCGATCAGATGATGCTGAGTCTGCAAAAAGGACTGCTTCTGCCGCAACCGCAACCGGTCGCCCGACGACGACAGCGGATTCCAGCGCCAGGGCCAGGCGTCCCGCTCCGGGAAACGCGCGCAGGCGCCAGGCTCCAGTTCCCAGATGGCCGCGTACTTCCTCAGCTCGGTGAGGGTGAGCGGATCGGTGACGGGCGTGCCGCCGCTAGGCACGGGGCCGAGTGGAACCCGGAAGGCGCGGGTGAGGGGAGCGATCCGCTGATAGCCCGACTGGGCCATGCCCCACGCGAGGAAGTCCGCGCCCAGCCAGATCAGGGGTGCGAGCGCGAGGGCCGATCCCCAAGTGCCCAGTTGGCGGAAGAGCTTCATGGTTGCCTCTGGAATCGGGTGGGCGGCGCTTCCAATTCCAGCGGCGCGCCGGTGACGGGATGGGTGAGCGAGAGACGCCACGCGTGGAGCCAGAGCCGGTCCGACTCCGCGCCGCCGTAAAGGCGGTCGCCGAGGATCGGATGACCAAGGCTCGCGAGGTGGACGCGGATTTGGTGGGTCCGGCCCGTGCGGGGCTTGGCGAGGATCCAGTGGGGACCTTCCAGCGAAGGGCGCAGATCCGATGGCACTTCCTCGAATTCCGTCAGGGAAGCTTTGGCCTCGATGAGATCGCCTTCGCAGCCGAAGCGGCCCGGATCCGCGTGGCGAATGCGCCCGATGGGCCGGTCCACGGCGCAGGGCGCGAGGCTTTCCGAAAGCCGCGCCAAGTAGCTCTTCCGCACGCCGCCTTCGGTGAACTGCTTCGTGAGCGAAGGATTCGCGGCGGCGCTCTTGGCGAAGACGAGCAGGCCCGAAGTGCCCAGGTCCAGGCGGTGATGGAGGAAGAGCTTCAGCTCCGGCCGCTGCTTGCGGAGCAGCGCCTGGAGATCGTGCTGATCCGAGGCCCAGGTGCCTTGGGTGGGAAGGCCCGCGGGCTTGTCCACCGCCAGGATCCATTCGTCCTCGAAGACGATGGGAATGACGAGGTCCGGCGGCTCTGGCAGATCAGGATCAAAGGCGACCCGGACTTCGGTGCCCGGAGCCAGCGTCTTGCCCGCGACCTTCACGCGCTTGCGAGCCGCCTGGACGCCGCCCAGCCGCAGCGCCTCCCGAGCCGCGCGCCGCGAAAGCCCGGTGCGGGCGGCGATGAGCTGATCGAGCCGCAGGCCCGCGTCCGAGGCGTCCACCGAGAAGGTCCAGCGCTGCAAAGCCATGGCTTCCAGCCTATCGGCAGGGGCGCGAAGAAATTGTTGACAAAAAAAGTCAACATATTGTTGAGTAAAAGGGTCAACTTTGAGGAGCCCCCATGAGCCACCGTCCCAATCGCGCGGAGTTCGCCTACGAACTCATCGGTCACACACCCGTCGTGCGCCTGCACCGACTCGTCCCAGAAGGTTCTGCCGCGGTCTTCGTGAAGCTGGAAAGCCAGAACCCCGGCGGCAGCGTGAAGGACCGCATCGCCCTCGCCATGATCGAGGACGCGGAAAGCAAGGACCTGCTACGCCCCGGCATGCGCCTGTTGGAAGCCACCAGCGGCAACACGGGCATCGGCCTCGCGTTCGTCGCCGCGGCCAAGGGCTATGCGCTCACGCTCGTGATGCCCGACACCATGACTGCGGAACGCCGCGCGTTGCTCAAGGCCTACGGCGCGCACCTCGTCCTCATCCCCGGCGCGGGTGGCATGAAGGCCGCCGTCGAGAAGGCGGATGAGATCGCCGCCGCGAACCCGGGCCGCTACTTCCAGGTGCGCCAGTTCGACAACCCGGCGAATCCGGCCGTCCACAGCCGCACCACGGCGGAAGAAGTGCTGGCCCAGGTGCCTGAACTGGACGCCTTCGTCGCGGGCGTCGGCACGGGCGGCACCGTGACCGGTGTGGGCCAGGTGCTGAGGAAGAAGAAGCCTTCCGTGCTCGTGGTGGCGGTGGAGCCCACCACCTCGCCGCTGCTCAGCAAGGGCGAGATCGGGCCGAACAAGATCCAGGGCATCGGCCCCAACTTCGTTCCCGCCGTGCTGGATCGGAACGCCTTCCAGCGCGTGGAGCCCGTCTCCTTCGAGGACGCGGTGGCCACCTCCCGCCGTCTGGCGCGGGAAGAGGGCATCCTCGTCGGCATCAGCAGCGGCGGCAACTTGGCCATCGCGCTGAAGCTCGCCAAGGAGCTGGGCGAAGGCAAGACGGTGGTGGCCGTGCTTCCCGACACCGGCGAGCGCTACCTCACGCACCCGCTCTACGCCGAGATCGAGGAGCTGAAGGACGAGGCCGTGGCGGTCTGAAGCGAGCTTCATGCGAGGATGGGGCCCCATGCGCCCCATCCTCGCCGTTTCGTTCCTCTTCGTCTCGTCGCTCGTCGCCCAACAGGCGAAGCAGGTGCTGGCCGAGCTCAACTGGGCGCGCCAGCAACCCGAGGCCGCGGCGGAGGTTTTGAAGGGCTGGTTGCCGCTCTTCGAAGGCGGCCACTACCTCGCCTTCCCCGGCGAGCCGCGTCTCCGCACCCAAGAAGGCGAACCCGCGGTGAAGGAAGCCATCGCCTTCCTGGAAAAGCAAAGGCCGCTACCGCCCCTGGCCTGGTCAGACCGCTTGGCGCGAGCCGCGGAAGATCTGGCGCGGGATCAGGCCCGGCACGGCGGGCTCGGGCATCAAGGCAGCGATGGCAGCCTGCCCTGGGATCGCATCAAGCGCTACGGCGTCGTGGATGGCGGCGTGGGCGAGGTGGCCACCTACGGCACCTTCGGCGAGCCCGGCGATCCGCGCCGGGCGGTGCTGGCGCTCATCGTGGATGACGGCGTGAAGGACCGCGGGCATCGGACCGTGATCTTCGACCCCACCTACACCCTCGCCGGCGCGGCCTGGGACGCGCATCCCATCTACACCCGCATGGTGGTGGTGGATTTCGCGACCGGGTTCCTGCGGGATGTGGAGCCGCGGCCCGAGCCCGCGCGGCGCGGCGCTTTCGCGAAAGACCTCGTCCAGGAGCTGAATCGCGCGCGCCAGGACCCGAAGGCCTGCGCCGAGGAGTTGCGGACTTGGTTGGCGTATTTCCAGGCAGGTCGCGTGCTGGCCTTCCCCGGTGAGCGCCCGATGCAGACGGCGGAGGGCGCGGAGGCGGTCCGGGAGGCCATCGCCTCGCTGGAGTCAAGGCAACCGGCGCCGCCGGTCGCGTGGTCCGAAGAACTCGCGGCCAGCGCCGAGGAACGCGTGGCCGCGGAGGACGGCGGGGCTCCCGGGGGGATGGATCTCCAAACGCGCCTCGCGCGCCACGGCGGGCTGGATTCGCCTTGCGGGGAGGCGATCACCTACGGCGACTTCGGCGGCCCCCAGCGCCTCCGTCGCGCGCTGCTCGCCATGCTCGTGGCGGATGGGGCGCGGGACCGGCGCACGCTTCGACTGCTGCTCGATCCCGGAGCGAAGCGGGCCGGAGCCGCCTGGGACACCCATCGCCAATTCGGTGCGCTCGCGGTCTTGGATGTGGCGGGGGCGCTCCGTCTCAATCGGTGAAGGGGAGCTCGCGCCACTGCTAGGCTTGCGGGGACTCCCATGGCCTGGATCGCGACTCTCGGCGCCGCCGTGCGCCACTTCCTCGAATACGCCGGTGACCTCGCGCACCTGCTGATCCGCGCCGTCGGCGGCGCGCTGAGGCTGGATGGGGGCAAGGCGAAGGTGGTCCTCTCCGTGCTCAAGGCGCAAGTGCGCTTCACCGGCGAGCAGGCGGTGTGGCTGGCGGCGGGCGCGGGCGCCATCCTCGGCGCGGTCACGCTGCTCCAGGCCTACGCGCAGCTCGCGGGCTTCGGGCCTGGGCAATACACGGGCACTCTGCTCGGCGCGGTGGTACTCCGGGAACTCGGCCCCGTCCTCGCCGCCGTGCTGGTCATCGGCCGGAGCGGCACGGCCATCGCCGCCGAACTGGGCACCATGCGGCTGGGCGACGAAGTGGAGGCGCTGGAAGTCCACGGCGTGGACCCCGCGCAATACCTGCTCGCCCCGCGCCTGCTCGGCGTGATCCTTTCGCTTTTCGCGCTGATGGTGTTCCTCAACGCGGCCTCGCTGCTGGCGGGCTACGCCGTCGCGGCGGGCAAGCTGGGCATGCCCTGGGGCGCCTTCTGGGCGCAGATCCGCGACGCGGTGGAGCTGCGCGACTTCGCGCTCACGGCCGTGAAGGCGGTCGTGTTCGGCGCGCTCATCGCGGCCCAGTCCCTCTACTTCGGCCTTTCGGTGAAGGCCAGCCAGACGGAGATTCCGCAAGCGGTGACGCACGCGGTGGTGGCCGCGCTGGTGAGCGTCTTCCTCGCCGATGGGCTCTTCGTGGCGTTGATCTATGGCTGAGCTGCTCGCGCGGGATCTCGCCTTGGCCGCGCCCGACGGTCGCCCCATCCTGCGCGCCGTGTCGCTGGAAGCGCCGGAGGGCGGCCGGGTCTGGATCGAAGGCGCCCCCGGTTCGGGCAAGCGCGCGCTGCTGAAAGTGCTCGCGGGCCTGCTGAGGCCGGAAGAAGGCGAAGTCCGGCTCGGCGGCGTTCCGCTCTGGCCTGGCGAAGGCATCGCGGCCACGCGGGGCAAGGTCCGCGTCGGCTTCGCGTTCGCCCAAGGGGGCTTGCTTTCCAATCAGACGCTGCGCGAAAACCTCGCGCTTCCCCTTCGTTTCGCGGGGCGAGGGGAAATGGAAGTGGACGCGGTCCTCGAGCGCTTTGATGTGAAGGCATCCGCGGAGCTGCGCCCCCACGCGCTGGGCGCCCGCGCCCGAAAGCTGGCGCAACTGGCGCGCGTCGAACTGCTTCAGCCGGACGCGATCTTCCTCGCCGAACCCTTCGAGGATCTAGAAGGTGCCGACCTCGCCTTGGCGCGCGAGGCCATCCAGCGCTGGGCGAAGGACCCGGGCCGCCTCATCGTCCTCTCCGCGGAGAGCGCCGATCCGGGACTGCTCGAAGGCGCGCGGCGCGTGCGCCTGGAGGCTGGCAGAATCCAAGGCGACATCGAACACGAGGGGACGCCATGATCGTCAAACGGCAGGACGCGCGCCTCGGCTTCTTCGTCCTGGCCGCGCTCGCGCTCTTCCTCGGCCTGCTGGCCTACAAGAGCGCGCCCGCGGTGGCCGCGACCACGCGGCCGTTGAGCATCCGTCTGGAGGATCTGCAAGGCGTGGATGTGGGCACGCCCGTGCTGCTCCAAGGCTACCCCGTGGGCCGCGTGGAGCAGGTGGCGCTGAACCGGGAAGGCACCGTTTACACCTTCCTCGTCCGCGCTTCGATCCAGCGGGATCTCGTCCTGTGGAACGGCACCAAGGCCGCCGTCGTCGCCCAGGGCCTGAGCGGCACCGCGCTCGCGTTGGTGTTGCCGCCGCCGGATCAGCGCGGCGTGACGCTCGCCGCGGACGCGATCCTTCCCGGCGAAGCGGGCAGCAGCCTCGGCACGGTGCTCGCCAAGGCCGACAAGCTGCTCGGCGATCTGGATGGCTCCGTGAACGACCTCCGGGCGCAATTCAAAGCCAAAGGCGCGGGCGTGCTGCTGGATCACCCGCCCGTCGCGAAGGCGTTGAAAGATTTGGATTCAACATTGCGCGCTTACAAGGGCCTGGCCGACCAAGGGCAGAAGACGGTTGCCGGCCTCGATCCCGCGTTGGCGGATTTGCAGGCGAGCCTCAAACAGGTGCGCGCGCTGCTGGACAACCGGAGCGGCGATCTGGACACGACCGTGAAGAACCTCGCCTCGCTCACCACGAAGCTGGACAGCCTCAGCGCCGCGCTGGACGAGGCCGTGCGCACCGATCAGCCCCAGCTCGCGGAATCCCTGAAAAGCGTGAACGCGCTCACCAAGAGCCTCCACGAGCTGGTGGAGCTGCTGAAGCAGAAACCCCATTGGGTCGTCTGGGGCACGCCCAGCGACGCGGCCAAGCAGAAGGCCAAGGACGCGGCGACCCAGCCGGGGAAGTGAAACCACTTACACAGAGATCGCGAAGAGGCGGAGGACGCTGAGAAAAAACTCCGTGTCCTCAGCCCCTTCGCGACCTCCGCGTAAGCGGTTAGAGCTTGTCCAGCGCGTCCACGCCGATGGTCGGCGCCCAGGGCAACAGCTCGTATTGGGCGCAGCCTTGCTGGACGAAGGGGTCGCCGTCGCGGATGGCGTCGAGGGCCGCCGCGGCGCCGTCGTCGGGCACGCGCAGCAGGAGGATGCCGCCGCTGCGCGGATCCATGGGGCCGGAGGCGAGGAGTTGCCCTTTGGTTTGGACCTCGCGGAGGTAGGCGCGGTGCGCGTCCACGACCTTGAGGACTTCTTCGAGCGGCTTGCGGTAACGGACGAGCGCGATGGCGTACATGTCAGTCCTTCACGATGCGCGTGCCGACGGACTCGAAGCTGTGGCCTTTGAGCGCGTCGGGCGAGGTGATGAGCACTTCTTCGCCGCCGCCGTCGAGGAAGGAGAGGGCGCTTTCGATCTTCGGTCCCATGCTGCCGGGGGGGAACTGGCCTTCGGCGAGGTGCTTCCGCGCCTCGCTGGCGGTCATGCGATCCACCCACCGCTGCGTCGGTTTTCCGAAATCCAGCGCGACCTTGGGCACGCCGGTGAGGACGACATAGAGCTTGGCGCCGAGCTGGGCCGCGAGCAGGGCGCTGAGCCGGTCCTTGTCAATGACGGCTTCGACGCCGACGAGAAAGCCGCTCGCGTCCTTGATGACGGGGATGCCGCCCCCGCCGCCCGCGATCACCGCGTGGCCGGTCTGGAGCAAAAGACGAATCGCTTCGAGCTGCACGATCTCCAGCGGTTTCGGACTCGGGACGACTTTGCGCCAGCCTCGGCCCGAATCCTCGCGCACCTTCCACTTCTTCGTCTTCGCCAGCTCCAGCGCGCGGAACTCGGGATAAAAAGGTCCGATGAATTTGGTGGGGTTGGCGAAACCGGGGTCGTCCTTGTCCACGACCACTTCCGTCAGCACCGCGCTCACGGGCGTGTCCAGCTTCTCGAAGCGCAGGCGGTTCGTGAGCATGCGCTCGATCATGTAGCCCATGGAGCCCTGGGTCATGCCCACGGCGATGTCCAGGCTGTAGGGCGGGATCTGCGTGGCCGCGGCTTCCTGCTGGATGAGCAGGTTGCCCACCTGGGGACCGTTGCCATGGACGACGCAGAGCGAATACCCCGCGGCCACCACGCGCGCCAGCGTCTCCGCCGTCTCCCGCGCGTTCTCCAACTGCTCCTCCTGCAGTCCGCTCTCCTTCTCTTTGAGGAGCGCGTTGCCGCCGATGGCGAGGAGGGCGATGGGACGAGGCATGGGCCGGTTCCAGGAAAAGAATCGAGTGTAGCGCCCCCGGGCTCGAAGCCCAGCGCGGAATGGGGCCGAACCGGATAGAATCCAGGGATTCCAGGGTGGTTCCATGGACGGGTATGAGGGATTTCAAGCGCCTGAAGCGCGCTTGGAGGACACGCAGGTCGAGGCGCTTGATTTGGCGACCCGAGGGTCCAGGTTGGGCGCGAGCCTGCTGGACGGGCTCATTTTTGGGATCGGGGTGGGCCTCCTCGCCGTCTTCATGATCCCGCTTCTTCCCAGGTCCATCGCGTGGATCGTCCTCGCGGCGGCGGCGCTCACGCTCGTCGCCTGGAATCTCATCCTGCTCCATCGGCACGGCCAGAGTCTCGGCAAGCGGCTCGTCGGCGTCCGGATCGTGAGGCGCGATGGCAGTCGCGCGAGCTTGGGCCGCATCGTGGGTCTGCGCATCATCCCCGTGGCGATCCTGCGCTATGTCCCGATCATCGGTCCCATCCTTGGCCTGACCGACGCCCTTCTGATCTTCCGGGATTCGCGGAGATGCCTGCACGACGACATCGCGGACACCGCGGTCGTGAAGGCCTGAAGCGCGGATGATTGACACCGTCCGCACCGTCGAGACGCCGGAGGGCATCGCGTTGGAACTGCGGCCCGCCGGGCCGGTGGCGCGGGGTCTGGCATGGATGGTGGACATGGCGATCCGCCTCGCCATCTACACGGCGGCGGGCATGGTGCTGGCCTTCTTCGGCAAGGCGGGCATCGGCCTTCTCGCCATCCTCGTGTTCTTGTTGGAATGGTTCTATCCGGTGCTCTTCGAATTGCTCTGGGAGGGCCGCACGCCGGGCAAGCGCGCCTTGGGCCTTCAGGTGCTCATGGAGGATGGCCGCCCGGAAGGTTGGGGCCCGGCCATGCTCCGCAGCCTGCTCATGTTCGTGGACTTCCTTCCGGGCTTCTACGGCGCGGGCCTGATCGCCATGCTGTGCGGCAAGGAGGGGCGGCGCATCGGGGATCTGGCCGCGGGCACGGTGGTGGTGCATGGGCTGGCGCGGCCTTCCACCAAATCGGTTGCCCCATCCGCCGCATGGCCTTCGCTGCCTCCGGTGCCGCTCGCCTTGGATGAGCAACGGGCTCTCGCGGCCTTCGCTGAACGCGTGCCCACTCTCACCGCCGAGCGGGCCCAGGAACTGGCGGACATCCTCCAGCCTTTGACGGGCCAGCAGGGCGCCGAGGGCGTGCTGCGGCTCCAATCCATCGCGGCGGGCATCCGCGGGGAGCGCGCGTGAAGCAGCAGGCTTTCGAAGACCTGCACCGCGAGGGCTGGGCCGCCTTCGAGGCGCTGCTGCGGCGGCTCGAAACCCCATCAGGCGAAGCCCCTTCGACGCTCGCGGACATGCCCTCGGAGTACCGGCTCGTGTGTCATCACCTCGCCCTTGCGCGGGAGCGCGGCTATTCGGCGGGGTTGGTGGATCGTCTCAACGGCCTCGCCCTGCGTGGACACCAGCGCCTCTACGGCGTGCGGCAGGGCGCGCTTCGGGGCGCGCTGGCCTTCTTCGCAGCCTTCCCGCGACTGGCGCGCAAGCGGTGGCGGGCCATGGCCATCGCGGCCCTCGTCTTCTACGGACCCGCCACCGCGCTCACCTTCGGCGCGAAGGCCAACCCCGAGGTCGCCTACCTCGTGGAGGATCCGGTCTCCCTGGCCTCCATGGAATCCATGTATCAGTCCGACGCGAAGAAGTTCGGGCGCTCGGGCGAATCCGACACCGATGTGGCGATGTTCGGGTTCTACATCTGGAACAATGTGCGCATCAACTTCCAGGTCTTCGCCACGGGGCTGCTCGCGGGGCTCGGATCGCTGGTCTTCCTCTTCTGGAACGGCGTCCACGGCGGCGCCGTGGCGGGCTACCTCACCCACCAGGGCCTCGGGCGGAACTTCTGGTCCTTCGTCGCCACCCACTCCGCGCTGGAGCTCACCTCCCTCGTCATCGCGGGCGGCGCGGGCCTGCTGCTGGGCTGGTCGCTGCTCTTCCCGGGTCGCCGCAGCCGCCGCCAAGCGCTCATCCTCGCGGCGAAGGAAGGGCTCGTTCTCGTCATGGGCTCCGCCTTGATGGATGTGGGCGCGGCGGCCTTCGAGGCGTTTTGGTCTTCCAGCGCCCTCGTTCCCGTGGCGCTGAAATTCTCCGCCGCCGCGATTCTCTGGACGCTGGTGCTCAGCTACTTCCTCTTCGTGGGACGGGGCGGGGTGGACGCCGATGCTTGAGCGGCTCCGCCTGGCCTTGCGCCCTCGGGGCGCGTGGGAAGCCGTGGACTCGGGCTACGCGTTGCTGCGCGCCCATGGGCGTATCGTGTACGCGCTCTGGCTCGCGGCCTACGCTCCGGTGGTGGCGGCGTTGTTCTGGCTTTTCTGGAATCGGGCCTGGGTCGCGCTGCTGCTCGTGTGGTGGTTGACGCCGCTCCTGGGGAGGTTCGCGCTCCACGGGTTGGCGAAGGCCACCTTCGGCGAGCGACCCACGATCCTCTCCGCGGTGAAAGAGGCGAGGCACATCCTTCGCCATGGCGCCGTGGCCGGTCAGCTTTGGCGGCGGATCGGCGTCAACCGAGCCTTCGTCCTGCCCATCTGGCAATTGGAAGGGCAGGATGGCCGCGGCTACCGCCGCCGCGCGCCGGTGCTTCTGCGCCGCGCCCATGGCGCGTCGGCGCTGTTCACGGCCTTCAGTTTCCTCCTGATGCTGGGCTTTTCCTGCGCGCTCGGAGCGGCCTTCTTCTACCTCGTGCCGGAAGGACTCATGGACAAGGCCGGAGATCTGTTTTCCGGCGAGAAGGGTCCAGGGCCGCTCTTCTATCTGTTCCCGGCGCTCGCGCTGGCCGTGCTGGAACCCTTCTACCTCGCGGGCGGGTTCGGGCTCTACCTGAACCGGCGCATCCAGCTGGAAGCCTGGGATCTGGACCTTGCCTTCCGTCGCCTCGCCCAGCGCTTGAAGCGCGGGCTGGGGCGATCCGTGGCGATGATCTTCCTCGTCGCCGCGCTGGCGGCGGGTCTGCGCGCCCAAGCGCCTGAACCCGCGAAAGTGCCCAAGGCCGAATTGAAGGAGGTCCTGAAAGCGCCGGAATTCCAGACTTGGTCCACGGAGCGCACCTGGCACTGGAAGAACCTCGCGGAACCCAAGGTGCGCCCCCAAGGGCGCCTTCCCGAATGGTTGTTCCAGCTTCTGGGCCTGGTGGTGAAGTGGATCATCATCGGGGCCGCGGCCCTCGGCGTGCTTTGGTTCCTTTGGCGCTTCCTCCTGTCCCGCCAGGGCAAATGGGCGGAGGACGCGGATCGCATGGCCGCGCCGGAGGATCTCTTCGGCCTCGACATCCGGCCGGGCTCCCTGCCGAAAGACATCGCGGGCGCGGCGCTCGCGCTCTGGCGCGCGGGCGAGCGCCGCGCGTCGCTGAGCCTGCTCTATCGCGGCGCGCTGGCGCGGCTCATCCACGAACGCGGGCTGGAGGTGCCCCCCGGCGCGACGGAGGGCGATTGCCTCCGCGCGGCGACGCCGGTTCTCGACGCCGAGGGTGGCGGGTATTTCCGCGGCCTGACTTCCGCGTGGCAGGCGCTGGCCTACGCGCATGACGAGCCAGCCGATGGCGAAGCGCTCTGCGAAGGCTGGCGCCGTCATTTCGGAGGTCGCCATGGCTAGGTTGAAGGCGGTCAAACGCGGCGATCGCGCGCGCCTCTTCGCCTTCGCGCTCCTCGGGTTGGCGGTCATCGGCGTGTTCAGTTGGTATCTGGCTCGGAATCTCGAATCCCGCATGGAGCGCGTGTGGGTGGGCTATCACGGCGACGCGCGGACGGACGCCTTCCTCGCGGCGTCGCGCCTGCTCACCCGCCTTGGGCGGGAGACGCACCCGGTGCGCGGCGTTCCGTTGACCAAGACGCTCGGCAAAGAGGACGCGCTCATCCTGCCCGATCGCCGCCTGCGCCTGACGCCGGGCCAGGTGAAGGATCTCGTCGCGTGGGTGAAGACGGGCGGCCTGCTCATCGCCGAAGGAACCTACGCCGAGAACGCCAACTCCGACCGCGTGAGCGATCCGCTCTTCGAGGCGTTCCAGGCGCGCCTGGTGGCCACGGACCTCAAGGCGCCGACCATCGGCGACAAGGAATCGCCTGAGGATTTCAAGGCGAGGCGCAAGGCCTTCGACGAGGAGCATGGCGTCTTCGATCTCACGATCAACGAAGTTCCGTGCAAGGTGGATCTGGGCGGTTATGACCGCCTGGAGGACCGGAGCCCAGGCGCGGACGCCTCCGAAGATCGCCATGTCCTTGGCCGTGAGGTGGGAAGCGGCTCCGCGATGCTCTTCACGCATCTCTACGCGCTGGACAACGATCACCTCGCGGAGGAGGACCACGCGGATCTGCTCGCGGCCATGGTGTCCAGGCGGCCCGGCGGCGCGAAGGTCTGGATCGTCTACCAGGAAGAGCCGCCGTCGCTCTTCGCCTGGCTGCGGGTCAACGCGTGGATGGTGTTGGTCGCCTTCGGCGCCCTCATCCTCGTCGGGCTCTGGCGCGGGCTGCGTCGCCTCGGGCCGCGCCTTCCGGATCCGCCCCTGGCGCGCCGGAGCCTGCTGGAGCATCTCGCCGCGACCGGGCGATTCCTGGCCTCGGTGCGGGATGGCGAGGCGCTGCTCGCCGCGTCCCAGGCGGCTTTCAGGACGCGGCTCGCGCGCGCCCACCCCGCCCTCGCCGCGTTGCCGCCGGAAGAACTCACCGCGGCGCTCGCCGAGCGTGCGGGGATTTCCGAGGCCAAGGTCTTCAAGGCGCTCCGCTACGGCCGCCACGCCGATCCCCGCGATTTCACCGAAGCCATCCAGACGCTCGAACTCTTGAGGAACCTGCCATGACGATGAACGCCCCGAACCCCGATCAGCTGGCCAAGGCCAGCGCCCTCGCCCAGGCCATGCGGCGCGAAGTCCAAAAGGCCGTCGTCGGCCAGGAGGCCGTCCTCGCCCAGGTGCTCGCCTCCCTCTTCGCGGGCGGCCATGTCCTCATCGAGGGCGTGCCGGGCCTGGGCAAGACGCTGCTCGTGCGCGCGCTCGCGCGGACCTTCCAAGGCGAGCACCGCCGCATCCAGTTCACGCCGGACCTCATGCCCTCCGATGTGGCGGGTCACGCGATGTTCGAACTGGAGAAGGCGGACTTCCGCATCCGCAAGGGCCCGATCTTCGGCCACCTCATCCTCGCCGACGAGATCAATCGCGCCCCGGCCAAGACCCAGGCGGCCCTGCTCGAAGCCATGCAGGAGCGCCAAGTGACCATCGAAGGCCAGGGCCTGCCGCTGCCCCATCCCTTCATGGTGATGGCGACGCAGAACCCCGTGGAGCAAGAGGGCACCTATCCGCTGCCCGAAGCCCAACTCGACCGCTTCCTCCTCAAGATCGCCATCGGCTATCCGGCCGAAGGTGAAGAGCAGGCCCTCGTGCGGCAGGTGACGGAGGGCCGCGTCGCGGATGATCTCCAAGTGGAGCAGGTGGCGGCCATCGCCACGCCGGAGGATGTGCTTGAAGCCCAACGCGCCGCCAGCGCCATCCGCGTGGACGAGGCCGTGAACGCCTACGCCGTCCGCATCGCCCGCGCCACCCGCGACTGGCCGGGCATCGCGCTCGGCGCGGGCCCCCGGGGTGGCATCGCCCTCATCCGCGCCGCGCGGGCCGTGGCGATGATCGAAGGCCGCGATTTCGTCACGCCGGATGATGTGAAGGCCATGGCCATCCCCGCGCTGCGCCATCGCGTGACGCCTTCGCCCGAAAGCGAGATCGAAGGCTACGGGCCGGATGCGCTCCTCGGCGCGTTGCTGGAGCGCGTGGAGGCGCCCCGCGCATGAAGCTGAAGGTGGAGGGCGAAGGCCGCGTCACGCC
>CAYYJN010000012.1:0-46004 GCA_964472275.1 uncultured Solibacteraceae bacterium
CAGGTCGAGGCCTACTCCAGTCTCCTCAGGAGAACGCATGCGTCCTCCTGAGTCTAGGGACAGTCTCCGGCCTCCAGCCTTGCAACGCTAGTCAACCCGGTAGTGGCACCCTCTTGATTCTGGATTCTGCAGCGCCGCTTTGATGATCAGCTTCGCGCAGATCATGCCGGCGCGGAGTTCGAGGAGGGGACGGCTGAGGCGGGCCTGGCGGTAGAAGGCTTCGATGCGGTGGCCAAGGTAACCGAAGTCGTTGTAGGCGCGCTCCAGGCGGTCCTTGGAGCGCACGATGCCCGCGTAGTTCCAGAGGGTCGAGCGCACCTGGTTCCAGTCCTGCTCGATGAGCAGCGGGTCCGTGTCCTCGGGCTCGGTCGGACCCTGCCAGGGGCGGAAGTCGTTCGGGTCGGGGGCGGTGGCGCCCGCGGCCACATCCGCCACGGCGGCGTCGGCGGCGCGGGTGCCCCAGAGCAGGCCTTCCAGCAGGCTCGTGGAGGCGAGGCGGTTCGCGCCGTGAAGGCCCGTACAAGCCACTTCACCCGCGGCGAAGAGGCCTTCGAGGTTCGTGCGGCCATCCAGGTCCACGAGCACGCCGCCGCAGAAGTAGTGGGCGGCGGGCACGACGGGGATGGGCTGCTTCAGCGGCTCGATGCCTTCCGCGCGGCAGGCGGCGAGGATGTTGGGGAAGTGGGCTTCCAGATCCAGCTTCTTCGCGACGGGCTGGAGGTCGAGGTAGGCGCAGGGCTCGCCCCGCTCGGCCATCTCCTGGAAGATCGCGCGGCTCACTACATCGCGGGGCGCCAGCTCCATCTGCTCCGGCGCGTAGCGGGCCATGAAGCGCTCGCCCTTCTTGTTGAGGAGGATGCCGCCCTCGCCGCGCAGGGCCTCCGTCAGCAACTGGCGCGGCTTGCCGGGGATGAAGAGCGCGGTCGGGTGGAACTGCACGAATTCGCAGTTCACGATGCGCGCGTGGGCGCGGTAGGCGGCCGCGAGGCCGTCCCCCGTGGCGCTGGGCGGGTTCGTCGTGTGCAGGTAGAGGTAGCCGAGGCCGCCGGTGGCGAGCACCGTGCGCGTGGCGAAGAGGGATTCCATCCGCCCGGTGGTCTCGTTGAAGAGGTAGGCGCCCTGCACCTTCGGCGATTCGTACAGGCGGCGCGGATCCATGGCGTGGTGCGGGCTCGTGAGCAGATCCACGAGGCAGAGGTTCTCGCGCACCGTGATCTTCGGATGCGATTTCACGGCCTCGCTGAGCCGCGCCTGGATGGCGGCGCCGGTGGCGTCCTTGGCGTGGTAGATGCGGCGCGCGCTGTGGGCCGCTTCCGCCGTGGGCGCGGGGTCGCCGTCGCCATCCGTGTCGAAGGGCACGCCCAGGCGTTCCCAGAGGAAGGCCCGGCAAAGCCCGGGCCCCTGCTCCGCGAGCATCCGCACCGCTTCGGGGCGGCACAGGCCCGCGCCCGCCTTGAGGATGTCCTCCGCCAGCAAGGCGGGGCTGTCGCCTTCCTCCTCGCCCGGCAGGCCGATGATGCCGCCCTGCGCCCAGCCGGTGTTGCTGAGGCCGAGGCCATCCTTGGCGACGAGGGTGACGGCCAAGCCCTGATCCGCCGCGCGGATCGCCGCCGCGCAACCCGCGATGCCGCCGCCGAGAACGAGCAGGTCGGTAGTCATCGTCCGCCTCTGGCGGCCGATGCTTCAGGCTTCAGGCTTCGGGCTTCGGGCCGCATGAACCGGAGATCCGCCCGGCACCGAGGTCCGGCGCCTGACGCCTGACGCCTGACGCCCTGCTTCCTGTCTCCGGTCCCCAGCTTCATGACTCCAGTGTCCACAGGGGACGGGCCATGCGCCAGAGGGAGGGCCAATCGGGATTGCCATCCATCAAGGCGAGGCGCTCCGCCGTGATCCGTGCGGCTTCGACGAAATCCACGGCGCCCCACGGCGTCTCCGCGCGGCCCTTGAAGGAGTCGAGGCGCGCCAGCGCATCCTCCCACACGGCCTTCATGCCGTTCGCATTTTGAAGCTGGAGGTGGTGGTAGCCGGCGGTCATGAGGATGAGGCCTTGGAGTCCGTTCTTCATCGGTTCGGAGGCCTCGATCCAAAGCGGCTCCAACGCGTCGTGGCACTCGTGGTAGAGGCCGTGGTTGAAGAGGCTCACGCCGCAGGCGAGGCCATAGTGCTCATCGAGCGGCAAGGGCGTCAGCGCCGCGAGCTGCCATCCGCTGCGGAGGCTGATGAGCGGACCGAAAGCGCCCCATTCGGGATGGGGCTTCCAGCCTGTCGCGCCTCGCTCCGCCGTGTCCGGGTAGATCGCGCGCGCCTCTTCCCACGCCGCGGCCGGATCGGAGACGCCGATGGCGGCGAGCATCTTCGCGGCGTGCGCGAAGAGTTCGGCCTCGGGCACGCCTTCGGGGTGCAGCTCCCGCAGGCGCGGCGCGCCGAGAACCGTAGGCCATGCGAGGTGAAAGCGCTCAGCAGGATCTTCCAGCGCGGCTTCGATGCGCTTGCGCAGGAAGCGCTGGATGGGCAGCGGCAGCACGGGCTGGCGCTGGAAGAAGGGTGTTTCGAGATGATGCACGCTCATCGTTCCACCACCAGCGTGAGCTCGCGGCCGCCGAAACCATTCTTCCGCGCGCCCGCGATGCGGCAGCCGTCCAGCTTGGCTTTGGCGACCTTCTTGGGATCGCCCTCCTGATGAAGAAGGATCCATCGCGCGAGCAGACCGCGGTAGAGCTTGGACCAATGGCTGATGGCCTTGCCTTTCCCATCCAGAATCTCGACCGTGTGGCGCGGGCGCGTCCATCCATCGAGGAGGCTCGCGTGGTCGCTGGGGAGCAACGCCCACACCTCACCTTCCGGCATCGCTTCGAGCAGCGGCGGCAGCGTCTTCTTCCAGTGGGGTTTGAGGCCCGGAAGCCCGCCCAGCTTGAGCTTGTAGGGCGGCACCAACTCGTCGCCCTGCACGAGGCCGCGCAGGTTGGAGAGGATGAAGACCTGACGCCACGCCTCGGGCGGAAGCGAAGCCGCGTCCAGCGCGTCAAAGGCCACGCCCTGATAGCGCGCGAGCGCGGGCAGGAGCGGCGTGGAGCCTTTCAGCGCGAGGGCCTCCGCCTTGGCCTTTTCGAGATTCGCGTCCTTCACATCGAAGGCCCGCGCCTGGGCCTCCGGCGTACCATGCACCACCAAATCGGCGAGCCGCTCCCGCACCCATCGCTGGGCGGGCGATTCGGGCAGCGCGCCCGCATGACCGCCTGAGGCCTTCTCTTCCGAGGGCGCGAGCATAATCAGCGGCCTCATCCGCGCCCCTCAATCCACTCCTCGAGCGGCACGAGCTGAATGCCGCGCATCACCTTCCGCAGGCGCGCACCAAATCCCTTCAACCCGGCGCAGTGGGCGAAGCGATGGCCGCGAGTGGCGACGGGAAGATCCGGCTGGCCTTCGTCCAATTCCCACGGATGAAGATCGAGCGGCGTGCCCGCGTCGGCGTTGGCGAGCGCCATCAACCGGGAGCGGAGCAACGGGCGCGGCAGTGTGCGCAGGCCCCATCCCCAGAGCGGCACGCGCCACGCCAGCAGGCGCATGGTCGCGGGCGGCAACTCCCACAAGTCCCCGGAAAGCCGATGGGGCCGCGTGGGCCAGCTCGGATCGCCCAGCACCTTCAGCGGCGCGCGGCTGGAATCGAAGGTGAAGCCGAGGCCCGGGAGTTCGCGCCAGTAGTCCACCGCCGCGCCTCGCAGGCTCCACTCCGGCGCGCGGAAGCCGAGCACCGCCGCGCCCGCGAGATCCTCGATGCGGGCTTTGCCGTCTCGCGTCCGGGCGACGAAGGTCCCGCGATCGAATGCGAAGGCCCGCGCGTGGTCCAACCCGTGGAGACCGACGCGATGACCTTGCCCCACGATGCGGCGCAGCAGGGCCGGATGGCGCGCCGCCTGGTCCGCGAGGCAGAACCAGGTCGCCTTCGCGCCGAGATCCGAGCAGAGCTGAAGCGCGAGGTCGGTGGCGATCTCCAGCCGATCCTCGAACCGCTCATGCGCGTCCGCCGCGTCGTAAGGCGGACAGCAGAGCTGGTACCAGTCTTCCCAATCGAGGGACAGCGGCAGGCGCGGCTTGTCCTCCGGCCTCCAGCCTCCAGCCTCCAGCCTCAAGTGAAATTCCGCTCCGAGAGCGTGAGGAATTCCAGCGCGTAGTCGTCCAGCTCGGCCTGCCACTGCTTCATCTGGCCTTGGTAGTAGTTGTAGGCCATGAGGGCGGGGATGGCGGCCACGAGGCCGAGGGCCGTGGCGATGAGCGCGTCCGCGATGCCCGGCGCGACGGTGGCGAGGCTCGCGTTGCCCACGGCGCCGATGCTTTGGAAGGCGTCAATGATGCCCCACACCGTGCCGAAGAGGCCGACGAAGGGGCTCACCGCCGCGACGGTGGCGAGCATGCCGAGACTGCGCTCCAGGCGGCCCATCTCGACGACCGAAGCCCGCTGCAGCGACCGCTCCAGCGCCTCCATGCGGCGCATCTGCATGCGGCCTTCCTGGCCCACCTTGAGCTGGTAGGTGAGCTCGTTGTAGCCCGCGAGGAAGAGGCCCACCAGCGGGCTCACCTTGTAGTGGTCCGCCTGCTGCTTGAGATCCTGCCAGTTGCTGGATTTCTTGAAGAGCGCGCGGAAGGTGGTGGAGACCCGGCGGCTGCGCAGGTACAGCGCCCATTTGCGGACGATCACCACCCACGATCCGATGGAGAACACCAGCAGGATCAAGATCACGGCCTTCGCCACGGGCGAGGCGTGCATCACCACCTGCTTGAGATCAATGCCGCCATCCAGCAGCGCCAACGGGACCATGGACCCTCCATCCATCGAAGCCCCATCATAGCTGGGATTCCGAGCCGTTCGCGCTACACTGGAGCGTTCTGGGGAGGCGCCTGTGAAGGTTCTCGTCATCGGCTCGGGCTATGTGGGTCTCGTGGCCGCGGCCTGCTTCGCCGAAGGCGGCAACTGGATCCTCGGCGTGGATGTGGACGCCGCCAAAGTCGCCCGACTCCAGAAGGGCGAATGCCCCATCTTCGAGCCGGGGCTGGAAGAGCTTTTCAAGAAGCACCTCGAAGCGGGCAACCTCACTTTCTCCACGGACCTGAAGGACGGCATCGCCAACGCGGACGCGGCCTTCATTTGCGTGGGCACGCCCCAGAGCGAGGATGGCAGCGCGGATCTGAAGTTCGTCCTCGCGGTCGCGGCCCAGATCGGCGAAGCCATGGCGCTGCGCCCCAAGGACGCCAAGCCGCTCATCGTCGTGGACAAGAGCACGGTGCCCGTGGGCACGGCGGCGCGCGTGCATGCCGCCATCGCGGAGAAAACGGATCGCGACTTCGAGGTCGTCTCCAACCCGGAATTCCTCCGTGAAGGCAGCGCCATCGAAGACTTCCTCAAGCCCGACCGCGTCGTGGTGGGTTGCGCCACGAACCACGCCGAAGCGGTGATGAAGGCGCTCTACGCGCCCTTCCTCGAAGCCTCCAAGGGCAAGTGGTTCCGGATGGATCCGGCTTCGGCGGAGATGACCAAGTACGCGGCGAACGCGATGCTCGCGCTGCGCATCAGCTTCATCAACGAGATGGCGCGCCTCGCGGAAGGCGTCGGCGCGGACATTGACCATGTGAAGGTCGCCATCGGCGCCGATCACCGGATCGGACCGGCCTTCCTCAATCCCGGCCCGGGCTTCGGCGGCTCCTGCTTCCCCAAGGATCTCCAGGCCTTGCTCCGCACGGGCCGTGAGCATGGCGAGCCCTTGCTCACGCTGGCCGCCACGGTGGAAGCCAACCGTCAGCAGAAGCTGGTGCTGCTCCGGAAGGTGAAGGCCCACTATGGCGTCGTGGCGGGCGATCCCGCGCCGCTGAAAGGCAAGCGCCTCGCGCTCTGGGGCCTGGCCTTCAAGGCGAACACCGATGACATCCGCGAAAGCATGGCCCTTGAGCTGATTGACGGCCTCATTGCCCTGGGCGCAGAAGTGATCGTCCACGACTTCGAAGCCATGCCTCCCGTGAAAGCCAAGATCGGCGACCGCGTGACCTACGCCACGAATCCCATGGAAGCCGCAGAGGGCGCGGACGCGCTGCTCATCGCCACCGAATGGGCCCAGTACAAGGCCGCGGACCTGGAGGCGCTGGCCAAGGCCATGAAGGCCAAGGCGCTCTTCGACGGCCGCAACCTCTTCCGTCCCGAAGCCATGGCCAAGGCGGGCTGGACCTACCACAGCATCGGCCGGAAACCCGTGCTCTGAAACTCAACCCGCGCGGCGCTTCCGCCCTCTCCTAGAATGGAGTGATGGCGCGGCGGTCGGCCTGACCATCCCTTCACACTCTGGAGTCCCCCATGGGCAATCTCGGATTCGGCGAACTGCTCCTCATCGGCGCCGTGCTGCTGCTCTTCTTTGGACCTTCGCGCCTGCCCGAGCTCGGCAAGAGCCTCGGCAAGGGCATCCAGGAGTTCAAGAAGGCCAGCAAGGAATTGACGGACTCCGTCAAGGACGAGGTCACCGCCGACAAGAGCGCGGACAAGAAGTAGGCAAGGCCCGCCTTCCGCGATGAGCGAGACGGAGAACGCCCCCAGCCACATGAGCTTCTGGGAGCACCTGCAGGAACTGCGGGTGCGGCTCTTCCGCATCATCCTCGCGGTGGTGCTGGCCTTCGGCTTCACCTACGGGTACCCCTTCGGCATCCCCGAATTCCTGTTCCATCACGCGCCCATCGCGCCCATGCGCTTCAAGCTCTGGGCCATCGCCCAACAGCCCTTCCTGGAAGCGATGGCGCGGCAGACGCACCAGCCCATCGCGAGCCTGCAGCCCTGGGCCTTCACGAGCCTGACGGAACCCTTCTTCAGCCTCATGCGCTTGAGTTTCTGGGCGGCGGTGTTCCTCGCCGCGCCGGTGGTGTTCTACCAGCTCTGGGCCTTCATCCGCCCCGGGCTCATGCCGAAGGAACGGCGGATGGTGCTGCCCTTCGTGTTCATCACGAGCGCCTGCTTCCTGCTCGGCGTGGTGTTCGCGTACTTCCAGGCCTTCAAGTTCCTCGGCGACATCCTCTTCCAGGAAGCGGCCCAGGCGGGCCTACGGGCGAACCTGCACATCGAGGAATACCTGGACCTCTTCCTTGGCACCACGATCATGACCGGCGTCATGTTCGAACTGCCGGTGCTGTTCTATTTCCTATCCCGCTTCCGGCTCGTGACGGCGCGCTGGATGCTGAAATACTGGCGCCACGCCACGGTCATCATCGTCTTCGTGTCCGCCTTCATGACGCCGGGCGATGTGGTCGTGACGACCATCTTCTTCAGCGCCGTGCTGCTGGGCCTCTACTTCATCAGCGTGCTCGTGGCCTGGATCGCCGAACCGCGGAAGCCCAAGGATGTGGAGCTGATCCCCTAGCCGCTACTTCCCGAGCCCCCACTTGCCCGACCCGCCCAGACCGCAGGCCCCAACGGTGAGGATGCGGAGCAGAAGATCGAGGTGGCCCAGCGCGGCCCCGCCGTGGATCCATCCATCCACCACCGGCACCGCGAGGATGACGACGAGGACGAGGCAGACGATCGGCTGAAACAATCCCAGCAAGATCAACACGCCGCCGATGGCCTGCGCCAACGCGCCGCCCAATTGCGCGGCGTGATGGAAACTGGCGCCGCCGCTCCGCAACTCGGGGATCGCATGCAGCAGCAAGCTCGCGCCCACCGCGACGCGGAGCATGAGCAACGCCCAGTCAACGCGGTTCTTGGAAGCGGCCATGGTATCTCCGGGGATCCCACGATTCTAGTGTGAACCGCGAAGGCGCGAAGAACGCTTTTCGCCCTGGGCTCGCTAGAATGAAGGGTTCGGAGGAACCCATGGACCAGATCAAGACCATCGGCGTCATCGGCGCGGGGCAGATGGGCAACGGCATCGCCCATGTCTTCGCGGCGGCCGGTTTCAGCGTGCTCATGCAGGACATCTCCGCCGACTTCGCCGCCAAGGGCATCGCGACCATTGACAAGAACCTTCAGCGGGGCGTGGACAAGGGCAAGATGAGCGCGGACGAGAAGGCCGCCATCCTCGGCCGCGTGAAGACGACCACGAGCCTCGAAGATCTCGCGGGCTGCGACTTCGTCGTGGAGGCCGCCACCGAGCGCTGGGAAGTGAAGAAGCAGCTCTTCGAGACGCTCGACCGCGTCTGCAAGCCCGGCGTCATCCTCGCCTCCAACACCAGCTCCATCTCCATCACCAAGCTCGCGGCCGTGACGAAGCGCCCCGAGGCCTTCATCGGCATGCACTTCATGAACCCCGTGCCGGTCATGCAGCTCATCGAGGTCATCCGCGGCCTGGCCACTTCCGACGCCACCTACGGCACCGTGATGGAACTCTCAAAGAAGCTGGGCAAGACGCCCATCGCCTGCAACGACTTCCCCGGCTTCGTCTCCAACCGCGTGCTGCTGCCCATGATCAACGAGGCCATCTACGCGCTCTACGAGGGCGTCGCGGAGGTCGAGGCCATTGACGGCATCATGAAGCTCGGCATGAACCACCCCATGGGCCCGCTGACGCTCGCGGACTTCATCGGCCTCGACACCTGCCTCTTCATCCTCAATGTGCTGCACGAGGGCCTGGGCGATCCCAAGTACCGCCCCTGCCCGCTGCTCAAGAAGCTCGTGGACGCGGGCTGGATGGGCAAGAAGAACGGCCGCGGCTTCTACGACTACCGCGGCGAGAAACCCGTGCCAGCTCTCTGAATCCCACGGGAAAGGCATCAATGGAAAGGGCGGTGCTCAGTCACCGCCCTTCCCTTTTCCGCATTGGATCTACTTCGCGTTCTTGCGCAGGCCTTCTAGACCCTGCTTCTCCTTCTCACTCAGAGCGGGGATCTGGCCGTTGTCCATGAAGTCCACCAAAGTCTTCAGCCGAGCGCCGCCATTCAGCTTGTCGCTAACCGGAATCTGGTGGGCCAGATCGGGAGTGCCGAGAAGGTGAAGCGATTTGAGCATATACCAGACCTCTTCGGTGTCGTCCTTGTCCCAGTCCCCGATCTTCTGCTTGCCGGAGAGCACCCCCTGGATATCGCTGGTCTGGCTCGTGACCCCGAGCATGCCCACCGCCTCAAGGGCGCCTTCTCGGACTCGCTGCTCCTTGGCAGTGCGAAATAGAGCGACCATTCCATCTTTGGTGGCTTGGTCCTCACGCCCCGTGAGCCCCACAAGGAAAACCAGTTCCCGCGCAGCGATTTCGTTGGGGCTGGTCTTCACCGTGGACATGGTCCTCGCCAGGGCCTTGGGATCCGCCACGCCAGGGAACTGGGTCTGAAGCGTGGACACAACCGACTCCATCACCGCTTGGTGGTAGATGCGACTCACGGCCTCTTCCACGACTTCCTTCATACTCATTGCGGGGGTCGTATTCTCGTAGTAGGTGAGCTTGAATTCCTTCGCCTTCTCCTGCCCATCAGGTCCCTTGACCGCGGTTTCGATGTCCATGTAGCCGATGCAATTCATGGGAGAGAAGCCGGAATAGCGATACATGTCGATGCGGGCAGCCTTCAGCCTCACCTCCAGGGAGTAGGCTGGACCTGAAGTGAAATTGAACGCGTCAAGCGCAGCCTTGGCGGATCCCTCCATGTATTCCCTGAGTTGATCCGGCGTCTCGGGCTGGTAGGCCAAGAATATTCCTTCGCCCTTGTCCGAATTCGGGCCAAGAATGCCGCCTCCCAAGAAGGAATCGGCGGGACGCTCGTCCTTCACCGTGACCGTGACGCTCGCGGCATGCGCATCGTATAGGCGACCCGCGTCGGCTTGAGGACGCTGCAGTGGAGCTTGGATAAAGGTCGTCGGAACGCATCCGACACACAAGGCGGCTGCTGCCCCAAGCAGGGCTTCGCGTAAAGTGAACTTCAAGAGAACCTCCAGAGTGAGTCCACAGATTACATCAAACCGAGAACCACCTTCATAGTGATGAGGCGTGAACGGGTCTCACCCCAGCAGCCTCGCCTTCAGCCAACGCTCGCAAGGTCCGGAGAGGCCTCGCTCCACGGCAAGGCCGAGGAGCCAGCAGAGCGCGAAGATGGGCAGGTACCAGAGCCAGGCGGTGCGAAGGTCGCCGCTTGTGGCACGGTAGAGGCGCACCACTGCGAACACGACGAACATGTGGGTGAGGTAGATCTCGTAGCTGAGGCGGCCCCAGGCGCGCAGCCAACCGAGCCCGCGCGCCGCGCGGATCGGGCGCTTATCGGCGGCGAGGCAAAGCGCCAGGGCGGAGCAGCAGAGCAGCAGCAGGTAGCCATCCTTGAGCAGATGCCACACGGAAGCCCCCGCGAAGAACACGGCGGCGAGGCCGAAGGCGCCGGCCCAACCGAGCAAGCGAATCTGACGCTGCGTGGGATTCCGCCAGGCTTCCGCGAGGATCGCCCCCAGCACGCCGAGGGCGATGGCGGCCATGCCGGGCAGGTAGGCCTTCTCCTGCCAGATCTCATTGCCCTTCAGCGCCGCGTGGGTCCAGGGCAGCGACAGCGCGAGCAAGAGGAGCAGCGGAACGAGGATGGCCTTCCGCCGCGTCAGC
Organism: uncultured Solibacteraceae bacterium; assembly: GCA_964472275.1. Lineage (GTDB taxonomy): Bacteria > Acidobacteriota > Holophagae > Holophagales > Holophagaceae > JAFDVN01. Next base: position 10,539 of record CAYYJN010000012.1, read on the forward strand.
AGACACACCAGCGGAAAGGCCAGGTAGAACACCTCCTCGATGGACAGGGACCACAGCACATCCCAACTCCCGGGCAGGTAGCCCTTCACGCCCTCGTACCAATTCAGGTGGAGCCCGAAGGCCGCGACGACCGCGCCGGGCAGCGACTGGCCCTGCCCATGGATGGTGTAGTCCTGGACGCGCAGCAGGTGGAGCAGGCTCAGGACCGCCACCAGCGCCACGAGCAAGGGCGCGATGCGCGCGAAGCGGCGGGCGTAGAAGGGACGCGGCCGGATCTCCGCCAGCGGACCCCAGCGGCGCAACGCGTTGCCCGTGATGAGAAAGCCTGAGATCACGAAGAATACGAAGACCGCCTCATAGCCGTTCCAATTCAGCCCGCCGAGCAACCAGCCCGGCAAGAAACCTCCGAGCGCCGTCTTCTTCAGCGGGATGCGCAGGCCCGTGTGGTGCAGCACCACCAACAGGATCGAAAGCCCGCGCAGGAGGTCAATTCCATGATTGCGGCCCTGATCTCGTTCCTGCGAAGCGGATTCCGTCATCTTCAAGGGATACCAGATCCTATTCCCTCAGGCCGACCAGCGTTATCTTGGAGCCCAAATGGACGATCCGCGCCCGCCCAAACCTTCCCGCGACGAAGCCACCATCACCCATGTGCGCGCCTCCCTGCTCCGGGGCCTGCACAAGGACATGATGCGTCGCGGCGGCACCGCCTGGGACGATTTGGTGGATGGGCTCTCCCCCATGGGCCGCGAGACCTTTCGGCAGATGCCCGGCTCCTTCTCCTGGGTCGAGACGGCTCGCGTGAATGAGATCGTCACCGCGCACACGGCGCTCGCGGGCGAAGCGGGCGCGGTGGCGCGCATCCGCTCCACGACCGATGAGCAGCTCACCGTCGTCCACGCCTGGATCCTCAAGCTCCTCACGCCGAAGACCCTCATCCATCAGAGCCCCACCATCTTCAAGTTCAACTACCGCGGCGGCGCGGTGCGCCTTGATGACATCACGGATGGCTACGCGGCCATCTCCATCTGGGCGGATGGCATGTTCCCCGAGTGGTACACCCACTCCGTCCCCCAATGGCTGAACCGCGCGCTGGAGTTGACCGGCGGCGGCGCGACGAGCGTGATCCACCATCCGCCTTCCGAAGGCTTCCGCCATCGGTACGAGCTTGGGTGGCAGGCCTGAAGGCCTACAGCGAGCGCCTCGGCGGCAGCGCGGCGTTGGCGATGAGCAGGCCCGTCACCAGGGCGAAGGCGAGGAAGGCGGTGTGGAACGCGGCGTCCATGCCGGAGTAGACATCGTTCTTCGCGAGGAAGGAGAAACTCCGCATGCCCACGCTGCCCGGCGCGAGGAGGAAGAGGGTGGGCAGCAGCGCGATGAGCGAGGGGCGCCGCCGCAGGCGGGAGAAGGCGTTGCTGCCCAGGCCCGCCACCAGCGCGCCCAGCCCGAGCCCCGTCTCGGGACCGAAGAGGCGCGAGCCCAGCAGCGTCGCGCCGTAGGACAGGAGCCCGATGGCCCAGAGCCATCCCAGGTTGCGCAGGCGCCCTTTCAGCAGCACCGTGATGGCCACGGGCGCGAGGATGAGACAGGGCCACTGGAGCCAGGATGGCGGCGCGATGAGGCTCCCCGGCGCGGCGTGGAGGAAGGCTCCCAATTGCTGGCCGAGCGCGACGCCGAAGGCGAGCTGGAGCAGCACCACCAAGGCTCCGGCGAAACGGGCCGAACCGCTCACGAGGTTTCCCGTGGCGAGCTCGTTCAGCGAGATGGTGAGCGAAAGCCCCGGCAACAGCATGATGAGCCCGGCCAGCATGGCGATCTGGGGCGAGAAGCCGCCTGAGCGCCAGGCGAGGACTTGCGCGAGGAAGGCCGTCATCAGCGCGCCCAGCACGAGGAAGAGGCGGCCGAGCACGGGCACCCGCAAGGTGGCGCGGTGCAGCGCGCCGAGCGCGGCGCCCAGCACCGCCGCCGCGCCCAGCTCGCCCCAGCCTCCGCCCAGCAGCACGCCGAAGCAGGCGGCGACGAGCGCGAAGGCGCTGATCTCCATGGCGTCGCCGAACCGGGGCTGGCGCGCGGCGATGGCGTCCAACCTCAGGGAAGCTTCTTCCGCATCCACCTTGCCGCGGAGCAGCGCGTCCGTGACGGCGTAGGTGTCATCCAGCCGAGCGAGGTCCACATCCTGAGGCGGCACCCGCTGCACGAAAGTCCGCCCGCGCGCGCCTTCGCCGAAGGACGCGAAGAACCCGGTCGGCATGCCGAAGAATTGCGCGTCGAGCCCGAGCCGTCGCGCCACCGCTTCCATGGCCTCTTCCAGCCGGTGGGCCGGCGTGCCGTAGGCTTGCAGGGCGCGGCCCAGCTTCAGGACGAAGGCGATCTGTCCATCTTGAGGCGCGTCACCGGGCACCCGACAAGCATGCCTCAAGGGACTCTCATTCTTCTAGGCCGTCGCGCGATCACTGGGCCGTGGCGTGCAAAGACCAAAGGCGGGACACGGAGGGCGCAGAGGGAAACAGAGGACACAGAGAAGAACCCGCGATTGCAGTTCCACTGCGTCCTCTGTGCTTGCTCTGTGATCTCTGTGTCCCCGCCTTGGTCGCCCTCAAAAGCGGGATTCAGCTCAAGCAGGCGCCCGCGGCGGCCATGGCTTTGACCAGCGCGGCTTCCAGATCGGCCCAGAGATCCGCCGGGTCTTCGAGACCGACGGACACGCGGATGAGCCCTTCGTCAATGCCGTGCTCGGCCTTGGCGGCGGGGTCCACCACGCGGTGCGTGAGCGCCGCCGGGTGCTGGATGAGGCTGTCCACGCTGCCGAGACTGACGGCGGGCGTCATGAGCGTCACTTCCTTCATGAGCGCCGACGCGGCCTCGAAGCCGCCCTTCAACTCGAAGGCGAGGATGGAGCCGGGGCCCTTCATCTGCGTGCCCACGAGCTTGGAGCCGCTCAGGCCCGGGTAGTGGACCGAGGCGACGGCCGCGTGCTGGGCGAGCTTTCCGGCCAGGAACGCCGCGCCCGCCTGGGCCGCCTCCACACGCACCTTCAGCGTGGGCAGGCCGCGGTGGAGCAAGTAGGCCGAAAGCGGATGCAGGTTCGCGCCGGTGATGACGCGGATCTTGCGGATCTCGGAGGCCCACGCCGCGCGGGTGGCGACGACGCCCGCGAGCACATCGCCATGGCCGCCCAGGAACTTCGTCGCGCTGTGCATGACGATGGCCGCGCCCAACTCCAGGGGCTTCTGCAGCACGGGCGTCGCGAAGGTGCTGTCCACCATCACGGGCACGGAGCCGGCCTCGGCGACCACGGCGGCGATGTCCACCAGCTTCAGGGTCGGGTTGGCGGGCGTCTCGACGATGACGAGGCTCGTGTCCGGGCGAAGCGCGGCCTTGATCGCGCCAGGCTCGGCCCAGGTGACTTCCAATCCGAGAAGACCCGAAGCGAGCAAGTGGTCGCTGCCGCCGTAGAGCGGGCGCACGGCGACCACATGGCCGCCCTTCTGCTTCGCGGCGAGCAGCACGGCGGTGAAGGCCGCCATGCCGCTGGCGAAGGCGACCGCCTCATCCGCGCCTTCGAGCTGGGCGAGCGCGCCCTCGAAGCGCGCCACGGTGGGGTTGTGCAGGCGCTGGTAGACGGAGGAGCCGATGGGCTGGCCGCCCATGGCCTGGGCCTCCAGGCTGCGGCCGCCCTCGTCCAGGTCGGGCAGCGGGTAGGTGCTGCTGAGATCAATGGGCAGGGCGTGGACGCCGAGCTCCGTCAGGCCCTCCCGTCCGGCGTGGACGGCGCGGGTGGAGAAGGAGAGGTCGCGGGAGTGGGTCATGGGACACCTCGGCGGAAATCGAGCTTCCCCATCATTGTTTGTTCTGAACATGTTATTGTTCATCGAATATAATCCGGATTGGAGCCATGAAACAGGCCTTGGACCGAACCGATCGCGCGATTCTCGCGCTTTTGCAGAAGAACGCGCGGCTCTCCAACAAGGAGCTCGCGGCCCGCGTGGGGCTCGCGCCCTCGTCCTGCCTCGCCCGCGTGCAGCGGCTCACGAAGGAAGGCGTGCTCCGCGGCTTCCACGCCTTCGTCGCGCCGGACGCGCTGGGCATCGGCCTCCAGGCCCTCATCGCCGTGAAGCTGAAGCAGCACAGCCGTGAGAAGGTCCGCGCCTTCATGCGCCACCTGCTGGGCCTGCCCGAAGTGGTCGCCCTCTACCATGTGACCGGCGCGATGGACTTCCAGGTGCATGTGGCCGTGCGCGGCACCGATCACCTGCGCGACCTGGCCCTCGACGCCTTCACCATCCGCGCGGAAGTGGAAAGCATCCAGACCGCCCTGCTCTTCGAGACCAAGTGGAAGGATAGTTGGCCGGATTACGGGGACAAGTGAGCTGGTCGCAGAGGGCGCGGAATCGCGCGGAAGGCGCAGAAAGAAGCGAGGTCAGGCCTGGGCCAACGCCTTATCGGCGCGACGACCGAGGTCGGCCGAGCCTTGACTGTTGGCGAGGCTTTTGGCGACGGCGGCGAGGAGGGCGCGGCGAGCGGCTTCACCCACTTTCGGCGCGAGGTCGACGGCGGCGGCTACGGCCAGCAGGTGGTGGCTGTGGTTGAAGGCCGGATCGTTCTGGCTGGCGGCCTCGGCGAGGGCGCGCAGGGCCGCGTCCGCGTCCAGCGCCTCCGCGAGGCCCATGGCCCGCTCCGGCTCAGCGTCGAGGATGGCGTCCGCGAGCGCGGCCTCGCTCGGCGCCACATTGAGCGTGGCTTGGATGCGGCCTTCAGCTTCATCGGTGGGGAAGAGGTTCACCAGCGCCGCGCCCTGACACCAGGCAAGCGCATCCGCGCCGTGATCGGCGGCGAGCGTGGCGAGGTAGGCGAACACCCAGCTCGTCTTGCCTTCCAAGTCCCGCCGCGCATCCAACTGCCTTTCGCTGGCGGCGCGCACCAGCGCGTCCAGCAGCGCGGCCCGCGAAGCCCCTGCTTTGATCCGCGCGGTGAAGGCGTTGAGCAACTCCACGAGGCCGAGGTCGCAGATCTCGCGCACGGCTTCGTCGGGGAGCGGATCGCCTGTTTCCGAAACGGCGAAGCCATCCCCAAGCCGCGCCGCGCCGCGCTTGGCCCAAAAGCGATCCTCCGGCTCCGACGCCGCGAGCCAGGCGCTGATGCCGAGCAACCTTCGTCCGGTCGCCTTGGGGCGGTCCAGCTCGACGAACAGCTCCCGCAGCCGGTGCGCCATCACCGCCTTGTGGCCCATGTTGGCCATGTCGTGGGCGATGGCGCCGCCGACGCGGCGGAAGTCCGATTCCTCCGGCGTCTCCACGCCCTGCATCTCGCCATAGGCGAGCGTCGGAAGATGCTTCGCGAGCGCCATCTCCACATTCGGCCAATGACCCGAGCCCTTCGAAACCTCCCAGGCTTTCAGGCGCCGCCCCTCGTGCGCGAAGGCGTGGAGCTGGGTCGCGAGAACGCGGTGGAAGCTGCTTTCCTTCAACAACGGTCGAAGGCGGAAGACGGCGCCAAGGCCAAGCAGGCCGTGGGGCACATGAGGCAGGTAGGTCTCCCAGCCGATGCGGGGAACGAGGTGCTTGATGGCCTCCCGCGCCGCGTCCCGCGCGCCGTCGGATTCGCGGACCTGCGCGGCCAGCGCGGCGAAGAAGCCTTCATCAGGCTTCTCGACCTGCGCCTTCCAGGCGTCCAGCGGCGAAGCGCTCATGCGCCGCCCTTGAAGGGGTAGGCCATCTGGCCCAGGTAGGTCTGGGGCAGCGTCTCGCCGCTCACGCCCAGTTCCTTCGGCCAATGCCCCGGCATGTGGGCGGTGCGGAAGAGCCAGTCGTAGAGCGGCAGGAAGACGGCGAAGTTGGTGTCAATGCCTTCGGCGTCCTTGCAGTGGTGCCAGTGGTGGAACTCCGGCGTCGCGATCACCCAGCGCAGGCCGGGGAAGGTCCAGCGCACATTGGCATGGATGAATACGGCCTGGAAGGAGACGAAGCTGATGTAGACCAACAACGGCCCGGGCGCGAAGCCCATGAGGAAGATGAGCGCATAGGGCAGCGCGCGGTTCGCCACCGTGTCCACCAAATGGCTGCGCGACCCCGCGAGCCAATCCATGTGCTCGGGGCTGTGATGCACCGCGTGGAATTTCCAAAGCCAGGGCACTTTGTGGAAGGCGACATGGATCCAGTAGTTGATGAAATCAATGAGGAAGAGCAGCTCCACCACCTGGAGCCAGAAGGGTTGGGCCGCGACTTTGCCTTGGAAGACCGGGCTCACGGCCCACTTGAAGAAGAGGTGGGCCGGCAGGGCGATGAGGAAGGACACCACCTGCACGCCCACATGGCCGATGAGGAAGTGCTTCATGTCCAGCCACCAGTCGGCGCGCAGGACTTTTTGCGCAGGGACGCGCGCGAAGAGACGCTCCAGCGGAATGAAGACGAGACTCAGCGCCAGCAGTTCGAGCAGGAAATAGTCCACGCCGAAGTAGAAGGGTCGGCTCTCCACCACGCCCACCTTGGCCTGGGCGCCACCCATGAGGGCCGCGGCGACCGCGAGCAGGAGCGCGACGCATCCCTGCTTCTTCGATTTGCTCCAGGCGAGGCTCAGCGCGCCGAAGAAGAAGGCGCCCACCAGCGCGGCCTGGAGGATGGCCCGGAACACGCCAAGGTGCGCGGCGTAGAGGGCGCGCGCGTCCGGCGAAGTGAGCAGGCTCGGAAACCAGAAACAGAGCACGCCGCCAAAGGCGACGACCCCCAGGAAGAGCCCGATGGCGCCGCTGATGCGGCCCTCGCCGAAGCGGAATTCAGGTTCGAGCGCGGCGTCAGTCATGGCGGGTCCCAAACTCCCAGTCTAGACCGCCCTCCCCTTCGCCTTCAGCTCTCGTTGGGCAGGCCCCAGGCCTCCGCCACCAGCTTGGCCCAGTGGTGCGCCCAGGCGCGGCGCCAGACGAGGCCATCTTCGGCGATCTTCGCGTCCAGCAGGCGTTCGCGCAGACCGGCGCGCATGGCTTCGGCCCCAGGCCCCAGCGCGACCTCGGCCTTTTCGAGCAACGCCCCGAAGGCCGCGCGCTCGGCGTCGAAGGCTTCCAGAAAGGCCGCCGAATTCGGCAGCGGCAGCGCCGCCTGGGCGCGGCGCCACGCTTCGAAGGCCGCGCGGGCCGCGCCATCGGAACGCAGCGGCTCCTTCACCTGCTCCCAGCCCCCCAGCGCCGGCGCGTCGCCAGCCTTGGCCAGCGCGGTCCGGAGCTTCATCACCTTCGCCACATCCTTCTCGATATGGGATACCGCGACGAAGGCGCGGGGTCGCGCCCGCTTGGCCCGCCGCGCGAAGTAGGCCTCCATCGCCGCCACCACCGCGTCCGGCGGCACGCCCTCGCCCTCCCAGCCCTGGAGCGTCGCGAAATCCTCCCGCGACAAAAACGCGCTACGCCCATGCAGGTGGAAGGCCCACTCGGCCTCCAGCCAATCCCAGTCGTTGCGCGCGTAGGCCATGGTTCACGCTATCAGGGCCTCGGGCCGCGGACCTCGGGCCCCGGGAAAACTTCCCTTTGGCCCGTGGTCCGAGGCCCGAGGCCCGATAAACTGGTGCCGGAGGCCCCTTGGTCCTGATCCGCGAACAGATCCGCTACAAGAGCCGCCGCGAGATCGAGAAGATGCGGCAGGCGGCGCGCATCGCGGCGAACGCGCTGCGGGTGGCGGCGCGGGCGGCGAAACCGGGCGTGAGCCTGCTGGAGCTGGACAAGCTGGCCGAGACCTACATCCGCCAGCAGGGCGCCGTCCCGAATTTCAAGGGCTACCACGGCTTCCCCGGCACGCTCTGCACGAGCGTCAACGACAAGGTCGTCCACGGCATCCCGACGAAGTATGTGCTTCAGGAAGGCGACATCATCAGCATTGATTGCGGCTGCAAGCTGGACGGCTACCACGGCGACACCTGCCTCACGGTCGGCGTGGGCAAGGTCAGCGAGCAGGCTCGGGACCTCATGCAGGCCGCGCAACTCGCCATGTATGTGGGCATCGAACATTGCCGCCCCGGCAACCGCCTCGGCGACATGGCGACGGCGGTGCAGAAGTTCGCCGAGGAGCGCGGCTACTCCGTCGTGCGCGAATACATCGGCCACGGCATCGGCCGCGACCTGCACGAGGATCCGCAGGTGGTCTACGCCGACCAGCGCCCCGGCACCGGCTTCCGCTTCGAGCCCGGCATGGCCATCACCATCGAGCCCATCCTCTGCACCGGGAGCCACGCCTGCGTCGTCGAAGCCGACGGCTGGACCGTCCACACCAAGGACGGCGGCCTCACCGCCCAGTTCGAGCACGACATCGCCATCACCGCCGACGGCCCAGAGATCCTGAGCATCCCCGATCCGGAGTTTGAGCTGGAGGATGGAGCCTGAAGCGGATGGCTCGGCTCCGGCCCGCCAGGAGAATCAAGCGCGTGAGAGGGTCTTGCGCGGGATACGATTGGGATTACCATTGGTAATGTGGAGCGTGCCATGCAAATCGCCACATCCAAAGTCACGAGCCAAGGCCAGATTTCCGTCCCGGTGGAAGTGCGGCGGGACATGGGAATCCGGCCCGGAACGGAGCTGATCTGGGACCGGAAGCCGAACGGGGAATATGTGGTCCGGCCCAAGCGGGTCACGCTGGCGGAGCTGCACCAGGTGGTGGGGAAGCCCGCCGTCCACCTCTCGGACGAGGAACTGCGGGAGGCGCGGCACGAGCTCCTGGAGTCCCGGATGAAGCGGCTGGGCAAGAAGGGCTGAGGCGATGGCCGCCCTCGACACGAATGTCCTGGTGCGCCTGGTGACCCGGGATGACGCCGCCCAGTTCGAGAAAGCGCACGCCTTCGTCAGCAAGCACCAGCCGGTGCTGGTGACGCAGCTTTCCGTGCTGGAGCTGGCCTGGGTTCTGATGAGCCGCTACGGGCTGGACAAGGCCAAAGTGATCCAGGTGGTGGAGGCGCTGCTGGAGATGGTGGAGCTGGACCTGGAGCAGCCCGCCACCCTGGAGGCCGCCCTGAAGACCTGGCGGGACTCCAAAGCGGACTTCGCGGACTGCTTCATCCTGGAGACCGTGAAGGCCGCTTCGGCGACGCCACTGGCCACCTTCGACGCCACCTTGGCGAAGCTGGAAGGCTGCAAGAAACTCTGAGCCTCCTGGAGGAGTGCCGACCAGCGCCCCGGCACCGGCTTCCGCTTCGAGCCCGGCATGGCCATCACCATCGAGCCCATCCTCTGCACCGGGAGCCACGCCTGCGTCGTCGAAGCCGACGGCTGGACCGTCCACACCAAGGACGGCGGCCTCACCGCCCAGTTCGAGCACGACATCGCCATCACCGCGGATGGCCCGGAGATCCTTTCGATTCCTGATCCGGAATTCGAGCGGGAGGGTGGGCTGTAGGCTGGGCCTTTGGCTCTTGGCTTTGGGCTTTAGCTCGGCGAGTCATGCGTGGGTCGGCGCCAGCAAAAGCCAAAGGCCGAAAGCCTAAAGCCCGTAGATGTCCTTTCTCACAATCTGCATGAACGGCTTCGGGTCGGTGACGGACTCGAAGCCAAGCTTCTCGTAGAGGCCGTGGGCGTCGCGGGTGGCGAGCAGGAGGCGGCGGAAGCCTTGGACCTCCGGCAGCGCGAGAAGCGCTTCCACCATGGCGCGGCTGAGGCCCTTGCCGCGGTGCGCTTCGAGCACATAGACATCGGCGAGGTAGCCGAAGGTGGCATGGTCCGTGGCGAGACGCGCGAAGCCCACCTGGGCGCCGTCCGGCGCGTAGGCGCCAATGCAGAGGCTGTGCTGAATCGCCTTCGCGACGGTCTCCTTCGGGATGCCCGGCGACCAGTAGCTGCGCTGGAGGTAGGCGTGGATCGCGTCGAGCTGAAGCTCGGCGGGATCGAACGAAAGGCGGTAGCCGTCGGAAATGGGCATGAGTGCAGATTACCGCTCTCCGCAGGGTGATCAGACGGTTCACAGGCGCCACCTTCGCACATAGGCCCAACGCCGGACGCCTGACGCCTGTAGCCTGGAAGGCATGCCCCATGCCGTCCAGGCCCCCGCCAAGCTGAACCGCTTCCTCGCGGTGCTGGGGCGGCGCGCGGATGGGTTTCACGATCTGGAGCTGGTGACGACGGTGCTCTCCGGCATCGCGGATCTGGAAGACACGCTGGAGGCGGAGCCCGCTTCGGAACTCACCCTCGCCATCGAAGGCCCCTTCGGCGATGGGCTCGTCGCGGATGAATCGAACCTCGTGATCCGCGCCTGGCGCCTGCTGGAGGCGGAGGCGAAGCGCGCGCTGCCCGCGAACCTGCGGCTCGTGAAGCGCATCCCCCATGGCGCGGGCCTCGGCGGCGGCAGCAGCGACGCGGCGGCGGCGCTGAGACTGGGCCGCGACCTCTTCGCACTCGACCTCGACGACACGCGGATGCTCGCGCTCGCGGCGCGGCTCGGCTCCGATGTGCCGCTCTTCCTCCTCGGTGGCACCGTGCTGGGCCTCGGTCGCGGCGAGCGCGTGATTCCGCTGCGGCCCATTCCGCTGGAGCCGATGCTCATCGTGTATCCGGGCCTCCATGTGGCGACGCCTTCGGTCTACCGCGGGCTCTCCCAAGTGGGCTATCCCTTGCCGGAACCCTGCCCCAGTCTCGCGGAAGGTTCGACGCCGCCTTGGCGCAATGACCTCACCGGCGCGGCGATTTGGGTCTGCCCTCCGCTTTCGGAAGTGCGCGAAGCGCTTCTCCAAACCGGCTGCGAGCCCCTGCTCTGCGGCAGCGGCAGCGCCTGGGCCGCGCGCTACGCCTCATCCCCGGATCGCGACGCGGCCATCGTCGGGTTGAAGGCCTCGCATCCCGCCTGGCGCGTCTGGAACATCTGAGCTACCGGCGGCCATCCGTGAGCGACAGGATCAGGCTCACCTGATCCGGGTCCGTGCTCGGCCCGTAGCCCGTCACGAGCACGCCCTTCGCGCCGCAGGTGGGACAGAGGAGGCCCAGCACGAGGGCCTGGTCGTCGGGATCGCTGGCGCCTTCGAAGCGATGAACCTTCTCCACGAGCGCGCCTTCGGCCGAATGCTCCTTCCCGCAGGCGATGCAGTGGACCGCGCCCGGGCGGGCCGAGAAGTCGGCGGTGTAGCCTTCGTCCGCGAGCTGCTTGAGCGCGCCGCTCACGGTTCCCGGGAATCCAGCGGGGAGAGATGACGCGTCCATGAAAGCCTCCGGCGCGGCCTGAGCATGGACCTGGCGCGGGCGCCCCGTCAACTCGGAGGCCAGCACCTAGCGTTCACCTGCCAGGGTCCACCGTTCGCCGATCTGGTCGAAGGCGAACTCCGAGGGCTGTCACCATGGTGCCTTGAGGTTTCCCATGAGCGAGCTCGCCCTTGAGATCAGCGGCCTGCGCAAGGCCTTCCCCAAAGTGGTGGCGGTGGATGGCGTGGATCTGGAGGTGCGCCGCGGCGAGGTCTTCGGCCTCCTCGGCCCCAACGGCGCGGGCAAGACGACGACGCTGGAGATGGTCGAAGGCCTCCAGCAACCCGACGCCGGCGAGATCCGCGTGCTGGGTCTGGATTGGAAGAAGCACGGGCAGGAGATCCGCACACGCATCGGCGTGCAGCTCCAGGCCACGAGCCTCTTCAACAAGATCACGCCCCGGGAGGCGCTCAACCTGCTCGGCGGCTACTACCCCAAGCGCCGCGGCACCGATGAGTTGCTGGACCTCGTGCAGCTCCAGGAAAAGGCTGACGCCTACCACATCACGCTTTCAGGCGGTCAGATGCAGCGCCTGGCGTTGGCCCTCGCGCTCGTGAACGATCCGGAAATCGTGTTCTTGGACGAGCCAACAACAGGCCTCGATCCCCAGGCCCGGCGCGGGCTTTGGGAAGTGGTGCGGCGCATGAAGGCCGAAGGCCGCACGGTCGTGCTCACGACCCACTACATGGACGAAGCCGAAGCGCTCTGCGACCGCCTCGCCATCGTGGACCACGGCAAAGTCATCGCCCGCGGCACGCCCGCGAGCCTCATCGCGGATCTGGGCCTGCCCAGCGTGGTGGAGCTGAGCTTCGACGGTGCCGCGCCGGACTCGACCGCGTTCGCTTCGCGCCTCGGCTCGGCCGTGGAGGCCCGCGAGGACCGTTGGGAAATCCCCGCCTCTGATCCCAAATCCATCCTGCCCAAGCTTCTGGAATCCGCCGAAGCCACCGGCACCGCTTACCAGCAAGTCCACATCCGCCGCGCGACGCTTGAGGATGTCTTCCTCCACCGCACCGGCCGCAGCCTGAGGGATTGAGAATAAAGATGAACCACGGAGACACGGAGACGCAGAGAAGGTCCCTGCCGGATGAGGTCAATGACCTCACGGGCGGGATCGTTGACGCGGCCTTCAAGGTCCATTCTCTGTTAGGACCAGGGCTCCTTGAGAGCGTGTATGAGATCTGCCTGGTTCACGAACTGGAAAAGCGTGGGTTGAAAGTCGCACGCCAGCTTGAACTGCCGATCGAATATGACGACCAACGCTTCGATTCCGGCCTGCGCCTAGACCTGCTGGTCGAGGATGTCATCGTGGTCGAATTGAAGGCCGTCGAAAGGGTCCTCCCCGTCCATAAGGCCCAGCTCCTGAGCTACCTCAGGCTCGCGAACAAGCCCGTCGGCCTGCTCATCAACTTCCATGTGCCACTCATCAAGGATGGCATTCAACGGATGGTGTTATGAAAAACTCCGAGCCTCTGAGTCTCCGTGGTTCAAATTCTTCTCTTGGCCTTCTCTGGCGCCAATTCAAGATGGAGTGGACGCTCTATGTCCGCGATAGAGGCGCGATGTTCTGGACCTTCCTCTTTCCGGTCCTGATGCTGCTCGGCTTCGGGCTCATCTTTCGGGGCGGCAACGATCCGAAGATGCCCGTGGTGTGGGTGCAGCCCGCCGTGGTCCAGGCGAAGGACCAGGCCCGAAATCAGGCGATGCTCGACACGCTCGCCCATTTCCCCGTGAAGCTCGAGCCCATGGCCGCGGCCGAAGCCGAAGCCAAGTGGCAGAAGGGCGAGACCGCCGTGCAACTGGAGCCGACGGCGGATGGCTTCCAGATGAAAGTGAACAGCTACCTCGTCGCCCAAGGCCAGATGACCGCGCAGGTCGTCCAGCAGGCCTTCCTCATGTCCCAGGCGGTGCTGAAGGGCGGCCCGCTGCCCGAGCGCATCCCCGTCTCGGTGGAGAGCCCCGGCCACGCGCACGAGACGAACTACGCGGCCTTCCTACTTCCGGGCTTGCTGGGCCTGAACCTGATGAGCATGGGCCTCTTCGCGGTGGGCATGGTGATCGTGAGCTACCGCGAGAAGGGCAAGTTCCGCCGCCTCGCCGTCACGCCGCTGCCCAAGTGGGTCTTCCTCATGGGCCAGATCCTGCACCGGCTCACGGTGGTGCTGCTCCAGTCGGCGGTGCTCATCGTGGCGGGCGTCCTCTTCTTCAAGATCCACAATCAGGGCTCCTACCTGCTGCTCACGCTCATCATGGCGCTTGGCACGGCCTGCTTCATGGCGCTGGGCTTCGCGCTCACGAGTTTCGCGGAGACCTCCGAGACCTACGGCGCCATCTCGAATCTCGTGTTCTTCCCGCTCATGTTCCTCAGCGGCGTCTACTTCACCTTGGACGCCGCGCCGAAATGGCTCCAGAACGCGGCCTTCGTGCTGCCCCTCTCGCCGTTCCTGAAGGCGCTGCGGGCGGTGTTCAACGACGGCGCGGGCCTCAACGGCCAGATGATCGGCCTCGGCCTCGTCGCCGCGTGGACGGTCATCTTCTTCGGCATCGCGGTGAAGCGCTTCCGCTGGGCGTGAAACCAGGCGTCAGGCATCGGACATCAGGCGTCGGGTCTCTCTGCGGGTTGAACAGCCAAGAATAGGCCGCCAGCCCTGCATGGAGGCCTGAAGTCTGACGCCCGACGCCCGACGCCTGTAAACTGATCCGTTGGAGCGCCACCCATGGATGCCAAGAAAGCCCGCCTCGCCATCTTCCTCACCGTTTTCGTGGACCTGCTGGGCTTTGGCATCGTCATCCCGATCCTGCCGCTCTACGCGGAGCAGGTGGCGGCGAACTCCGCGAACCATTGGACGAACGCCGTCACGGGCTGGATGCACCTCGCGAGCCCCGGCGCGTTCTGGGCGGGCGTCGTCTTCGTCAGCTTCTCCATCATGCAGTTCATCGCGACGCCCATCCTCGGACGCGTCTCGGACCGCACCGGACGGCGGCCCGTGCTGTGGATCTCGCTGCTGGGCTCGGCGCTCGCCTACCTGCTCATGGCGCTCACCATGCGGCTGGAATGGGTGATCCTGGCGCGCATCGTGGATGGCGTCACCGGCGGCAACATCGCGGTGGCTCAGGCCGCCATGGCGGATGGGTCGAAGCCAGAGGAGCGCTCCAAGGTGCTGGGCATGATCGGCGCAGCCTTCGGCCTCGGCTTCGTCCTCGGTCCCGCGCTGGCGGGCGTGCTGGCGGGCTCCGCGCTGGGCGTCTCCTTGCTTCAGAATCACGGTTGGCACCTGCCCTTCCTCGTCGCGGCGGGCCTGAGCTTCCTCGCCTCGCTGCTGGTGATCCTCTGGTTGCCGGAGACGCTCACGCCCGAACTGCGCGCCAAGGCTCAGGCCCCTTCTCGAAAGGGGGAAGGACGCGGCCACGCCCTCGCCCTCGCGGTGAAGACGAAGGGCATGCCCCAGCTCCTTCTCATCGCCCTGCTCGCCATGAGCGGCTTCGCGATGATGGAAGGCACCTTCTCGCTGCTCGCGGCGGAACGCTTCTCCTTCGGCCAGAAGGAAGTCGGCTACCTCTTCGCCTTCATCGGCATCCTCATCGTGCTCTATCAGGGCGGTCTCGTGCGCGTGGTCGCCAAGCGCGTGCCCGAGCGCGCGGCCATCTGGACGGGCCTGATCCTCATGGCCTGCGCCCTGCCCTTCCTGCCCACCCTGCCGTGGAAGTGGCCCTTCCTGCTGATGATGATCCCGCTCGCCTGGGGCAGCGGCATGAACGCCACGGCGACCCAAGCCCTCGCCTCCCAGCTCACGCCCGCCGAGCACCAGGGGAGCCTCTTCGGCGCCATGAGCGCCGTGCAGGGCCTGGGCCGCATCCTCGGGCCCCTGGCGGGCACGCTCATCTTCGCCAAGTGGGGCTTCGCGTCACCCTACACGGTCGCGGCCTGCGTGGTGGGCGCGGCCTTCCTCCTCGCGCTCTCCCTGCCCCGGCCCGTGAAGCGCGGCCCCGCCAGTCCGGACCTTGAAGAAGCCGCCGTCGAATCCCAATATCTCTAGGACTCAAGCCATGATCCAGCTCGATGGAAACCGTCTCAGCGCCGAAGGTCTCGCGCGCATCGCCGCGGGGGAGCAGGTCTCGCTCGACGCGGGCGCGCTGGCGAAGGTCGCGGAGAATCGCGGCGTCATTGACCGCATCCTGAAAGAGGGCCGCACAGTCTATGGCATCAACACGGGCTTCGGCCAGTTCGCCACCGTCGTCATCGCGCCGGATCAGTTGGAGCAGCTCCAGCTCAACCTCGTGCGCAGCCACGCGGCCGGCGTGGGCGAGCCGCTGACGAAAGCGCAGACCCGAGCCCTCATGGCCGCGCGCATCAACTGCCTGCTGAAGGGCTACAGCGGCATCCGGCCTGAACCCATCCAGCTCCTCGCCGAATGCCTGAACAAGGATGTCCTGCCTGTCGTGCCCAGCCAGGGCAGCGTCGGCGCCAGCGGCGACCTCGCGCCCCTCGCCCATGTGGCGTTGCTCCTCGTGGGCGAAGGCGAAGCCTGGAGCGGCGACAAGCGCGTCTCCGGCGGCGACGCGCTCAAGCAGGCGGGCCTCGCGCCCATCACGCTCCAGGCCAAGGAAGGCCTCGCGCTCATCAACGGCACCCAGCTCATCACGAGCCTCGCCTGCCTGATGGTGACGCGGCTGCGCGAGCTGCTGCCGCTCGCCGAAGAGATCGGCGCGCTCTCCCTGGAAGCGCTGCGCGGCACCCGCGCGGCCTTCGACGACCGCATCCACGCCGCGCGCCCGCACCCCGGCCAGCGCGCCGCCGCCGCGCACCTGCGCGAGATCCTCGGCGACAGCAGCGAGATCGCCAAGAGTCACGAAGGCTGCGCCCGCGTGCAGGACGCCTATTCGCTGCGCTGCATGCCCCAGGTGCACGGCGTCGGCCGCGACGCGCTCGACTTCGCCGGTTCGATCCTTGAGCGTGAGCTGAACAGCGCCACGGACAACCCGATGATCTTCACGGAGACGGAAGAGAGCCGCAGCGGCGGCAACTTCCACGGCCAGTATCCGGCCTTCGCCGCGGATCTGCTCTGCATCGCCGTGGCCGACCTCGCCTCCATCTCCGAGCGCCGCCAGGAACGCCTCGTGAATCCGGCCTATTCGGATCTGCCCGCCTTCCTCACGAAGGACGGCGGCCTGGAAAGCGGCTTCATGATGGCGCATGTGACGAGCGCGGCCCTCGTGAGCGAGTTGAAGGGCCTCGCCCATCCGGCTTGCGTGGACACGATCCCCACCAGCGCGGGCAAGGAAGACCATGTGAGCATGGGCCCCATCGCCGCGCGCAAGCTGGTGCGCGCGGTCGAAGCTTTCGAGCAGGTGCTCGCCATCGAAGCGCGCATGGCATTGGAGGGCGTGCGCCTCGTCGGCCTCGCGCCCGCCGAAGGGCTCAAGCCGCTCGTTGATCGCCTCAGCGCCGCCTGCGCGCCCTGGACGGACCGGCCCATGTTCAAGGAAGTGCGCGCCACCGCCGATGCGTTGGAAGCCCATCTGGAGTCGAAGCGGCCATGAGACCTTGGCGCGAAGCGTGCGAGCAGGCCGTCCGGGAGTTCTCGGACGCCGACTCCATCCGCTTCTGGGGCAAGGCCCACGAAACGCCCGAAGGCGAGAAGCCCATCTTCAACTACCGCTACGAGCACACGCTCGCCGTGGTGAAGACCGCGCGCTGGCTCTGCCCTTTGGTGGGCGCGGACCTGGACATCGTCGAGGCCGCCTGCTGGCTCCACGACTGCGTGAAGCGGTTGAAGGATCCTTCCAGCAAGGACACCCACGCGCAGGACGCTTCGGCGAAGGTGCCCGAGATCCTCGCGGACACGGACTTCCCGCCGGAGAAGATCGCGGCCGTGCAGCACGCCATCGAACGCCATGTGGGACTGAAGCTCGCGAAGAAGCTGGAGCCGTTGGAGACCGCCTGCCTCTGGGACTGCGACAAGCTGAGCAAGATCGGCGCGGCGAGCCTCATCCACTTCGGCTGCATCAGCGGCGCCTTCCAGCCCATTGACACCGCCACCATCCTGGAGCGCGGCGAAGCCTGGATCCCGCTCGCCGAAGGCATCGTCGCCAGCTTCAACACCGGCCCCGCCATCGCCGAAGGCCACCGCCGCCTCGCCTTCCTCAAAGCCCACTACGCCCAGCTCCGCCGGGAATGCGCCGATCCGATGAATCCGGCGCCTTGAAGGTTTCAGCGACGGCCAAAGAGGGACGCAGAGAACACAGAGGGGCACAGAGAGCACAGAGAAAAGCCTTTCTGTCTTCAAGCTTTTCTCTGCGCCCTCTGCGCCTCTCTGTGTTCTCTGCGTTCCATTCTTTTCACGCCCATCCAGTCTGAATAATCCATGACGCGCCTTTTCGGCCCGCGTGGGACAATGGATGCCCGTTGTTTGAGGAGCGCCCATGTCCCCGGTCCATCTCGGTCCCGGCCTCAAGTCCCCTGAAGTGGTGAACGCCATCGTGGAGATCCCCACGGGCAGCCGCATCAAGTATGAGATTGATCACGAGACGGGCCTCGTCCATGTGGACCGCGTCCTCTTCTCGCCCTTCCACTACCCGGCGGAATACGGCTTCATCCCGAGCACCCTCGCCCCCGACGGCGACCCTTGCGATGTGCTCGTGCTCATCAACGGCTCGACCTACCCCGGCGTCGTCATCAAGGCTCGGCCCGTGGGCGTGCTGCGGATGCACGACGACAAGGGCCAGGACGACAAGGTGCTCTGCGTCGCCGCCGACGATCCGAATTACGCCCATGTCCACGACCTCAAGGATCTGCCGCCGCACTTCATGAAGGAAGTGGAGCACTTCTTCCTCACCTACAAGGATCTCGAAGAGAAGGATGTCCACACCGACGGCTGGGAAGGCCGCGACGCCGCGCTGGCCTTCGTGAAGCAGTGCGTGGCGGCGTACAAGGGGTAGACTCTTGGCCTTTGGCTCTCGGCTCTTGCTGATCTCGACCCATCTGGCCATGGGGGCAGGGCTGGGTCGGCGCATGCAAAAGCCGAAAGCCGAAAGCCGAAAGCCCTGAACCATGCCCGGCCTCATCCTCTTCGACCTCGACGGCACGCTCGTGGATCCGCTCCTCGGGATCACGAACTGCGTGCGCCGCGTTTGCCGCGAGATGGACCTCGTCTGCCCCGATCAAGCCGTCATCCGCGACTGGATCGGGTTCGGCATGCGCGAGAAGCTCGGCGAGATTCCCGGACTCGAAGAGCCCAAGCGGCTTCAGGAAGCGCTCGACCGCTACTGGGACGCCTACCGAGAGGATGGCGTCTTCGAGCATGAGCTCTACCCCGGCGTGACGAACCTGCTGCACCGCCTCAAGCGCCAGGGCCATCGCATCTACATCGTGAGCGCCAAGCCCGGCGTCTTCGCGCGGCGCATCGCCTACCAGTTCGATTTGAACCTCATCTTCGACGACATCTTCGGCGCGGAGCTGAACGGGGCCTGGCAGCCCAAGGTGGAAGTCTTCGACCGCCTGCGCGCGCAGGGCACCATCTGGCCCGGCGGCATCATGGTCGGCGACCGCGGCGACGACATGCGCGCCGCCAAGGCCCACGGCATCCACGCCCTTGGCGTCACCTACGGCTACGGCAGCCGCGAGGAACTGCGATCCGCCGGAGCCGAAGCATTGCTGGATTCCATCGCCGACTTGGACGCTTGGTTCGCCACGCATGTCCGTGGCGACGAGATCCACGACGCGTTCAGTCGGGCGGAGTGAGAAAAGGCGACCACGCGGAGTAAAGCGGAGGATCGGAGAGCAGCAGAGAAAAGCCAGGTTGGTCTCGGCTGCCCTCTGCCTCTCCGCTGCCCTCCGCGTAGTCGCTTTTCGAGTCCTACGCCTTGCCCTCGCGAATGTCGCAGCTCCGCATCGGCCCGCCCAGCACCGCGCTCACCCAGCAGAGATCGAAAATCCCCGCGCTGAGGGGAAAGACGCTCCAGATCAGCGAGGCGATGCCAAGCGAATGGTGGCGGTAGACGAGGCCCAGCGTCAGGAAGACCAGGCCCGCGGCGAGGCGGAAGCCGCGGCCCGTCGCGCTGTTGACGAACCGGGACAGGCCCGTGCGGTTGAAGGATTCGTGTAGGCTCATCGTTTCCCCCTAGCCTTCCAAGGTCGGCGGCGCCGCATCCTTCGGCGGCTCCACAGCTTCGCGGTTGCGCGTGGCGAAGACGACGGCGAGGGTCCAGGTGGGGACCACATCGAGCCAGGGCACGGCTTCGGCGAGGAAGGTGGGCAGGAAGGCCCAGTGAAAGCCGACGAGGCCGGTCATCAGGGCGGCGGTAAGCAGGTCCAGGGGCCAGTCGAGAGGAGCTGGAAGGGGCCCGTGGCCTGCATGCCGATCTGCAGCGCGTCCACGATGACGGCGATGGCGATCGCGGCGCGGATGCGGGCCTTCGTCAGGGGTTTGGCCATGCGAGGAGTCTAGCGGGAATGCGTTCACCGCAGAGACGCAGAGAACGCAGAGTTGATCTTCTCTGCGTCCTCCGCGCCTCTGCGGTGAGCGTTTCTACACGCCCCACACATCCTGCGTCTGCTCCGCCTCCGCGTGCTCCAGCACGGTGATCTCGCTGCCGTCGTCGAGCGTGAGGACGGGATGGCCATCGAAGCGCACGCCGACGATCATGTGGTTCATGTAGCGGGTGGCGGGGTCGCGGTGCCAGGGAATGCCCGCGGGATAGGTGAGGCGGTAGGCCTCCACCAGCGGGTCCAGCGCGTCCGCGAGATCTTCCGCCACGCGGCGGAAGGCGGCTTCGAAGCCCACGGGCGTGCCGCCCTCCAGGCTCGCGGCCCGGAGGAAATCATGGGAGCCCTGGGTCGAGAGGAAGGTCCGCCCATCGCGCGCCCAATCGCCGCCGGGAAGCCAGGGGCTCCAGCGCAGGCCGCCGGTGCTGCTGAGCGTGACCTTGCTCAGATAGACCGTGCGATCGCGGCTGAGGCCGAGATTCAGATAGACGCCCATGAAGGGCGTGTCCAGCGCGTTGCCCACATAGTCCACGCGGCGCTGCGGGTTGTCGTGGACGACCACCGAGCGGAGCGGCAGCCATTCGAAGAGCTCCACGGCTTTCGTCAGCGGCGGGTCGCCGTGCCCATCGCCCACGCGGTGCCGCCAGCCCGCGATGCGCTCGGCCATGGCGTGGCGCAGATTCGCCAGACACACGACGCCCTGGGGCACGCCGAGTCCCGCGTAGGGCAGCTCGTGCTCATGCCACTCCTCGGTCATCGCGGGGATCACTTGCTGGAAGAGGATGAGGGCCGGGTCCCAATCCCAATGGGTCGCGGGATCGAAGCCCTGATCCCGGCAGAGCTTGAACCAGGCCGCGGACGGCGAGGCGTCGCCCAGCTCGAAGGCCAGTTCGCCATCCAGGAAGAATTTGAACTCGGGCTTCCCGCCCGCGTCCTCCATGGCCCGGGAGTAGCTGAGCTGAAGCTCGCGCCCTCCCAAGGTGGCTCGCGCCGATTCAAGGTAGGGATGGTCTTCGCAGTCCAGCACCTTCAGAGGGCTGCGGAGGATCCAGGCGCGATCGGCCATGGGTCACCTCCGGGGATGAAGCCAAGGTGGGGCGCATCGGATCGGTGTCAAGGCGGGTTTGAACCGCGAAGACGCAAAGAACGCGAAGAATGCCGGTCGAAACCCGCCAATCTTCTTGGCGGGCTTCGCGTCTTCGCGGTTCGCTTATTCAGGGATCTTCGTCAGCGCGATGCCTGAGTAGTAATGCTTGAGGATTTGATCGAATTTTGCGCCTTCCAGCGCCATGCCGTAGGCGCCGGTCTGGCACATGCCCACGCCGTGGCCCCAGCCGCGGCCGAAGAAGACCCAGGTGCGGTCCGGCGCCTTGCCCAGCACGGTGAAGCTGAAGACATTGTCCTTCAGGCCCAGCAGGTTGCGGATGCGCATGCCCGAGAAGTGGTGGACGCGGCCCGCCGTGTCGCGCACGGCGAGATCCAGCGCGCGGCCCTGGCTGTTGGTCTGCACCGTCAGGCTTTCCAGGGCGCTGAGGGGCACGCGGCGGCGGATCATGGCGGTGAGGTCGCTTTCGGGGATCGCCACGCGCCAGTGGGCGGTGGGGTTGTAGCGGTCCCACGCCGCGCCATCGGGATCGAGACGACGGATGACGACGGCGGCGGGACCGCCCTGGTCGCCGCTGCCCGCGCCCAGCCACAGAAACTGATCGCCCACTTGGGCGTCCGTGCGCTGCACGAGCCGCAGGCTGCCATCCGGCGCCTGCTCCGCGAAGAGCGCTTGGGGAAGGAGCGGGAACGCTTGAGGCCCTTCCTTCTTCGGCCGCACCTGCCCATCCATCAACAGCGTGCCGGACTTGGGCTCGATGGGCTCCAAGCCTTGCCAAAGGCGGCCAAGCGTATCGAGCGCTTCGCCGAGCGTGGGCGCGGTCCGCAGATCCGCCGGGCGGATGAGCCCCTGGCGCGTCAGGAAAGAAGCGAGCAACTGATCCTGGGGCGCGAGCGAAGCGGCTCCGAAATAGGCGGCGTCCTGAGGGCGTTCCTGCCCGGCGGGCAGCGGACCATAGCCCAGCGCCCGCGCCATGGCGAGGGCGAGGTTGCCATTGGCGAGCGGCGTCGGCGTGAGACCCAGTCGCCGCTGGAGCGCGGCCACCGCTGGCACGAGATCCGCCGCCGTCGCGTTCTTGGCTAGCACGGAGCCGTTGAGCCACGAGGGCTGCGCCGCGCCCACGGCCGCGAGCTTCAGTAGATTCCAGGTGAGCCAGGGCTGAGCCGCTTCGCCCGTCACGGGAACGCCGGAGACGAAAAGGCGCGTGAGCGGTTGGTCCGGATAGCAGGTGGCGGCCTTCAGGTACGGCGCGTCGCCGCCGAAGACCCAGGACACATCCACCGTGGAGCCGCCGCAATCGGCCATGAAGAGCGCCTGGATGGGCTTGCCGTTGTAGGTCGCGACGAGGCCCGCGGTCTGCTGCACGGCGGTGTCGGTGAGGCTCTGCTCGCCATCCGCGCCGCCATAGACCTGATCCGAGACGGTGTCCACGAGGTCGTAACCTTCCTCCGCGCGCTTGCCGAGGTTCGCCACCGCGTAGGTGCGCGCGGCGACGGCCTGAGCCTTCAACGCCTCCAGGCTCGGGTAGTTCCAAGCGCCCATCTCGCGCGGCACGACGCCTCGCAGGTAGGTTTCCAGATCCACGGAGTTGATGACACTGAGCGTGCCTTGCCGGTTGGGGACGACTTCGATGCTGCCGCGGTAGCGGCCCTTGCCGATGACTTCCGTGAAGGCCCCGCGCGCCGCGAAGCGCACGCCTTCGGGCATCGGCAGGCGGTCGTAGGTCTCGGTGATGGCGTAGAGCGCGCGGCCCTTCGCCTTGGGTGCGGCGAGCGTTTCGCTGGAAATCCACAGCTCCTGATAGCCCGCGTCCTCCAGCTTCTGAACGAGCCCGCCCGCATCCTCCGAATCCTTGAAGTGGCCCAGCAGCACACGCCAGGTGTCGCCATCGGAGACATGGACGCGAGCCGGATCTTCATGCAAGGCGCGGAGCTTCGCCATGAGCGCCTCCGCCGCGCCGACGGCCATGGGCGCGCCCACCTGAACGCGGTATTCGCTGCTGCGCGGCGCGGCGCCCTTGGTGTCCCACCAGAGCCGCAGCTTCTCGCCAGGCTTCAGCGTCCGCAGCGCGCGGCCTTTGAGATCCTGGACCTGCCCGCCTTCGGGAAAGCTGATCTGCACTTCCGTCGCGCTGGTGAGGATGCCCACCCGGACCTTCGGGCCTTGCGCGGCGAGCGTGGAAACGGCGGCGATCAGGGGCAGGAAGCGGACGCGGATCATGCTCCGAGCTTAGCGGTGAATGCCGCGAGAATCTCCCAGCGTCTTGCCCGGAGCGCTTCCGCGTCGAGCAATTCCCCCGAAGGGCCGAGGCGATGCAGGAGCAGCGCGAGGCAGGCGCCGTCCTCAGGACGGAAGAAGAGCGCGGGGCCGGTGAAGCCGAAATGGCACCACCAACGGGACGGAGCCTCTGGCTCAGCGCTCAAGGATGGCGCGGGTTGAGCCAAGGTTTCCACCGGCCACTCCAACACGCGCGCCTCGCCAAGCATGCCCAAGGGAATGCGTTCCAACAGCTCCGCGAAGCGGCCCGGGCCGAGATGGGCCGCGCGCAGGCCCAAGCCCCAAACGCTGCCATCGGACTCATGCGACGCCTCCGCGCACATGCGCGGCGCCCACTGGACCGACCAAACGCGAAGCCAATTCCGCAATTGCCTGACCGTCGCGCCAAACCCGGCGTGGCCCTGCATGCCCGCGCGGGAGTTGAGATCGTGGGGCAGATGCGCGTCGGGCCGCGGCACCGCGAGCCCGGGCTCCGCCGCGCGCCACGCGTCCGCGTCCGGCCCATCAGGCACCTGCACGGGCGCGTCCCGCCAGGGCGCGGGCGTGAGGCCGCTCATGGCCGCGCCAAGCCGCGAGATGGGCACGCGCGTTTCGGCCTCGATCAATTCCGCCAACAGCCGATAACCAAGATCCGAATAGGTGGCTTCGCCGACCTTCGCGTCCCGCAGGAGCGCGTGACCCGCGACGGAACGCCGAAGCTGCGAAGCCACCGACTCGCCGATGAAGGGCCGCCATGGCGGCAGACCCGCAGCGTGGCAAAGCAACTGCCGCGCCGTCAGCGGCTCCTCGCGATCATGGAAGCCGAGCGCGAAGCGCCGATCCGCATCCAGATCGAGGAAGGCATGGGCCAGCGGCGCCGTGACGAGCGGCTTCGCGAGGGAGGCGAGGTCGAAGAAAGAGCTGGTCGCGGAGGTCACGGAATCACGCGGAAGGCGCGGATGGAACGAAACCAGGAGTTTTATTCTGTGCCTTCCGCGAAACCTCTGCGTCCTCCGCGACCAGCCTCATAGCATCGCCGCCAAACTTTCAGCCACGGCCTTCTGGACGAGGTCGGCGACGCGCATGGCTTCGAGCCCTTCTTCCCAGGTGACGATCTCGCCTTCTCCGCCGAGGCAGGCGCGGTGGAAGGCTTCGATCTCCAGCTTGAGCGGCTCGCCTTCCTCGATGTCCGCCTGCTCGTTCACGATCTCCGGGCCGCCCGCATTCATCACGAGGCGGAGCAGCTCCAGCTTCTGAGCGGCGAAATCCAACTTGGCGTAGGCGCGATCACCGAAGGCGCGGAGGGTGCGCTCCTTCTTCTGCGCGACGCGGCTCGCCGTCACCGTCGCGAAGGCGCCGCCTTCGAACTTGAGCCGCGCGCTCACCAGGTCCGCGTGGGGCGTGAGCACGGGCACGCCCACGGCTTCCACATCCACCACGGGACGCCCGACGAGGGCGCGGAGCAGATCCAGATCATGGATCATCACATCCATCACCACATCCACTTCCAGCGAGCGCATGGGAAAAGGCGAGACGCGCACGGCCTCCAGGAAGCGCGGTTTGAAGGCCCGGTCCCGCAGCGCCTTCACGGCCGGATTGAAGCGCTCCAGATGGCCCACGGCCCCGACGCGGCCGGGCTGCGCGGCGAGCGCCTTCAACAGCGCTTCGCCTTCCGTCAGCGTCGCGGCGAGGGGCTTCTCCATGAGCACATGCTTGCCCGCGGCCAACGCCTCCAGGCCCAGCGCGTGATGGAGCCCCGTGGGCGCGGCGATCTGGACCGCGTCCACCTTGGGCAGGGCTTCAGCGAGCGTGGCCGTCCAACCCGTGCCGTGCTTGGCGGCGATCTCCTTGCCGCGCGCTTCGCCGGGATCCACCACCGCCACCAGCTCCGCGTGGGGCGACGACGCCGCGATGCGCGCGTGGTGCTGTCCGAGATGCCCCACGCCGACCACCGCCACCTTGAGCTTGGACATGGGAGCCTCCGTCTCTAAGCCTACCCAAGGCGGAAGCGGCGTTCTAAGCTCGAATGAACCCCGGAGCCCCCATGCCGCTCGCCTTGCTCTCCGTTGACCCCATCGCCATGCTCAAATGGTTCCACTTCATCCTGCTCGCCATGGCGGGCGGCGGCGCGGTGGTGGCGTTGCTGCTATCGGGCTTCGAGGGCGACCATCCCGATCTCCAGGGCCTCGCGGCGACGGTGTGGAAGCGCACGGTCACCTGGGGCTTCCGCCTCGCGGTGATCGTCGGCATCCTCCTGCTCACGCTGGTCTGGAAGCGGGATGGCAACCCCTTCGCCCAGTTCAGCTACCTCCATATCAAGCTGGTGCTGGTCTTCTTCCTGCTCGCCTGCGCGGAGATGGCGCCGAAAATGCTCGCCAAGGGCAAGCGCGGCGCGGCCATGGTGGCCCTGCTGCTCTTCGCCGCCACGAGCTTCGTCGTCTACAACAAGGATCTCTTCGCGCCGAAGGGCGCCACTCCCGTCCTTCCGACGATGACCCAGGCGAAGTAGATGCTCCCGGCGGGCCCGGCCCTGCTGGGCCCGCTGAAGACGCGCTGGGAGGCGATGCTCCCGGAACTGACGAGCACGATGCCCGCGGCCTGGAGCGCGACGCTGCGGGCGCTCTCGGACCGCTTCAACCGCATCGAAGGCGCGCCGGAAGGCGACTACTTCTCCACCACCAATGTGGAGCCCTACTTCGCCCACCACGGGTGGGCTCAGGCGGAAAGCCTCGCCGCCATCGTCCGGGAATCGCCCTTCGACCCTCCACGGGCGGTGTGGGATCTCGGCGGTGGCCCCGGCGTGCTCACGGCGGCGGCTTCGGTGCTGTGGCCGACCGCAGCCTTCACGCTCACCGATCTTCGGGACGAGGCGCTTCATTGGGCTGAGACGCGCCTGAAGCACTTTGGCATCCGACTCGCCGTTCAGCGCCAGCGCTTGCCGGAGCTTCCCGAAGGCCGCCCCGATCTCGTGATGCTGGGCCATGTGCTGAACGAATTGCCTGAAGACGACCAAAACCGTTTGCTCGCCGCGATCAAGGCGCGTCTCGCGCCGGGCGGTCGCATCCTCATCCTCGAACCCGCGCTGCGGAGTACCACACGGCGGCTCATGGCGCTGCGCGAAGCACTCCGGGCCGCGCCCTTCACGATCCAAGCGCCCTGCCCTTGCTTCGGCCCCTGTCCCATGCTGTCGCTGGAGCGCCAGTGGTGCGTGGCGGAGCTGCCCTGGAGCCCTCCACTCTGGTTTCGCGCGTTGGATGAGGCCGCGGGCTTGGATCGCCGCCAACTCAGCTTCGCTTACCTCGTCGCCCAGAAAGGCGGCGAAGCCCGCACGCCGAAAGCCCGTGTCGTCGGCGTTCCGAAAGCGCAGAAGGGCAAGATCGAGCGGTGGATGTGCCTGCCGGAGGGAGGCGAGCGCTGGGAGGCGCTATCGCGCCATGGCGAGCCCGCCTGGGCCGCGCCCCGGGGCACGGAAGTTGAACCACCCACTTCCGGCGAAGTGAAAGCCTCGCCCGAGGGCTGGCCCGTGCGACGATTCCGGTCATGATCCGCGCGCTCCTACCCATCCTGGCCCTGACCCTTTCGGCGGGCGCGCCGTGGCCCCGAACCGTGCCCGAACGCACCGACTACGCGGCCACGAGCACGGTGGCTGAAGTCCGCGCCTTCATGGAGGCGCTGCGCAAGAAGGACGCGCGGCTCGTTCCCTACCAGCCCAAGGGCGCGCCGACGACCACCGAAGCGGGCAAGCCGCTGCTCGCGTGGCGTCTGCCGTCGCGCTCCAAGCATCCCTTGCGCGTCTACATCAACGCCAACATCCACGGCGGCGAAGTGGAAGGCAAGGAGGCGATGCAGGAGCTGTTCCGCGAGCTGCTGCAAGGCAAGCATCCCGAGCTGGCGAGCCTCGATCTCGTCGTCTGCCCCGCCTACAACGCCGATGGCACGGACGCGCTGGACCCGGCGATCCGTAGGCATCAACCCAATCCCGCATCAGGCGTCGGCCGCCGGGAAGACGCGCGCGGCCTCGACCTCAACCGCGATCTGATGAAGGCGCAGGCCGCCAACACGCGCTGGTTCCTCGCGATGATGGACGGCTTCGATCCCGCCGCCGTGCTGGACCTGCACACGACGGACGGCAGCACCCACGGCTTCCGCCTCACCTACGCGCCGAGCCTTGTCACCGGCGGCGACGCGGGCGTGAGCGCGATGAACCGCCGCCTGCTCTCCGAAGTGCGCGCCACCTTGGACAAACAAGGCCTGCCCACCTACGACTACGGCAACTTCGGCCCGCGCGAGCACGACCCCGCGCCGACCGAGTGGACGACCTTCGAGGCTTACCCGCGCTACCTGAGCAACTACCCCGGCCTGCGGAACCGCCTAGCGATCCTCAGCGAAGCCTATGTCTACGACAGCTACCCCCAGCGCATCGCGGACACCAAGGCCTTCGTCCTCGCCTGCCTGGACTGGCTCGCGGCGAACAAAGAGGCCGTGGAGGCTGCCGAAGCCAAGGCGGACGCGGCTTGGATGCAAACGCGCCCCGAACTGCCGCTCCGCGATGAGATGGTGAAGACCGAAGACCACGCGTTCACGCTCGTGGACCCCGTCTGGGACGAAGGCCACAAGCTCATCGGCGAGAAGGGCCGCCGCGAAGTGACGCTCCCCAGCTTCACCGCCTTCGAAGGCCGCGACCTCGTGAAGCCGCCCGCGGGCTACCTCGTGGACCCCGCTTACGCGTTCAAAGTGAGGCCCGTGCTGGAAGCCCACGGCATCCGCGTGTTGCCGGGGACGGCGCGGCCGAAAGCGCCCATCGGCTACTTCGTCGAATCGGGCCG
Source organism: uncultured Solibacteraceae bacterium (assembly GCA_964472275.1). Classification (GTDB taxonomy): domain Bacteria; phylum Acidobacteriota; class Holophagae; order Holophagales; family Holophagaceae; genus JAFDVN01. The sequence goes on from CAYYJN010000012.1 coordinate 38,411, forward strand.
CCACCTGGACAAGGAGGCCTTCCAAGGCGTCTTCGCGTTGGATCTCCAGGGAAGCTGGAGCCTCCAGACGCCCGCGAAACCCATGCTCCAGAAGTGGATGCCGGAGGATCTGGATCGCGCGCTCTGGGTGCCGCTGGATCAGGAGCACGGCCGCGTGGCGTTCTACCTGTTGGACCCGCGCAGCGACGATGGCCTCGTCCACTGGGGCTTCTTCCACGAAAGCCTCGTCCGCGGCGACCTCGCCTGGGGCGAGCCCCTGCGCTTCCCCATCCTCGCCGTGGACCCGCCGACGGAAGAGAAGGTCACGGGCGGCGAAGGCCCACCGCCGTTCCGCAAGCCGGAGTGAGCGTTCCTTCTGAAAAAACTTTCACCACAGAGGCGCGGACACGCAGAGGTGCGCCGACCCACCAGGCCAGGACCCGCCGCGAAGCGGCGGCTTTCGCGCGAAGCGCGAAAGTGGCAGGAGGCGGCAGCGGCGCCCTCACGCCAAAAAGCGTGGATGCGCCGCTACCGCCTCCTGCCTAGCCCTGGCTGGCGATGTGCCTCGCCCTCTCTGGGCCTCCGAGTCTCTGTGGTGATTTCTTCTCCGGGGATCATATCTTCAAATCCGCATCCTTCGCTTCCTTGCCCAGCAGCGTGAGCACGGCGAGCGTCACGCCGACGATCCCCACGGTCCAGGCGAGGACGCGCGCGTAATCGTCGCTGTGCGCTTCGGCGATCCCGGCCTGCCAAGGCGCCATCTTGGCCATGGCGAGGTTGCCGAGCTGATAGGCGAAGCCGGGGAGGATCGCGCGCACCGCGGAAGGCGATAGCTCGTTGAGGTGCGCGGGCACGATGCCCCAGGCGCCCTGCACCATGAACTGCATGAGGAAAGCTCCGAGCGCGAACGCCGCGGGCGCGGTGGAATAGGCCCAGAGCGGGATCATCGGGATCGCGAGCAGCGCAGCGAGCGCGATGGCGCGGCGGCGGCCTAGGCGCTCCGATAGCGCGCCGAAGACGATGCCGCCAGAAAGCGCGCCCAGGTTGAAGATGATGGCGATGTTCGCGGTCGCGTCCGTGCCGAAGTGGCGCTGCACCTGGAGGAAGGTCGGGTAGAGATCCTGCGATCCGTGGCTGAAGGCGTTGAAGCCCGCCATGAGCACGATGAGGTAGCCGAGCAGCGGAAGATGCCCTTTGATCGAAGCCCAGATCTCAGGGGCCGAGGCGCGCTTCGCGTGCGCGCCCTTCATCCAGGCGGGCGATTCCTCCACCGAGCGGCGGATGAAGAAGACGAGCAGGGCTGGGCTCGCGCCGATGATGAACATGCCGCGCCAACCCACATGGTCGAAGGCGAACTTGAAGACGACGGCGGCGAGGAGGTAGCCCAGCACATAGCCTTCCTGCAGCAGACCAGAGAAGAAGCCGCGGTTCTTCGCGGGCAGCGTCTCGAAGGTCAGTGCCGCGCCCACGCCCCACTCGCCGCCCATGGCGAAACCGAAGAGGGCGCGGAACGCCAGCAGCCACCCCAGCGACGGCGCGAAGGCCGAGGCCAGCTCGCAGGCCGCGTAGCTGAGCACATTGATCATCAGCACCGGCCGCCGCCCGAAGCGCTCCGCGAGCCAGCCGAACACCAGCGCGCCCAGCGGCCGCATGGCCAGCGTGAGGAAGATGCCCTCCGACACCGCCTTCACATCCGTGTGGAAGTCGCCCGCGATGGCCTTGATGGCGAAGACGAACAAAAAGAAGTCGAAGGCGTCCAGCGCCCAGCCCGCGAGCGCGGCGATGAACGCGTGGCGCTGCGGGCGGGTCAGATCCTTGAAGGGGTTCATGCCCCCAGATTAGGCGCTTCGGCGGTCAGCACGCGATCGTGGCCGTGCCAATCCTTCATGATGCGGACGGCCACCCAATCGTTCTCTTCGGCCCAGGCGGCGAGCAAAGCGCCCTGCCCCGCGCCCAGCTCCAGCACGAGGCCGCAGGCTCCGCGCAGGCGCGCGTCGCGGATCAGCGCTCTATTGAGGTCGAGACCGTGGCCCGGCGCGAAAAGCGCCATCGCTGGCTCGAAGGCCAGTTCGCGCTGAAGGTTCGGCTCATCCGCAGGGTCCACATAGGGCAGGTTCGCGACGACGAGGGCGCGGCCATCTTCAAAAAAGGCGCCGGGCAGCGGATCGAGGAGACTGCCTTCGAAGAAGCTCACACGCGCGTCGAGCGCCTCCGCGTTCGCGCGCGCGACCGTCAGCGCAGGCGGACTCAACTCCACCGCGCTCATGGGCCAGGACGATTCCAGCGCGAGGGTGATGGCGAGGATGCCGCTCCCCGTGCCGATGTCCACGGCTCGGACCGCGCCCAGCCTGTGCCCGAGCGCGAGCGCTTGCTCCACCGCGATCTCGGACTCCGGGCGCGGGATGAGCGTGTCGCCCGTGACGCGAAAGCGCCGCCCCCGGAAGGGCGTCCACCCGAGGATGAGCTGCCAGGGCTCGCCCGCCTCCCGCCGCTTGAACCACGCCGCGACTTTCGCCTGCGCCTCGAAGGGCACGGGGCCTGCGCCGTGCGCCGCGATCCAGGCTCGGGATTTACCGAGACCTTCCTCCAGCCAAAGCGAGGCTTCCGCGCGCGCCTCGTCCTCGTCGAGGAAGGCCGTGAGGTCAGCAGTCAGGCGTTGGCGAAGTAAAAACCAGGACAAGTTCATCATCCGCAGATTACGCAGATTACGCCGATGAGCCGCGTCAAATCTGCGTCATCGGCGTAATCTGCGGATCACCTTTTTATTTGGCCATCAGCGCCTTGGCGCGCTCTTGGGCGGTCTCGAGCACATGAGCGTGCAGGCTGCCGCCGTGGCTGTCCATGGTGACGACGACGGGAAAGTCCTCCACCTCGATGACCCAGAAGGCTTCGGGCGAGCCGAACTCTTCGAGCATGTGCACATCCACCACGCGCTTCACGCGCTCGGCGAGGAGCGAGCCCGCGCCGCCGGTGGCGTGGAAGTAGACGGCGCCGGTGTTGGCGAGCCCTTCGCTCGTGCGCGCGCCCATGCCGCCCTTGCCGATGACGCCGCGGACATCGTAGGTTTCGAGCACTTCCTTCTCGTAAGGCTCCTCGCGGATGCTCGTCGTCGGGCCCGCGGCCACGAAGGACCAACTGCCATCCTCGTGCTTCTTCACGACCGGGCCGCAGTGGTAGATGACCATGTCCTTGAGGATGGGCTTCAGCCACTCCGGCTTCTGCTCCTTCATGTACTTGTGGCCCATGTCGCGGCTGAGTACGAGCTTGCCGTTAAGCAGCACCTCGTCCCCCACCTTGAGGGCGCGGGCCTGAGCTTCAGGGATGGGGGTCGTGAGACGGATCATGGAATGCCTTTCAAAAGCACAACGCCAAGATGGGAAGACGCCAAGCCGCAAACTCCAATATTCTTCGCGCCTTGGCGCCTTGGCGTCTTCGCGTTATGCAATTCAGTCAAAACTCACTTCTCCGTTCGCGGCGATCGTCATCGTCCGCCTGCGGCTGCTCCAACACATGTAGCTGATGGAGACATAGAAGCTGGCGGGGTGGCGGTACATCTCCTCCACATGGACGCCGAGGACGGTGGTGTTGCCGCCGTAGCCCATGGGGCCGATGCCGAGGGTGTTGAGGTCCGCGGTGAGTTCCTTCTCGAAGGCGTCCGTCTCCGCGTCGGGGTTCGCCGTGCCGAGCTTGCGGAGCACCAGCTCCTTGCTCTTCTCGTAGCCGCTCACGCGGTCGCCGCCGATGGCCACGCCGAGGATGCCGGGGCTGCAACCCTGCCCTTGCGCCTTCACGACGGCGTCAATGATGGCCTTGCGCACGCCCTTGATGTCGCGGCCCGCGCCGAGCGCCACATCGGGCAGGCGGTACTGGGCGCCCACATTCTCGCAGCCGCCGCCTTTCAGCATGAGGCTGACCTCGATCTCGGGCTTGTCCCATTCCTCGAAGTGGATGATGGGATGGCCCTCTCCAAAGGGATCCATGTTGGTGCCGCTGTTCTTGCCGCTGAGGGCCTTGGCGCAGTTGGGGCGCAGCCAGGTGTTCTCCGTCGCCTTCACCACCGCTTCGCGGATCTGCCGCTTCGCCGCGCGCTGGCTGAGACCGTAGGGGTGGTGGACCCACACGATGATGGTGCCGGTGTCCTGGCAGAGGGGCGTCACATGGCCGTCCGCCAGCAGGATGTTCTTCACCATGTCGTTGAGCGTGTTGAAGGCGCGGCTGCCTTCCTCCTCCGCGTCCCGGCCCTTCACGAGCGCGTCAATGATGTCCTGGGGCATGCGCGACGAGGTGCGGCGGATGAGCTCCAGCATGGGCTGGGTCAGCTCCACGGCTTTCAGATCCGTGAGATCCGCCTTGAAGCCCTGCGGAAGCACGGACTTGGACTCGACCACCGCGATGGATGTCATGTTCGGAATGACGCATTCGGCCATGGCGCACCTCAACCCATCATTGTCCGCCCAACGGCAAAGGGGCTCAAGCCTCGCGGCCTGAGCCCCTTGCTTCCGTAGACAGCCTAGAAGTTGACCGTAGCCGTGGCGCCGGAGGTCACGGTGGCGCTGCCCGTCACCGGCGCGGCAACGGTGGTGCTGCCATCGGGATTCAGCGTGGTGCGGGTGCTGCGCGCGGTGTAGGCGCCCACGGGCACCAGGGTGAAGCTGTAGGTCTCGCCCGTGGAAGTGACCGTGGCCAGCTTGCTGCGGAGGGCGAAGGGCGCCGTCGTGGCGGAGGAGCCTTCGGTAAGGGTCTGGATCAGGTCCACCGTGTCGGACTGGCTGCTGGTGGCCGCGGTCCCGTAGCTGCCGCTGACGGTGCCCGTGGCCGAGGCCGGGCTGAAAGTGGCGTTGTAGACGAAGGTCGGCGCGCTGGGGGTGACAGCGAAGCCACCGCTCGCCAGGGCGTTGTAGGAGGTGGTGCCCGCGACAGGCTGGGAGACGACGAAGTAGGTCCCGCCCACAGGCAGCAGATCCAGGGTATAGGTGCCGTCCGCCGCGGTCATCACGGTGCGGGCGATGGTCGGCGGATTGGCCCCATCCAGCGTCTCGGCGAAAACCTCAGCCCCCGCGATGGCGGCGCCGGAACCATCCGTGAACTTGCCGCTCACGCTGCCTGTGGCGATCTGGTTGAAGGCCCGCACGGTCGGCCGCAGGATGTACTGGCCTGAGTTCCCGGCCTGCACGACCTGGATGGAGTGAGCCGCGTCGAAATCAATGAACACATCCTCCATCGTGCCCGCCTGCACATCGAAGCTGAGGGGAAACTTGATGCCGGTCTGGAGACCTGAAGGCACCGTGAGCGGTTGGGTCGTTCCATCCGATAGCGCGACGGTATTGCCGCTCCCGAGAATCAGGCGCATCTGCTCGTAGTGGCCGACGGGAAGGGTCGCGCCGCTCGCGAGCGTGGCGCTGACTCCCCCAGTGAGGGCCAAGAGATCATAGGTTTTGCCAGGCGTGGACAGCGTGACCCAGCCGTTGGGGCCGTTGATTTCCAAAGTCTGGATGTTCACATAGATATGCTGATAGCCAGAGATGGGGCCATCCACCAAGTGGACCGACATCGTTCCACTGCTGGAGGAAGAGCCCGAACTGCCGCATGCCATCATTCCGAACAAAGCCGCACTCGCCAACAAGGATGTGATCGAGCTACGCAAGGCCATGGATCCCCCTTGAGATGGAACCCCAAGATGGGTCGCACCATCTCATGCGCCACAAACTTTAATTTTGCACCAAATATTGCAATAACACGAATTGACGATTCAATTACAAATGGATTGCAAGCATCGAAGGATGAGGCTTGCGGAAGACGACCCCAAAAGAGTCAGCGTGCCCAGGCTCGGCTGAGGCGGATCGTCAGATCCAGCAGCGGGGTGTCGCTGCGGCCGATGGCCTCGCCCTTGAGGTCGCGCTCGCATTGGTTCACGGCGCCGAGCATGGCTTTCAAGCCCTCGCCTTTGAGCTTCTGCGCGACGCCGCGGTAGCCATCCACGAGGAAGGCCTGGCGTGGCGAAAGCCCCAACGCGCCGGTCAATTCCGCTCCGCGCAGACCCCGCGCGTCGGCTTCGGCGAATTTCAGGACGCGATCCACTTCGCGTCGGGCCGATCCGAGCATCATGAGCGGCTCGTCGCCATCTTCCAGCGCCAGTCGCAGCGCGGCGAGGGCCGCGCCCGCATCGCCCTTCTGCCACGCGGAGGACCACGCGAAGGCCTTCTGTTCCGCGAGACGGAAGGTGACTTGATCCACCTGGGCCTCGCCCACCTTGCGGTCCTCGCACAGGAGGTCCAACACTTCCAGCGCGCGGCGCAGCAGACCAGGATGGCCACCCAGACGCGCGACGAGCAAATCGCGGGGACGCGGGTCCAGCGCGAGGCCGATGCGCTTGGCTTCGGCTTCGATGAAGACGAGCAGTTCGTCCCCTTCCAGCGCGCCGGTCTTGAGGATGCGCCCCGCCTTGGCCCAGTCCGTCCAGGGCTTCGCGCCCAGCGCCTTGCCTGGCGCGGCGGAGAGCGTGCCCCAGGCGACGAGCAGGAGTCGGAGATCCGCGGGCGGCTTCTCGATCCACGCCTTGATGGAGCCGGGCAATTCCTTCGACTTGGCGAAGAGGTTATCGGCGGCGGGCACGATCACCGTGCGCGCCGTGGCCCCCATGGGCGGCGCTTCCATCATCGCGTTCTGCACTTCAGCCCAGGGGCAGCCGTCGCCGCAGAGGGTGAGGCTCCAGTCCTCCCACTCCGCGTCCACATGGAGCTTCTTCCACGCCGCCACCGCCGCGCGGCGCGCGTCGCCATCCTCGCCATGGACGAGCGCGAAAGGCTGCTTGGCCCAGGCGGCGAGCGCGGCGTCCTGTTTCATCGCACAGCCTCACGGGGGCCTCGGACCACGGACCTCGGGCCACGGGAAAAGAGGGCCTGAGGCCCGAGGCCCGAGGCCCGAGGCCGGGTAATCATTCCGATCCCTCCAGCACTTGCGTCAGCATGCTTTCGGCGAAGTCGTCGGCGAGGCCGCCGAGCACTTCAGCTTCGCGGCTGTCGAAGCTGGCGAAGTTCTGATCCACGCGGTACTGGTTCGTGAAGGTGAGGCCGGGGCGCGACAGGACCACCTGGCCCGTCTGCCCATCCATCAAGGCCACGCTGGCGACCATCACCACTTCGACGCGCGAGGCGTTGCCCGCGCTGCGCGGGTCGCCGGGATTGCCCAAGGTGAGGCCGATGGGGTGGAAGTCCACCTTCTCCAGGGTGCCTTGCAGCACCCAGCGCGCGGGCTCGCCCGCGGCCACGAGCCGCCATGGCGAAGCCGCCACGATGCGATACTCCAGGGCCTTGGTCAGCTTGTCCTCGAAACCCAAGCGCGCCGTCTTGTTCACGAACGGCGCGAGCCGCACCGTGTCGCCCTTGTGCATCCAAGGCTGCGGATGCGGCTGCCGGTCCAGCCGCCGGTAGCCGCATGAGAGGCTTGCCGCGAAAAGGCACGCGGCAAGCAGGCTGGAGGCTGGAGGCCGGAGACTGGAGGTTAGACGCCTCGCACGCCTCGCCCAGCTCCAGCCTCCAGTCTCCAGCCTCCAGCCTGTATTCATGGCTGATACACCCCGACGAAGGGCAGGTTCCGGAAATGCCCGTCGAAGTCG
>CAYYJN010000013.1:0-41502 GCA_964472275.1 uncultured Solibacteraceae bacterium
CTCAGCCCTTGGCTTCGGCGTCCAGGGCGAGGGCGGCTTCTTCGAAGGCGGGGCGCATGTCGGCGATGCGCTCGGCGGCGCCGCCGAAGGCTCCGGCCCGGGCGCCGCGCTCGATTTCCTGGGCGTAGTTCTGCAGGCGGCGGGCGCCCACGGCCCCGGCCGCGCCCTTGATGGCGTGGGCTTCCTGGGCGAGGCCTTCCGTGTTGCCTGCGGCGAGGGCGGCGTCCAGCGCGTCCAGGCGGCCGCCGATGTCCTCCCGGAACAGCTGGGCCATTTCCTTGAGCAGACCCTTGCCGCCGCCATCCAGCGCCAGGAGCTGCTTCAGCACGGCGGGATCGAGAACGGGCAAGGTGTCCGAAGACATGGAGGCTCCTTGGGGCAGGCTCCAGGGTAGGGCAAGGTGGCGCGGGAGGATAGATTGGGTCCGATGACCGACGCGCCTTCGCCCTCCCTCCAAGCCGCCGCCGCGGACGCGGCGCTGTCGCTGTTGTTCCGCAAACTGCATCCCCGCCTGGAGGACGCGGCCCATGCCCTCGCGAAGAAGGCTCCCAAAGCGGAGCTCGAGCGGCTGCACCGCAAACTTCTGAAGGATCGGGAAACGGCCGTGGCGGCGCTGGGCCAGGAAGCCGAGCGCCTTCCCGCCGGATCGGATCTGCGCGACAGCCTGGAAGCGCTCGCCGCCGATCTCACGCCCTTCGGCGAAACCTGGAAGGAGAGCCTCACGCTCACCCAGCTCTGCCTGGAAGAAGCTCCGTCCGAGCTGCTGCCCTTCCTCCCCGAGGAGCTGCCCGAGGAACCGAAATGGGCCTCGCGCCTCGCCTCCTTCTTCGAGAAGCTCGAAGACCCCGCCTACGCCGCCGAAACGCGCTGGGCTCTCGTGGATGAAGAGATCGGCGAGCTTCCCGTGGATGAGGACGACTAGCATGGCCGCGCCCGATCTCATTCTCGGCCTGGATCAGGGCACCACCGGCAGCACCGCCCTCGTCGTGGACCGGGACTTGAAGATCCAAGGTCGGGGCTACGCGACCTTCCCTCAGCATTTTCCGCAGCCCGGCTGGGTGGAGCATGATCCGGAAGAACTCTGGAGCGCGACTCTGCACGCGATCCAGCAAGCGGTGGAGGGCCTCGACCCCGCGCGCTTCGCGGCGATGGGGCTCACCAATCAGCGGGAGACGACCTTCGCGCTGGACGCGGATTCGCTCCAACCCTTGCACCGCGCCCTCGTGTGGCAGGACCGGCGCACGGCGGAGATCTGCGCCGCGATGAAGGACCAGGAACCCGCGATCCACGCGGCCACCGGCCTGCCGCTGGACCCCTACTTCAGCGCCACCAAACTGCGCTGGCTGAAGGAGCGGCATCCGGGAAGGAAGCTGGCCTTCGCCACGGTGGACGCCTTCATCCTCCACCGCCTCAGCGGCGCCTTCGCCACGGACCCCAGCAACGCGAGCCGCACTCAGCTCTACGACCTTCAGCAAGGCGGATGGTCCGAGGATTTGATCCGCCGCTTTGGCGTGGAAGGCATCCGCCTACCGGAGATCCTTCCCAACACGGCGCTGCGCGGCCGCGTGCGTGGCGTGCTGGGCCTGCCCGAAGGCTTGCCCATTCACGGCGCGGCGGGGGATCAACAGGCGGCGCTCTTCGGCCAAGGCTGCTTCGATGCGGGTCAGGCCAAGCTCACCTACGGCACCGGCAGTTTCGTCCTGATGAACACCGGCGCGACCATGCCCCGCAGCGCCCATGGCCTCCTCGCCACGGTGGCGTGGGAGCTGGAGGGTACGCGAAGCTACGCGTTGGAAGGCGGCGCCTTCGTCGCGGGCTCGCTCATCCAATGGCTCCGCGACGGGCTCCACCTCTTCGCCCGCGCCGAGGATAGCGAGGCGCTGGCGCGAAGCGTGCCCGATAGCGGCGGCGTCACGGTGGTCCCGGCCCTCGCCGGGCTCGGCGCGCCCCACTGGCGGCCCGAAGCGCGCGGCGCGATCTTCGGCATCACGCGCGGCACCACGGCGGCCCACCTCGCCCGCGCGGCGCTGGAAGGCATCGCTCATAGCCAGGCCGACATCCTGGAGGCGATGACCGAAGACCTGGGCGCGCCGTTGCAAAGCCTGCGCGTGGATGGCGGCGCGGCGGCCAACGATCTGCTGCTCCAGATGCAGGCGGACTTGCTCGGCCTGCCGCTCCATCGTCCGAAGCTGTTGGAGACGACCGCGCTCGGAGCCGCCTTGCTCGCGGGCCTGGGCGTGAAGCTCTGGACGCTTCCCGATCTGCGCCGCGCCTACCCGCTGGACAAGACCTTCACGCCCCAAGGCGACCCCGCGAAAGTCCGCGAAGCCCGCGCGAAGTGGAAGGCGGCCGTGGCGAAAGCCTAGACTTCCGCCACCAGTTCGATCTCGACCTTCGCGCCCTTGGGCAGCGCGGCCACCTGCACGGTGCTGCGGGCGGGTTTGGCGCCGCCGAGGTGCTGCTCGTAGACGGCGTTGAAGGCCGCGAAATCGCCGAGGTCCGTGAGGAATACCGTCGTCTTCGCCACGCGCTCCCAGGAAGTGCCCGCCTCCGCCAGCACGGCGTCGAGGTTCTTCAACACGCGCTTCGTCTGATCCTCGATGGACCCCGTCACCATCTCCATGCTTTCCGGAATGAGCGGAATCTGCCCGGCCGTGAAGAGCAGATTGCAGGCGATCTTCCCCTGGCTGTAAGGCCCGATGGCGGCGGGGGCGTGGGGCGTAGCGATGGTTTTCATATCGGCTCCTATTTCTTCCACTTCTTCCGTCCGCGCCAGGGGCGGTGGCCGGAGCGGACGGCGGCGTTGCTGTCGAAGGGGCTGCTGGCGGCTTCGCCTTCCACGGATTCGCCGAGGAGGGCCTTCGGACCTTCCTCGAACTGCTCTTGCACCCATTGGGCGGTGCGGTGCAGCAGCGCCGCGAGGCAGAGGGAGGCTTCGATGCGCGCGTGAGGCAGCGGCCCGAGCATGGTGAACACGGCAGGGTCCGGTGGCGGCGTGCGCGGAATGGCGATGTCCGGCAAGGGGCCGCGCAGGCGGTCGAAGGCTTCGGCTTCGCGGGGCTCCCACGGTTCGGGGCTTGGCCGCTCGGGCGTGAGCAACTCGGGAAGGGTCTTGAGGCCCTTCTTGGGACGGCCGCGCTTCTTCGGCGCTTCGTCGGCGGCGGCGTTGAGCGCTTCCTGCAACGCGGCCATCACTTCTTCCTTGGCCTTGCCGCGCAGGTCGAAGAGGAGCCAGGGATCGCGGTCCAGGGCCTCGGCCATGATGTAGCAGACGGCGGCCACATGCTTGCAGGGATTGGCCCAGTCGGGGCAGGTGCAGTGGGTCTGAAGCTCCTTCGGCACGCGCGGGTAGAGGCTCGCGCCCGCTTCGCGGAAGGTCTCATCCAGCCCTTCGGGCATCTCGCCCGCGAGGAGCGACGCCACGAAACGACTCTCTTGCGCGATGCGCGCGAGCGCCTTGTCCCACTGCGCGGTCGTCAGCGCGGGGAGCGCGAGCGTCACCTCGTAGGTCTTGCGCCCGTGCACGAGCGCGTGTATCTCGCCGGGGTCCACGCCGAAGTGGGAGACCTGGCCATCTTCCGCGTACTTTTTGCCGCGGGGCAGGCGGTTCTCGTAATCGTCGCCCAGAGATTCGAGGCCGCGGATCCAGAGGCGGCCCCACCAGGTCGTGCCGAAGCGGTCCTGCGCCATCATCATGGCTCCACCTCTTCAGGCAGTTCGGGCGCTTCAAGGGAGTGGCGCGAGGCCTCGCGCACCTTGGCCGCGGCGCCATCCACCCGGCCACCATTCTCCTCTTCGTCCATGACCTCGGTGTCCGAATCCAGCGACACGAGGCGGCGCAGCGCGTCGTCATCCATCTCGGTGAGCCAGCCTTCGCCGGTTCCGACGACGCGATCGGCGAGGTCGCGCTTGGATTCCAGCAGCGCGTCAATCTTCTCTTCCAGCGTGCCGATGGTGATCAATTTGTGGACCTGCACATTCTTCGTCTGGCCGATGCGGTAGGTGCGGTCCGTGGCCTGATCTTCCACGGCCGGATTCCACCAGCGGTCAAAGTGGAACACATGGGTCGCCGCCGTGAGGTTGAGGCCCACGCCGCCCGCTTTGAGCGACAGCAGCATGACCGGCGCGCTCTGGGGATCCTCCTGGAAGGCCCGGACCATCTCATCGCGCTGGTCGCGCGTGCTGCCGCCGTGGAGGAAGGGCAGGGCGATGCCGAGCTTGCCGCCCAGGTGCTCCTGGAGCCGGTCGCCCATCTCCTTGAACTGAGTGAAGACGAGCGCGCGCTCGCCGTTCTCGACGACTTCTTCGAGCATCTCGGTGAGGCGGTCCAGCTTGCCGCTGCGGCCGCCGAAGGGCGCCCACTGGCGGAGGAACTGCGACGGATGGTTGCAGATCTGCTTGAGGTGGGTGAGCAGCGCGAGGATCTTGCCGCGGCGCTCGATGCCGCTGGACTTCGCGAGATCCTGCTCCATCTGATCCACGCGGGCCTGGTAGAGCGCGGCCTGCTCGCGGGACAGCGTCGTGAAGACCTTCATCTCCTGCTTCTCGGGCAGATCCTGGATGATGCTGCGGTCGCTCTTCAGGCGGCGTAGCACGAAAGGGCCGACGCGCTGGCGCAGTTCCTGGGCCGCGTCCGGATCGCGGTACTTCTCGATGGGCTGGCCGAAGCGCTCGTTGAAGTGGGATTCGGAACCCAGGTAGCCCGGCAGCGTGAAGGCGAGGATGGACCACAGCTCGCGCAGGCGGTTCTCGATGGGCGTGCCGGTGAGCGCGAGGCGGAAGCCGCCTTTGATGCGACGGATGGCCTTGGCCTGGGCGCTGCCGGGGTTCTTGATGGCCTGGGCTTCGTCCACGACGACGATGCCCCAATGGCGCGCCGAGAATTCGTCCTCTTCGCGCCGCGCGACGCCGTAGGTCGTGAGCACGAGGGTGTGGGGCTTGAACGCCTTCGGCAGCGGATCGCGGTTGTTGCCGTGATGCACGAAGAGCGGCAGCGTCGGCGCGAACTTCTTCAATTCGCGCTCCCAGTTGCCCAGCAACGAAGTCGGGCAGATGAGGAGCGTCGCCGCGCCTTCCTTCGGCGATTGGGATTGGCGCAGCAAGAGCAGCGCGAGCACCTGGATGGTCTTGCCCAGGCCCATGTCGTCGGCGAGGATGCCGCCGAGGCCCAGGCGGGCCAAGCCTTCGAGCCAGGCGAGGCCTCGGAGCTGGTAGGGGCGGAGCTGGCCGCGGAAGGCCTCGGGCTGCTTGATGGGCTTGTCGGGCAGGTTCCTCAGCTCGGCGAGCGCCGCGCCGAAATCGCCCGCGACTTCCACTTCGATGGCTTCGCTGATGCCGGGGATGCGGGCGGTGCCGGTGAGGGCGGCGGCCAGCGCCTCGCCCCGGCTCATCTGCTCAAAGCCCTTGTCCCGGCTGGCCTGGATGACGGTCTGGATCTGCTTCAGCGTCGCCGGATCGAGGGCGACCCAACGGCCCTTCCAGGCGACGAGCGGATGCTTGAGGCTCGCCATCTGGGCGAAGTCCTCCACGCTCAAGGCGTCGTCGCCGAGCATGAGCGACCAGTCGGCGCTCACGGCGGCGTCGAGCCCGGTGCCGGACGATTCCACGCTGCGCGCGCCGAGCTTCACCTTGGCGCGCAGGCGCCGCGCGCCGCCCAGATCCGTGAGCGTTTCGGGCACGCTCACGACGAAACCCGCCTCCTTCAATTGCGCCGCGCCCTTGGTGAGGAAGGACCAGGCCTCGGACGGCTGGAGCTGGAGATCGCCGGGCCGCTGCCCCGAAAGCGCCTTCGCGAGGGCGGGGAAGAAGGGCGTCGCGCGGGCGAGGCCGCGCAGCAGCGTCGCGCGCGCCTCCGCGACGATGGGTTCGGTGGAGGGTTCCCACAACTGATTCACACCAAGGAAAACGCCCGCGGCCGTTTCCAGCCCGACCTTCAGCACCCAGCCTTCCTCACTGAGGCGATCGGCCTCCTCGATGGCGCGTCCCTTGGGCACGGGCGGCGCTTCGAGTTGGAAAGCGGGCCGAATCCACTGGGGCGTCGCGCCCTCGCTCCACTGAGCGAGCTGATCGCCCAGCGTGCGCTCGGTGATGCCCACGGTGGGAAATTCGTTCATCGGATGGCTGAGCGCCACCATGAAGCGCTCATCCCAGGGCAGGCGATCCCGCTTGTGGCCGCGCAGGCGGTGGAGCAGGCCGAGGCGCGGATCGTCCCCCGCCCTCAAGTTGGACGAGACGAAGCGCATGAGGAAGTCCGCGCCGTCTTCCAGGAAGGCGCTGAGCAGCGCCTCCGCCACGGGCGGATGGGCGAGTTCGTCGTCCAACTCTTCGGACACCAGATCGCCCAAGGTCAGGCCCTTGGTGAAGACCCAGGCGTCCTGATCGGGAAACGCGAGGGCGGAGGGCGGCATGGCTTCGCCGAGCGCCTTCACCGCGTCGCGATCCGTCGGGCTCGTGAGGCTCACGCCCCAGCGCACGCGCCAGGGATGGGGCCGCGTGTCCAGCGTCGGCAGCAGCGCGCCGCGCATGACGAGCGACTGGAGCAGGCGTAGCGCGGAGGCCCAGTAGCGCAGCGAGTCGCCCGCGGTGCCCGGATTCAAGCCGAGGGAGGCGAGCCACGGGTAGGCGCGCTGCCAGCGCAGCGGCACGCCGTGGGCTTCCACGAGGCTGCCATCCGCCAGGAAGACTTGGGCCCGCGCGGGCGTCAGCCGTTCCCGGCCCGGCAGTTCGCCCGGCAAGGCCCGCAACGCCCGCGCCCAAGCTTCCGGTCCGGCGGGCCGGGGCAGGGCGATGAAGAAGCCCCGGTCCAAAGGCCGGTATTGGAGGATGGGCTGCAGGAGTTCAGTCAACGGCCTTACCCTGGAGGCGGGAGTTGAGATGAAGCTCGGATTCGCCAGCGATCATGCGGGGTTCGACCTGAAGGAGCGCCTCAAGGCCTGGGCCTTGGGAGAAGGTCACGAGGTTGTGGATTTCGGTACGGATGGGACCGCCTCGGTGGATTACCCGGATTTCGCGCACCGGGCGGCGCAAGCGAGAGAGCGGTGGGAGCGGCTGGTGCTGGTCTGCGGGTCCGGCATCGGCATCAGCATCGCCGCCAACCGGCATCCTGGCATTCGCTGCGCGCTCGTCACCTCCCCCGATCACGCGAGGCTGGCCCGGGCTCACAACGATGCGAACGCCATCGCCTTTGGCCAGCGGCTCACGGATCCGCTCAAGGCCGAATATTACCTGAAAACCTTCCTGGAAACCCCCTTTGAAGGCGGAAGGCACCAGGGCCGGGTGGACAAGATCGAGTGTTAGGAAGGCTTCGGGTCCCGGGCTCCCTATACTCTTTCCATGCCTACCCTGACCTCGATTGAGATTTGCGCCGGCGCGGGGGGGCAAGCCCTCGGTTTGGATCGGGCCGGGTTCAGTCACGAATCCCTGGTGGAAATTGACCGCGACGCCTGCGCGACGCTGCGCCTCAACCGCCCGGCCTGGAAGGTGCTTCAAGAAGACCTGCGCGACTTCGATGGCCGCCCCTACAAGGACATTGATCTTCTGGCCGGCGGCGTCCCCTGTCCGCCCTTTTCCGTCGCGAGCAAACAGCTTGGCGAGAAGGACGAGCGCAACCTCTTTCCGGAAGCGATCCGGCTGGTGGACGAGACGCGGCCCCGTGCCGTCATGCTTGAGAATGTGCGCGGCATCCTCGACGCGGTCTTCGAGGACTATCGCCTCCACATCGCGGAGCAACTGAAACGGCTCGGCTATGTGACGGACTGGAAGCTACTCAACGCCTCCGAGTTTGGCGTTCCACAGCTTCGTCCGCGCGTGGTCTTCGTTGCGATTCGAAAGGACCTCGCTTCAGCCTTCGCGTGGCCCCAGGCAGGCCTCCTGACGGCGCCCTCCGTGGGGGAGGCGCTTGGCGACTTGATGGCGGAACAGGGTTGGGAAGGCGCTTCCGCCTGGGTGAGGCGCGCCACCGAAATCGCGCCGACTTTGGTGGGCGGCTCGAAGAAGCATGGCGGCCCGGATCTCGGTCCGACCCGGGCGCGGAAGGCGTGGGAGACCTTGGGCGTGGATGGCAAAGGTCTGGCCGACGCGCCACCAGCGCCCGGCTTCCTCGGTCTGCCTCGCCTCACCGTGCGCATGGCCGCGCGCATCCAAGGCTTCCCGGATGATTGGCGCTTCGTCGGCGGCAAGACATCCAGTTATCGGCAAGTGGGCAATGCCTTCCCTCCGCCCGTCGCCGAAGCGGTGGCGAGAAGCATCCACGCTTGCCTCGCCTCCAAGCGAAGCGTCAGGGTCGCGGGCTAAAGCCATGGCGAAGAAACCCACAGGAGACGGTGGGCTGGGCGCGCGAGCCAAACTCCGCGCGTATTTTCTCACCCACATCGGCAAGGTGCTCGAATCCAAAGAGCTTCAGGAAGCGTCCGGCGGCATCAGCGAATGGGCGCGTCGCGTCCGCGAGCTAAGGAATGAAGAGGGCTATCAGATCCTCACGCATAACGACCGAAGTGAGCTGAAGCCAGGGCAATACCTTCTTGAGACGGCCAAACCCCAACCTGCCTTTGAGCGGAACATCTCGAAAGAGCTGCGCTCGCTGGTGCTCGACCGCAACGGCTTCACCTGCCAGATGTGCGGCGCCACCGCGGGCGACCCTCATCCCTACGACCCAACCCGCAAGACTCGTCTCCACATCGGCCACATCATTGACAAGTCCGCGGGAGGCTCCGACGAACCCTCAAACCTGCGCGCGATCTGCTCCGTGTGCAACGAGGGCGCGAGCAACCTCACGCAGGACCGCCCCACCTTCATCAAGCTGAAGTCCCAGGTCTACCGCGCGAAGAATGAAGTCCAGCTCGAACTACTCGAAGCCTTGGTGCGCAAATTCCCAATCCAGGCCAAGGCCTTCTCCAACTCCAAGGACTGACATGCGCGCCCTCAACCAGCTTCGTCCGCTCTCGTTCCAGGTGGGCGCGCAGTCCCATCCGGCGGGGTCCTGTCTCATTTCCATGGGGGGGACGCGGGTGCTGTGCGCGGCGTCGCTCGAAGAGAAGGTGCCAGGCTGGATGAAGGGCCGGGGCACGGGCTGGCTCACGGCGGAATACGGGATGCTGCCGTCGAGCACGCACACGCGCACCGACCGCGAAGCCGCCCGGGGCAAACAGCAGGGGCGCACGGTGGAGATCCAGCGCCTCATCGGGCGCAGCCTGCGACAGGCGGTGGATCTGGCCGCGCTGGGCGAGCGCACGCTCGCGGTGGATTGCGATGTGCTCGACGCGGACGGCGGCACGCGCTGCGCGTCCATCACCGGCGCGTGGGTGGCCGTGGCGCTCGCGCTCCGCAAGCACGGCCTTGATGCGGCGCTGATCCGCCAGGTGGCGGCCGTGAGCGTCGGCGCGCTGGACAAGGGCGAAGGGCGGAAGGGGCTCGCCCTGGACCTCGACTATGAGGAAGACCATGTGGCCGCGGTGGATTCCAACCTCATCGCCGCGCGTTCCCTGCAAGGCGGCGAGCTGGAGCTGGTAGAACTTCAGGCGACGGGCGAAGGCCGCAGCTTCACCCGCGCCGAGGCCGCGTCCCTTCTGGATCTCGGCCTCACGGGGTGCGCAGCGCTGATGGAAGCGCAACGGCAGGCCCTCGCGTGAAGCGCGCCGCCCTGCTCCTGCTCGCCATGCCTTTGGCGGCGCAGGACGCGGATGCGATCACCGTCAACCCGAACCGGCCGACCTTCGCGACGCCTTCGCGCACCACGCAGGTGGGTGTCTTGGAATTGGAAGCGGGCTTGCAACGATCGGAATTCAAGGATGGCTCCCGCGCGGATTTCGAGCCGGTCCTCCTGAAATTCGGACAGACCGCGCGCTTCGAATGGCGGCTGGGCTGGAGCGGCTACCTCACCAACACCGCGCCCGATGGCTCGCGCGTCGGCGGCTTCAGCGATCCCACCTTCGGCTTCCAATGGCATCCCGTGGATCAGGATCGCGCGGGCGTGGACGCGGCCTTCGGCTTCTTCCACAAATTCGCGACGGCCAACGCCGACGAAGGCCTGGGCTCGGGGCGCGCCGATGACACGGCCGTCCTCTTGGCGAGCAAGGATCTCGGGCCTATCCATGTGGATGTGAATTTCCTCCATGGATGGATCGGACAGCCCGATGGAAGCCGCGCGGGCCAGGACTCGGGCACCTTGTCCGTGAGCTGGCCCCTGGGCGGCGCCTGGGGCATGGGCGCGGAGGTCTACAGCGTCGGTTCGTTACCGGGCGCGGCGCGGGACACGGCGCTGCTCGCCTACGCCTCCTACCAGGCGTCGAGCCGCGTGGTCTTCGACGCGGGCTTCGATCACGGGCTGTCGGGCGGCGCGCCCCGGTGGAACCTCTTCTGCGGCGTGACGGTCGGTCTCGGCCACCTCTTCCAACCTCGGCCGCGATGAGACGGCTCCCGCTCCTCGCCTGCCTGATCGCCGCGCCCGCGCTCCTTGCGCAGGCGCCCGAGCCGACCCTTCAGCGCTTTGAAGTGCAGGTGAAGCCGCCGGACTACATCTTCCACTACCAGCCGACGGTGGTGGTGCCGGGCCGTCCGCGCATCGTCCTCGCCCTCAGTGGCGGCGGGGCGCGGGGCGTGGCCCACATCGGCGTGCTGGAGGCGATGGATGACACAGGCCTGCCCGTGGACGGGGTGATGGGCACGAGCATCGGCTCCTTCATCGGCGGCCTCTACGCCGCGGGCTATTCCGGGCAGGAGATCGAAACGCTCTTCCACGCGCTCGACCTCAACCGGGCCTTCCTCGACCATCTGCGCCGCCAGCCGGGTAAGACACTCGCCGAGCAGGAGGATGACGACGCGAGCCTGGTGAGCCTGGAATCGGATTCCGAAGGCCGCTTCCGTTTCGCGCAAGGGTTGCAGTCGGGCCTGCCCGTGCAGCGCGTACTGGAATCCCTCTTCGCGCGGGCCGCCTATTTCAGCGGCGGGGATTTCGATCAGCTCCGAATCCCCTTCCGCGCGCTCGCCACCAATCTCCAGACGGGGCAGGGCCGCGTGTTCGCGAAGGGCGATCTCGCGGAATCCATCCGCGCTTCCATGACGGTGCCCGGCGGCTTCCGCCCCGTCACCATCGAGGGCCAGCCCTTCGTGGATGGCGCGCTGGTGGAGAACCTGCCGGTGGACACGGCGAAAGCCCAATTCCCCGGCGACTTCGTGCTGGCGGTGGACATCAGCGCGCCGCTCTCCTCCGGCCCCACGGGCAGCCTCTT
This sequence comes from uncultured Solibacteraceae bacterium, assembly GCA_964472275.1. Classification (GTDB taxonomy): domain Bacteria; phylum Acidobacteriota; class Holophagae; order Holophagales; family Holophagaceae; genus JAFDVN01. The sequence goes on from CAYYJN010000013.1 coordinate 11,226, forward strand.
CTCCGTCGCGGCGCGCAGCCTCGACCTCACCATCGAGCGCCGCCAGTGGGAGAGTCGCAAGGACGCCGACTTCCTCATCCGGCCCGAGCTGAAGAAGGACACCTCCTTCACGGACTACAGCGCCCATTTCGGCGACACGGTGGACGCCGGGCGCAAGGCCTTCGCCGCGCGCAAGGACGCGCTTCTCGCCGATCTGGAATCGCGCTGGCGTTCCGCGGCCCTTCCTCCCGGCACGACGCTCCGCTTCGACGCGATGGGCCTTCCCCGCGCGGCGGACCCCGTCTTCGCGCGGTTGAACCAGCTTGAGGGCGCGCTCACCGAACGGGATGTCTACATCGCGCTGCAGCAGCTCCTCGTCCACGGCTGGGCGCGCAACGCCTGGGGGGAACTCGCGCCGGGACCAAACCCGGTCCTCACGCTCCACGCGGAGCCCTGGCCCGCGCTCAAAGGCTGGACCCTCGTGGTTCCGGGCGAGGCGCGATCCGCTCTTCTCCATAAAGCCATGGAAGCGCTGCCGCTCGGCTCGCCTTTCAATCCCAAGACCTTCGGCGAACTGCTCGCGGGCATCGTCCACACCGGAGCTTTGGAGGGAACGCCGCTGGTGGATGTGCGCGGCTCGGGCTTCGACCCGGAGACGGGCATCGCCACGCTCCACCTGGAACAGCCCGTGGTGCGGGCCGTGGATCTGCGCCCGCCCCCCGGCAAGCCGCTGCGCTTGAACTACCTTCGCGACCTCATGACACCGTTGCTGAATCATCCCGTGCGCATGGATGACCTTCAGCGCCGGGTGGCCTTGGGCGAAGAGCGCTTGGACCTGGGCGAGCTGCGCTGGCGCCAGGTTCCGACGAAGGCCGAAGCCGGGCCGCAGGGCGTGGAGTTGGACCTCCTCCCCGTGCCGCGCCGCAAGCAAAGCGTGGACGCCTCCTTGGGCTACGAGACGACCCTCGGCGGCCAGTGGGGCCTCGCCTACGCCGCGCGCAACCTCGGCGGCAGCGGCGCGAGCTTCGATCTGGAGGCGGCTCGCAACCGGCTCCAGCAGGAAGCGGCGCTCGCCCTGCGCGGCCCCTTCCAATCCTTTCCAGGCGCGGGCCTCGAACTGCGCGTCTCCGGCCGCGAGCAGCGCCTTCAAACGGCCTTCGCCTTCCCCAACGCCGAGTTGGGCGCCTTCCCATTTGACGCGCGCATCCGCACCGTGGATGGCGCCCTCGGGGCCTTTCTCCGCTTCGGGGACGAAGGCGCGGGCAAGGTGACGCTGGAGGCGGGAGAGCGCAAGGCCTGGTACCTCAATTCCGGCCTCGATCAGGATCGCATCGAGCGCTCCGGCGCGCTGTCCGTGGAATGGGACGACTTCGACCGCATCACCCTGCCACGCAAGGGCCTGCTGCTCCGCACGCGGCTGCTCTATGGCCACGCGCTCGCCGGAGATCTGCCTTCCGCCACCTTCACCGCCGCTTACGGGCGCGCCCGCGGGCTCTGGCCCTTTGGCGGCCACGCGGGCGTGGACTTGGACCTGGAATCAGGCCTGGGCAAGGATCTGCCGCTCGACCGCTGGTGGCCCTTCGGCGGGACTTCCACCTTGGTGGGCTCGGACAGCCTCAGCCTGCTGGCGCCGAATTTCGCGGCGGCGCGCCTGGGCTTTCCCGTGCGCTTCGCGGGCGGCTTCGGCTTCGATTTCGAGCTGGAACCCCGGATAGACGCGGCCCGCTTCGCCGGACTGGGCCAGAGCCTTTCCGGAACCGCGCCGCGCGCCCTCGGCGCGGGCCTCGTTCTCCGCACCACCTTCGCCAGCCTCTTCGTGGAGGCGAGCTACGGCTTCCTCCGCTTCACCGGCGCGCCGGGCCTGGATGAGCGCACCCATGGCAGCTTCCACATTTCCGTGGGCACCCAGGCCTTCGACCTCTGGAAACGCCGATAACGGGTCTTCGGAACGGCTTCGGGGCTAGATATACTTGGCGTTTGGCTTGTTTGCCGGAGGCCCGCCCATGCGCTACCTTCCCTCGGCCCCTGGCGAGGACCGCGCCCTGCTCGACGCCATCGGGGTGAAGACCCCCGAAGAGCTGTTGAAGGGCGTCCCCGCCGAGCTGCTGCTCAACCGCCCCCTCGATCTGCCGCCCACCGGTTCCGAACTGGAGGTGCTGCGCGACCTGGAGCGCATGGCGGAGAAGAACCAGCGCTTCCGCACGCGCTTCCTCGGCGCGGGCGCCTACGCCCACTTCATCCCCACGGCCATTGACATGCAGGTGGGCCGCCAGGAGTGGTTCACGGCCTACACGCCCTACCAGCCCGAGATCAGCCAGGGCACGCTGCAGCACATCTTCGAGTACCAGACGCTCACCTGCGACCTCACCGGGCTCGATGTGACCAACGCGAGCCTCTACGACGGCGGCACCGCTTGCCTCGAAGCCGCGCTCATGGCCGTCCGCGTGCAGAAGAAGCGGAACAAGGTGCTGGTGAGCGCCGGGCTGCACCCGCACTACCGCGAAGTGATGAAGAGCGGCTTCGCCTCCCACGAGGATCTGGAGCTGGTCGAGGTCGCGCTCAACAATGGCGTGACCGACCCTTCCGACCTCGCCGCGAAGCTGGATGACTCCGTCGCCGCCGTGCTGGTGGGTTATCCCAACTTCCTCGGCTGCGTGGAGAACCTGGAAGTGGCCGCGGCCACCGTTCACGCCAAGGGCGCGCTGCTCATCAGCGTGACCATGGAGGCCATGGCCTTCGGCTGGCTCGAAGCGCCCGGCAAGCTGGGCGCGGACATCGCCTGCGGCGAAGCCATGAGCTTCGGCAACAAGACCAACTTCGGCGGCCCCTTCCTCGGCTTCATCGCCGTGAAGGACGCCCACAAGCGCGAGATCCCCGGCCGCGTCGTCGGCCAGACCAAGGATCTCGAAGGCCGCATGGGCTTCGTCCTCACCCTCACGGCCCGCGAGCAGCACATCCGCCGCGACAAGGCCACGAGCAACATCTGCTCCAACCAGGGCCTCATCGCGCTGCGCGCCAACATGTTCCTCCAGCTCGCAGGGCCCGAAGGCCTCATGGGCCTGGCGAAGCAGAATGTGGCGAAGGCCCAGTACCTGCGGGAGCGCCTGCTGGAGCTGCCGGATTGGAAGGCCGCGAACGACCGGCTCTTCTTCAACGAATTCGTCCTCGAATACACCGGCGACTGGAAGGCGGCCGAGGCCGCGCTCCACGCGGAAGGCATCCTGCCGGGCCTGGACCTCACGCCCTACGGCTTCAAGAACCACATCCTCTGGTGCGCCACCGAGATCAACACCCGGCACCAGATCGAGCACCTCATCGAAGTCCTGGCGCGCGTCGCCTCCGTGGTGGGTTGACCATGAGCCTCCGTTCCCGCGAATCCCTCATCTTCGACCGCTCCGTGCCGGGCAAGGTCGGCTTGGACCTGCCGAAACTCGATGTGCCCGAGGCCAAGGACCTGCGCCCGGCCAAGCTCAAGCGCAGCGGCTTCGACGCGCTGCCGAGCTGCACCGAGGTGGAAGTCATCCGCCACTTCACGCGCCTGTCGAAAGACAACTACGGCGTGGACGACGGCCTGTATCCGCTCGGTTCCTGCACCATGAAGCACAACCCGCGGCTCAATGAGAAGGTCGCCGCGATCCCAGGCTTCGCCGAGTCGCACCCCATGGCGGGCGACGCGCTCATCCAGGGCAACCTGGAGCTGCTCTTCACGCTCCAGGAGTGGCTGAAGGAAGTGACGGGCCTTGACGCCGTCACCCTCCAGCCCAGCGCGGGCGCGGCGGGCGAGCTCACGGGCGTGCTGCTCATCCGCGCCTACCACCTGAGTCACGGCCGCAAGCGGAAAGTCATCCTCATCCCCGACGCGGCCCACGGCACGAACCCCGCGACCGCCGCCATGGCGGGCTACGAGGTGGTGGACATCGCCTCCGGCCCCGACGGCACCGTGAGCTTCGAGGATGTGACCGATCCCGTCTCCGGCAAGGTGAAGAAGGGCTTCCTGTCCCTCGTCGCCGAGTACAAGGAGGACATCGCGGGGCTCATGATCACGAACCCCAACACGCTGGGGATCTTCGAGCACCGCATCGCGGACATCTGCGCCAAGATCCACGAGGTCGGCGGCCTGGTCTATATGGACGGCGCCAACATGAACGCGCTCGTGGGCGTGGCGCGGCCCGGCGATTTCGGCGTGGATGTGATGCACATGAACCTGCACAAGACCATGTCCACGCCCCACGGCGGCGGCGGTCCCGGCGCGGGTCCCGTGGCCTGCCGCAAGATCCTCGAACCCTTCCTGCCGCGCCCCGTGGTTGTGCGGGAAACGGCGAAGGTGGGCGAGGGCGAAGTGCCCAGCCACACCTACCGCTGGGACTGGGACCGGCCTCAAAGCATCGGCAAGGTGCACACCTACTTCGGCAACTTCGGCATGCTCGTGCGCGCGCTGACCTACTGCTACAGCCACGGCGGCGACGGCCTGCGCACGGCGACGCTGCGCGCCATCGTGAACGCCAACTACATCCGCAAAGAGTTGGAGGGCGTCTACCACCTGCCCGTCACGAGCCCCTCCATGCACGAGGTCGTCTTCAACGACGCCATCCAAGCGAAGAAGGATGTGCACACCCTCGACATCGCCAAGCGCCTCATTGACTACGGCTTCCACCCGCCGACCATCTATTTCCCCATGGTGGTGAGCGGCGCGTTAATGATCGAGCCCACGGAAAGCGAAGACAAGGCCGAGATGGACGCCTTCATCCACGCGATGAAGGAAATCGCCCGGGAGGCCGAGGAGAACCCCGACCTCCTGCATCAGGCCCCCGTCACCGCGCCCTTGCGCCGCCTCGACGAGACGACCGCCGCCCGCAAGCCCATCCTCCGCTGGACGAAGGCTTAAAGAAGTCCGGCACAAAGGAACCCCCGGGCGCATCCCACAGATCGCCCGGGGGTTCCCATGCTCATCCGCAAACCCAGCGACATCCTCCCTTCCGAGATCACTCCGGAAACGACCTACCGCGACCGGCGCACCTTTTTGGCCGCGGCCGGCGGCCTGCTCGCGGCGGCGGCCTTGCCGCTCAAGGCCAAGAGCGCCCAAGGCCCCGGCGCGAACCTGTCGGGCATCCAGAAGAGCCCCCTCAGCACGACCGAGACGCCCAACTCCTACGCCCAGGTGACTCAGTACAACAACTTCTACGAGTTCGGCACCGGCAAGGACGACCCGGCGCGGGAAGCGTGGCGCCTGAAGGTCCGGCCCTGGGAAGTGAAGGTGACGGGCCTCTGCGCCAAGCCCCGCACCTTCGGCATCGAGGAGCTGCTCAAGCTCGCGCCGCTGGAGGAGCGCATCTACCGCATGCGCTGCGTGGAGGGCTGGAGCATGGTGATCCCTTGGGTGGGTTTCCCCATCAAGGCGCTCCTCGACCAGGTGCAGCCCCTCGGCCACGCGCGCTTCGTCGCCTTCTTCAGCGCCGACCGGCCCGATCAGATGCCCGGCGTGCGCCTGCCCGTGCTGGATTGGCCCTACCTCGAAGGCCTTCGCCTGGACGAAGCTAACCATCCGCTCGCCATCCTCGCCGTCGGGCTCTATGGCCAGATCCTGCCCAACCAGAACGGCGCGCCCATCCGGCTCGTCGCGCCGTGGAAGTATGGCTTCAAGGGCGGCAAGAGCATCGTCGAAATCCGCCTCGTGAAAGACCAGCCCTGGACCTCCTGGGCCAAGGCCAATCCCAACGAGTACGGGTTCTACGCCAATGTGAACCCGAACCACGACCATCCGCGCTGGAGCCAAAAGACCGAACGCCGCATCGGCGAACTGCTGCGGCGTCCGACGCAGATGTTCAACGGCTATGGCGATCAGGTGGCGAGCCTCTACCGCGGCATGGACCTGGACACCTACTTCTGATGGACGCGCGGATGAACCGAATCGCGGTCAAGGCCGCCCTCTGGATCCTTTGCCTCGCACCCGCGGCGCGGCTGGCTTGGGGCGCGCTGCATCCGGATTCCGGCCTGCTCGGCGTGAACCCCGTGCAGTACCTGCTCTGGGCGTGCGGCTGGTGGGCGCTGTTCCTGCTCACGGCGACATTGGCGATTACGCCGTTGAAGCGCGTGACGGGTTGGGCGTGGCTCGCGCGCTTTCAGCGGCCCCTCGGCCTCTTCGCTTTCGCGTACGCGGGTCTGCACTTTCTCGTCTACGCGCTGCTGGATCAGGCGGGCGCCTGGAGCCAGATTCCGAGCGACCTCGTGAAGCGGCCCTTCATCGTCGTGGGCATGCTCACCTTCCTCATCCTGCTCGCTTTGGCGATCACGAGCACGAAGGGCTGGCAGAAGCGCCTGAAGCGGAACTGGAAGCGCCTCCACCGGCTCGTTTACCTCGCCGCGATCCTCGCGGTGATCCACTTCGCCTGGAAGGAGAAAGTGGGTTGGAAGGAGCCGCGCGTGCTGGCCTTCGCCGTCCTCATCGCCGCGCTGCTGCTCTTCCGGCTCATCGCTACAGCCACCAGCGGAACTGGTAGGCGAACCAGGACCACGCCCGCGCCCACGCCGGACGCCTGAGCCACGCGGCGGCTTCCCGCTCCCTGCTCAAGGGCAGCTGGGCCTCGAAGCGCGCCTTCGCTTCCTGGACAACCTCGGGCTGACGGACGAGCAGATTGAGTTCCAGGTTCAGATGGAAGCTTCGCGGGTCCAGATTGGCGCTGCCCGTGAAGAGCGCTTCGCCATCCAGAACCGCGGCCTTGGCGTGGAGCATGGTGGACTCCCGCTCGAAGATGCGCACGCCGCGCGCGAGGAGCGGGCCGTAGATGTGGCGCGAAGCCGCCTGCACGAAGGGCTGGTCGCTGGCGCCGGGCAGGAGCAGGATGACGCGTCGCTCGCGGCGGGCCAGGCGCATGAGGCGCTGCATGATCCGCACGCCCGGGATGAAGTAGGCGTTGGCCACCAGCAACTCGGAACGCACCTGGCTCAGCAGCAGGTGGAAGTGGCGGCGCAGGGCCACCCGTCCTCCAGGCGCGGCGCTGGAGACCACTTGAACGAACGCGTCCTCCCGCCAGGCGCCGACCCACATCGGAGGACCCTCGCCAGACGGCGGCGGGGGCGGGTCTTCATCTTCCGAGCGCCGCCAGGCCGCCGAGAAGTCGGCCACCAGATCGCCGAGGCTCGGACCGCGAAGGACGAGGCCCATGTCGAGGAAGGCCTCCGGATTCTCCGAAGGCCGGTAATCCAGTCCCCAGTTGGCGCTGCCCACCACGGCCTCGCGGCCGTCGCTGATGAGCAGCTTGCGGTGGTTGCGGCGATTCCAAAGTTTGGGCCGCCAGGACGCGACCGGGTGGAACCAGCGCAGGTCCGCCCCCGCCGCTTTCAGCTCATTCACCATGGCGTCCGCGCCCCAACTGCCCACCCCGTCCACGAGGCCCCGCACGGCGACGCCCCGCGCCAAGGCCGCCTTCAGGGCCTCCGAGAACTCGCGGCCCACGGCATCGTCGGCCCAGATGTACATCTCGAAGCGAAGATCGCGGATGGCCCCATGAATGAGCGCCAGCGTCGCGTCCAGGATCGCGTCGCCGCCCGGCAGCAGGCCCACGGCGTTGCCCTCCCGCAGGGGCAGGCCATGGCGATGCGCGGCGCGGAGGAACACGCGTCGCCGCAGCGCCTGGATGGGATCGAGGGGGAGCTTGGACACGGGTGCCGACAGTATGGGCGACAATGGAGGCCTGGAGGCTCCCATGGCCCACGCCTACCCCTTCGCCCTCACCTGGAACGGCGACACGCTCGCCGATCCCTACACCCGCGACGCCCTGGGCGCGGCGCCGGGCAAGGTGGAACTGCCTCTCAGCAGCGCTCCCGAATACGCGGGCAACGGCAGCCGCTGGAACCCGGAAGACCTCCTCGGCACCGCGCTCGCCACCTGCCACATGCTCACCTTCCTCGCCCTCGCCGCGAAGACGCGCACTCAAGTGCTGGGCTATGAAGACCGCGCCGAGGCGGTGCTGGATACGGTGGAGAAGGTCACCTCCATCACGGAGATCCACCTCCGACCCACCATCCGCGTGGCTGCCGGAACCGACGCCGCCAAGGTGAAGGAGCTGTTCGAGAAGGCGCACAAGTACTGCTTCGTTGCCAACTCCATCAAGTCCAAGGTGGTGATGGAGCCCACGGTGGTGGAGGGATAAGCTCTCCCAATGCGCTGTCCCTTCTGCGGCCATCTCGAAGACAAGGTGGTGGACTCCCGCGAAAGCCGGGAGGGCGAAGCCATCCGCCGCCGCCGGGAATGCCTCGCCTGCGGGCGGCGCTTCACGAGCTACGAGCGCGTGGAGGAAGTGCCCATCGTCGTCGTGAAGAAGGATGGCCGCCGCGAGCCCTTCGACCGCACGAAGCTGCTGAAGGGCCTCCTCGCCGCCTGCCAGAAGCGCCCCGTCTCGCTGGCGCGGCTCGAAGATCTGGCGACGGACATCCAGGCGAAGCTGCTGGAGCGGCCCGATCGCGAGATCCGCGCCCGGGACTTGGGCGAAGTGGTGATGGACGAGTTGAAGGGCCTCGACCAGGTGGCCTATGTGCGCTTCGCTTCCGTCTACCGCGACTTCAAGGACCTGCCGGATTTCGTGAAGGCGCTGGAAGAAGTGCTCATCCATCGGGAGGGCGGTTCGCCCGCGCCGGTGGTCCACCGCCCGCAGATCACCCCAGCCGTCGAGACGCCGCTCTTTTCCGAGGAGGCCCCGCGTCCCCGGCGGAAGTAAGCGAGGCCCCGCTACACTGAAGCGGCGAGGTTGTCGTGGCCGACGAAGCGAATCAGGTCCCTCAGGACGAGACCCCCAAGATCCCCGAGGTCCTGCCGGTCCTGCCGCTGCGGGATGTGGTCGTCTACCCCTATGTGATCCAGCCGCTCTCCGTCAGCCGGGACATCTCCATCCGCGCCATTGACACGGCGCTCGTGGAAAACCGCATGATCCTGCTGGTGGCCCAGAAGCAGGTGGAGATGGACGCGCCTGGCCCCGAGGACCTGTTCCGCGTGGGCACCGCCGCGCTGGTGATGCGCGTGCTCAAGCTGCCCGATGGCCGCGTGCGCGCGCTGGTGCAGGGCGTGCAGCGGGTGAAGATCGAATACTTCACCGAGACCGAAGGCCTCTTCAAGGCGCGGGTGGAACCCCTCGCCGAGCCCGAGGCTCCGGGCGGCGTGGAGACCGACGCGCTCATGCGCAGCGTCAAACAGAGCCTGGAGAAGGCGACGACCCTCGGCAAGAGCCTGCCCCAGGAAGTGCTCGCCATCGCCGGCAACTTGGACAGTCCGGGACGGCTCGCGGATCTCGTCGTGTCCAACCTGGATCTCAAGCTGGCCCAGAACCAGGAGGCGCTAGAGATCGCCGATCCCATGCTGCGGCTCCGCAAAGCCCACGACATGCTGCTCCGCGAAATCGAGCTGTTGGAAGTGCAGCAGAAGATCACGCTGGAAGCTCGCGGCGAGATGGACAAGAGCCAGCGGGAGTACTACCTCCGCCAGCAGCTCAAGGCCATCCAGCAGGAGCTGGGCGAGGGCAGCGAGCTCGCCGAGGAGATCCAGGGGTTCCGCGACAAGCTGGCGAAGCTCAAGGTGCCCGAAGAGGTGATGACGGAGATCGAGCGCCAGCTCAAGAAGCTGGAGCGCATGCACCCCGATTCGTCGGAAACGGCCGTCACCCGCACCTACCTGGAATGGATGACCGAGCTGCCTTGGGGCCTCGCCACCGAGGACAACCTCGACCTGAAGCGCGCCAAGCAGGTGCTGGACGAAGACCACTACGGCCTCGCGAAAATCAAGGAACGCATCCTGGAATTCCTCGCCGTGCGCAAACTGAAGCCGGATCAGCGCGGCACCATCCTCTGCTTCGTCGGCCCGCCGGGCGTGGGAAAGACGAGCCTCGGCCGCAGCATCGCCCGCGCGCTGGATCGCAAATTCGCGCGCATCTCCCTGGGCGGCGTCCACGATGAGAGCGAGATCCGCGGCCACCGGCGCACCTATGTGGGCGCGATGCCGGGCCGCATCGTGCAGGCCCTGCACCAGGCCAAGACCCAGAACCCCGTCATCATGCTCGACGAGGTGGACAAGATCGGCCGCGACCTGCGCGGCGATCCCAGCGCGGCGCTGCTGGAGGTGCTGGACCCCGAGCAGAACGGCACCTTCCGCGACCACTACCTGAATGTGCCCCTGGATCTGTCCCAGGTGCTCTTCCTCGCCAACGCCAACGAGCTCGAACCCGTGCATCCCGCCTTCCGGGACCGCATGGAAGTCATCCACCTCTCCAGCTACACGCTGGAAGAGAAGCACGCCATCGCCGAAAGCCACCTCATCCCGCGTCAGATGGAACGCCACGGTCTCAAGGCCAAGCACTTGGGCTTCGCCGCCAAGGGCCTGCGCGCCATCATCACCGGCTACACGCGCGAGGCGGGCCTGCGGCAGCTCGAACGCGAGATCGGCGGCGTCTACCGCAAGGTCGCGCGCTCTGTGGCTGACGGCACCTGGAAGGCGAAGGTCACGCTCACCGACAAGAACATCCAGACCTACCTGGGCCCGCTGAAGTTCATCCCCGACGAGCGCCTGCAGAAGCCCCGCGTCGGCGTCGTCACGGGCCTCGCGTGGACTTCCACCGGCGGCGAGGTGCTCTTCGTGGAGACCCTCTCCATGCCCGGGAAGGGCGGGCTTCTCCTCACGGGCCAGTTGGGCGATGTGATGAAGGAGAGCGCCCAGGCCGCGCTCAGCTACATCCGCTCCCGCAGCGAAGCCTTCCAGATTGATCCGGAGGTCTTCCAGAAGCGCGACCTCCACATCCACTTCCCCGAAGGCGCGATTCCCAAGGACGGCCCCAGCGCCGGGCTCGCCATGGCCACGGCCCTCCTGAGCACGCTCACGGGCGTGCCCATCAAGCACACGATCGCGATGACCGGCGAGATTGATTTGCGCGGGGACGCGCTTGCCATCGGCGGCCTGAAGGAGAAGAGCCTCGCGGCCCTGCGCCTGGGCCTCCACGACATCGTGATCCCCCACGCGAACCTGAAGGACCTGGACGAGATCGAACCCGCCGTCCGCAAGCACCTCCGCTTCCACCCCGTCCGCCATGTGGAGGAAGTCTTCGAGCTGGCCCTCGAAGGGTGGGTGCGGCCCGAGAAACGGAAAGCTCAAAAATCGAAGCTCAAAAAATAAGTCATTTCAATTTTTAGATAAAATGTTCCGCGTGGAACGAAAGGCGATGTAGTGGTTCTGGGCGGTCTTCTCTCCAAGTTCCGGCAGGGCCTGAGGCGCACACAGGAAACGGTGCTGCGGCCCTTGAGCCATCTTCTGGGCCTTCGCCAGCTGGACGAGGTTCAGTTGGAAGAGCTGGAGGATCTCCTGCTCCAGGCGGATCTCGGGGTCCACGCGGTGGATCGGCTCATGGCGCGGCTCCGCTCGGAATTGAAGCGCCAGGGCGAGGTGAACCCGAAGGCCATCCTGCGCGACGAGCTGTTGAAGCTGATCCACCAGCAGCCCGCTCATCCCTTCCGGGCCCAAGGCACGCAAGTGATCCTTCTGGTGGGCGTCAACGGCGTCGGCAAGACCACCACCCTTGGCAAGTTGGCCTCCCATCTCAAGGCCAAGGGCGAGGAGGTCCTGGTGGTGGCCGGCGACACCTTTCGCGCCGCCGCCATTGATCAGCTGGAAGCCTGGGGCGAACGGGCCGGGGTGCCCGTCGTGCGCAACCAGATGGGCGGCGATCCGGCGGCCATCGCCTTCGACGGCGCCACCAGCGCCAAGGCGAAGGGCCTTCCCTGGGTGCTCATTGACACCGCCGGGCGACTCCACACCAAGGACCACCTCATGAAGGAGCTGGACAAGATCCGGCGCAGCCTCCAAAAGGTGCTGCCGGGCGCGCCCCACCGGGTGCTGCTGGTGCTGGACGCCACCACGGGCCAGAACGGGCTCGTGCAGGCCGAGGCCTTCAAGCAGGCGGCGGGGGTGACGGATCTGGTGCTCACCAAGCTGGATGGCAGCGCCAAAGGCGGGGTCGTCGTGCCCATTCTGGAGCGGCTGAAGCTGCCCATCGCCTTTGTGGGCGTGGGGGAAGGCGTGGACGACCTCATTCCCTTCGACGCCGAGGCCTTCGTGGACGGGTTGCTGGATGCCTGAGCTCACCCCCGCCCTCGCCTGGGAGCTCGCCACCGGCGGGCCCTGGCCGGAACCGGAAGCGCTCCAGGGCGATGAACGGTTCATGGCCCTGGCGCTGAACCAAGGCCTCCAAGGCGTCGGCCTTTCCAGCCCCAATCCGCCGGTCGGCTGCGTGCTGGTCCAGGATGGTCGCGTTTTGGGGCAGGGCGCCCACACCCGGGCCGGAGACCCCCACGGCGAGATCATGGCCCTGCGGGACGCAGAAGGGCGGGGCGAAGATCTTCGAGGCGCCACCGCCTACATCACCCTGGAGCCCTGCTGTCATCACGGCCGCACGCCGCCCTGCACGGAAGCCTTGTTGCGCGCGGGCATCGCCCGGGTCGTCGTCGGGATGCGGGACCCCAATCCCCGGGTGGACGGCGGTGGCCTCGCCATCCTCCGCGCCCACGGCTGCGAAGTGACGGAAGGGGTGCTCGCCGAACCCTGCGCGCGCTTCCACGCGCCCTTTTTCAAACTTATCCGCACGGGCCTGCCTTGGGTGACGCTCAAGCTGGCCCTCGGCTCCGACGGCGCTCTGGGAGCGCCCGGCCAGCGCGTGGAGGTGACGCCTGCGCCGGTCCAGGCGATGGCCCACGCCCTTCGCCGGGCCTCGGAGGCCATCCTCGTGGGCCGGGGCACCATCGAAGCGGATGATCCCCGCCTCACGGATCGCTGGCCCGGCCCCGTTCCCGCCCACCGGATCTTCTGGCGCGTGGTGCTCGATGGCCAAGGCCGCCTTGGCGCGGCGGCGAAGGTCTGGCAGCCCGTGGAAGGCCAACCCGCGATCCGGGCTCTGGCAGCCGATGCTCCGGGCCTTCGGGAGGTTGAGGACCTCCACCTACCCCCCGGCCCGGGAGGTTGCAGCCTGCGACACCTGTTGCACGAACTGGCGGCCCGGGGAGTGGGTCGGTTGCTCGTGGAAGGGGGAGGGACGGTGGCCACGGCCTTCCTCCAGGAGGGTCTCGTGGACGAATTCCACCGCTTCCAGGCCGACCGCCCCGTGGGCGGCGCGCCCTTGTCCCTGGCGCTCCCGAGCGTTTGGAGCCTCCGCGCCGAGGCGGCCTTCCCGGGTGGCTCGTGGCAGGTGCTGCGTTGAGGCTGGCACGCGGATTGAATAGATCTTGATTCCCCCTGGAGCCGCCATGCGGAAAAGCCCTGTCCTGATCGCGACCGCCCTGTTGGGCCTCCTGACGGCCTGCGGAGGAGGAGCTGGTTCCAATTCGGGCGACACCTCCTCGGTCTCCGTCCAGGGGTCCTTCCAAAAGGAGATCTGGACTGCGGGAGGCTACAGCAGGACCATGACGCTACCCGCGCGCTATTGCCAAGTCGTCTTCGCGGATGCCAGCACCAACGCCATCGTGGCAAACGGCGGCTTCCTGGATGCCAACGGCCAGGGCACCTTCCCGGTTCCCACGGGCGCCAATGTCTACGCGGTGATGCTGGCGGACTGGGCCGTGCCGGGCCGCACCTCTAGCGCCCCTGCCTTCATGGAAGGCTTCACGGTGAACGCCCAGGTGGGCGCCGACTTCAGCAGCGCCCAGGATTGGGCCGTCACCAGCGCTTCTTTCACGGCCAGCACCGGGACACTCACCCTCACGGCCCTGGATGACTCGAACCGGATTGCCGGAGCCTTCAACCTTGCGGATCAAGGCGTCACCTTCGCGCTGGGGCTGAGGAGCCTCGTCTCGGACACCTCCGTTCCCAGCGTGGCGATGTTCTGGAACACCAGCACCGCCTCGGGCGCCCAGACCCGCCTCTACCCCCAGGCGCTTCTGAACGCCAGCAACAACCTCGTCACCCTGGATGGTCGGGCCGTCTTCCAAGCGGCGGTCATGGGCGACAACAGCCGCAGGGCCAACACGGAACAGGATGAGTGGGACGACGGCGTCATAGGTGAGACCTACGCCCACCTGCTCTTCGCGCCGGGCAGCTACAAGGCCGATGGCAGCAGCGCCCTCTCCTACCTGCGGGCGGATTCGGAGAATGTGCCCTACCTGCCCCTCGGGGGTCCGAGCGAGCCCTCCCAGGCCTTCATCGCGGGATTCTCGGACTACCTGTCCGCCGCCTTCCGGAACAACCCCCAGATCCTGGACAGCTATGTGGATGGGGGCGGCGTGCTCCGCGTCCAGAACGAAGACCTCTCCGCCCCTAGCTCCTTGGGCGAATTCTCCCGCTACGGCGTGGCCGGAAGCCTCTGGTCCATGCAGCAGGCGCTGGGCGGCGGTCCTTCCGCCCTCCAGACCCTTTGGGGAGGAGTGATGACCTCCAATTCGGGGCTCGACTTCGTTGGGGACTACAACGGCTCGCCCCTCGGATGCTTCCCCACCTACCTCGTCGGCCTGCGCGCGGCGGTCGGCTCCTCGTGGCCCGCCTGCCAGACGGCCTTCGGCGCCTGGGGCGTGTCGGACCCCACCGCGACCTACTTCTCCACCGGGTCCGCCCTTTGGACCAACCAGGCCACCCCCTTCACCATCACTGGCGCGACGCTCCAGGTTCCGGCCACCCCGGCCTACGCCGCCGATTGCTATGCCCGGAACGGAGTGGCCCTTTACCGCTTCACCCAGGGCTCCACCGGAAGCCGGACCATCACCATGACCCCCACCGGCGGTCAGGACTTCGAACTGGACCTGCTCGGCCCCAACGGGCTCATCCAGGCGAAGTACGCCTCGAACTTCGGATCCCCCCGCACCATCACGGCCACGCTGGCGGCGGGCAGCTATGTGGTGCGGGTGCGCGTGAACCCTGACAACACGCTGGTCAGGGCGGCGGGACCCTACACCTACAACCTGACCTTGAACTGATCAGCCCCCGCCCACCAATTTGACGATCTCCAGGCGATCCCCCTCCCGCAGGGGGGTCACTGCGTGGGTGGCTTTCCGGATCACTTCGCCGTTCAGCTCGATGGCGGTTCCAAAGGCGGGCAGCTCGAGCCAGGCGCTTAGGTCCGCCACCGTCGCCAGAGCGGGGGCCTCCCGCTCGGCCCCGTTGAGCAGGAGCTTCACGCCGGTTCTTCCGTCTTGGACCGGGTGGAGCCTGACACGGCCCGCTCCCGGACCATGGCCTGGAAACCCCGCTCCAGATCTTCCCGGAGATCCGCGCCATCTTCGATGCCCACTGAAAGCCGGAGTAGCCCGTCCGTGATGCCCAGGCGGGCCTTGACCTCCTGCGGGGTACGCAGGTGGCTCATGGAGGCCGGATGCTGGATGAGGCTTTCCACGCCCCCCAGGGAGACGCCCCGGGTGATGATTTCCAGGGCCTCGCAGAAGCGGCGCCCCGCTTCCAGGCCCCCATGCAATTCGACGCTCAGCATGGCGCCGAAGCCCTTTTCCATCTGGCGGGAGGCGACCTCGAAGCCCGGATGGTCTAGCAGACCGGGGTAGTCCACCCGGGCCACCTGGGGCTGCCACAGGAGCCATTGGGCAAGGCTTTGGGCGTTGTCCGCGGCTCGGCGGACGCGGAGGGCGAGGGTCTTGAGCCCCCGATGCAGCAACCAGGCCGCCATGGGGTCCAGGGTCGGCCCGTGGACTTTCGCCACCTGCCAGCATTCGGTGATCAAGGCTTCCGACCCGGCGATGACCCCCGCCGTCAGGTCCGAATGGCCGCCCAGGTACTTGGTGGCGCTGGACACGCTCACATCCACCCCCAGTTGGACCGGTCGGGTGTGGATGGGGCTGGCGAAGGTGTTGTCCGCCACCGTCAGGACGCCCTTGGCTTTACCCAGGGCTCCGATGGCGGCCAGATCCGTGATGGCGAGGGTGGGGTTGGAGGGCGTCTCCACCCAGATCATCCGGGTTTCGGGGCGGAGGGCCGCCTCCCACTCCTTCAGATCCAGGGTGTTCTGGATCCAGGTGAGGGTGATGCCCCGATGGGTCTCCCACCGGCGGAGAAGCTGCTCGGTGCCGAGATAGAGCGCGGCAGGGGCCACCACATGGTCGCCGATCTTGAGAGTCGCCTCCAGCAGCGTGGCGAAGGCGGCCATGCCGGAGCTGGCGATGAGCGCCCGCTCGGCCCCCTCCAGGGAGGCGAGGACCTCTTCCACTTCCGCGAAGTTCGGATTGCCCCAGCGGGTGTAAAAGGTGGAGGGCTCGATGCTGGCCGCGAAATCCGCGCCTTCCCGGTTCTCCTGGAGCTCGAACACCGAGGTCTGGAAGATGGGCGTGATGACCGCCCGGGTGGGGTTGTGGTGCCGCCCGGCATGGATGGCCGTGGTGGTGGGGCCCCAATCGGGGCGCGTGCGCGGGCTCATGGAGGACTCCACCAGAAGAATAGCGTCAGCGCAGCCAGAAGATGCCCGCAAGCGCGAGAATGGCGACGATGAGGAGGGTGACGACCCTCCAGGCGGTCGGCCCGGTGGGCGCGGGCTCTTCGAAGGCGGCTGGGTCCGAGAGAGCCGCCCGGGTCAGTTCGTCCTCCGCGATGGGGATGGGCAGGGCGCAGCTTGGGCAGAGGTAACGCTCCCCATCCGGCGGAGGGACGGCGTCCACCACCTTGGCTCCGCATCGGGAGCAAAGGAGACCGACCCCGCTTACCAACGCGTCGAGGGAGGGAGGAATCGTGCTCATCGGGCCAGCTCCTCGGCGAGGACTTCGTTGACGGTGCGCGCGTCCAGCTTGCCCTTGCCCGCCTTCATCACCTGGCCCACCAGGAAACCCTTCAAGGCCTCCTTGCCGGCCCGGATCTGCCCCACTTGATCCGGGTGCGCGGCCAGCACCGCCTGGACGGTCGCCACCACCGCGCCGCGATCCTGGACCTGGGCGAGCCCCTTCCGGAGGACGATGTCCGCCGCCGACCCCTCTCCAGCCCGGAGCGCCGGAAGGACTTCATCCTTGGCGGCCCCCAGTCCGAGCTTGCGATCCACGACCAGACGGATCAACTCACCCAGCGCGTTCGGGGCCGCTCCGAAGGCTTCGATGCCTATGCCTTCGGCGTTCAGGAGGCGGCTCACCTCTCCGAGCATCCAGGTGCTGGCGGCTTTGGGATCGCCAGAAGCCGTGACGAGGGCCTCGAAGTAGTCCGCGAAGGCCCGGGATTGGAGGAGGGTGGCCGCGTCTTCAGGGGCGAGGCCGAGCGTCGTCTGCAGCCGCGCGCGCCGCGCCTCGGGCAGCTCGGGCAGGGTGAATCGGGCCTCGGCGATCTCCGCCTCTGACACCCGGAGGAGGGGCAGGTCGGGTTCGGGGAAGGTCCGGTAGTCCACCGCGCCTTCCTTGGCTCGCTGGGGCCGCGTTTCGCCCGAGGCTGGATCGTAGCCCCGGGTTTCGGGCGACAGCGTTCCGCCGGATTCCAGGACCCGGATGTGCCGCCGGATTTCAAAGGTCAGGGCCTGCTTCACGAAGCGGAAGGAGTTGAGGTTTTTCACCTCCACCCGCGTGCCGAAGGCCTCGGTCCCCGCTTTCCGGACGCTTACATTGGCGTCGCAGCGCAGGGAGCCTTCCTCCATGTTCCCGTCGCTAATGCCAATCCAGGTGACGAGCTGGTGGAGGGCCTTGAACCAGTCGTGGGCCTCCTGGGGGCTGCGGAGGTCCGGCGCGCCGACGATCTCGATGAGCGGCACTCCAGCCCGGTTCAGGTCCACCCAGGAACCCTCCCCTTCGACCCCATGGCTGGATTTGCCGGCGTCCTCTTCCAGGTGCGCCCGTTCGACACGGACGCGGATGGGCCCCTCGGAACCTCGAACCTCGGGATCGCCGGGAACGGACAGGCTCCCTTCCGACACCACGGCCACGGGGCCTTGGGTGATCTGGTAGCCCTTGGGCAGGTCCGCGTAGAAGTACTGCTTCCGATAGAAGGCGCTGACCGGCGCCACCTCGGCCCCCAAGGCAGCCCCGAGGCGAAGCGCGAAGGCCACCGCTTCCCGGTTCAAGGTCGGCAGCGCGCCCGGCAGGCCTAGGCAGATGGGGCAGGCGCGGGTGTTCGGCTCGCCCCCATAGGCGTTGGGACAGGCGCAGAAGAGCTTGGTGCGGGTGCGCAACTGGACATGGACTTCCAGCCCGATGACCGCTTCATAGCCCGCCTCCATGCGTCCCCCTGGCCCCAGTGTAGGGGTTATTTGCCCAAGCAGAATCCACGGAACAACGCATCCAAGGAGGCTTCCGCCCGATCCTCGCCCGTCAGACGGAGCAGAAGGCTCCAGGCGCCCTGGAGGAGGCTGGCCGCCAATTCGGACGGCGCGTCGCCTGGGAGCTTCGCCACGGCCTGGACCTGCTCCGCCAAGGCATCCAGCAGACGGATCTGGCGCTCCGTCGCCAAGGAACCCAACAAGGCGTCCGGACTTTGTCCGTTCAAGAAGTGCGCTTTGAGCGCGACCTCCAAATCATCCAGGTCTCCCCGCAGGGCCGAGACTCGCACGCCGGGACCGCGTCGCTGATCCGCGAAGGTGCGAAGCTCCAGCGTCCTAGCTTCCAGGCCCGCCAACTCGAGAAGCGCTTCCCGGGAAGCCTCGGAATCGGTGGCGGGCACGAGGTGGAGGATCACATCCGCCCGCTCCAGCACGGCCTTCACCCGGGCCACGCCCAACCGCTCGACCTCATCCTCGGCCTGCCGGATTCCCGCGGTGTCGAAGAGGAGGAGCGGCAGGCCCCGCCACTCCGCGCGCACCTCCAACACATCCCGGGTCGTGCCGGGCTGGGCGGTGACGATGGCGCGTTCTTCCCCAGCAAGCGCGTTGAACAGGGTGCTTTTCCCGGCGTTGGGGCGCCCCACCAGGGCCACCCGGATGCCATCCCGGAGCCAGTGGGCGGCGGTGGAACGGGCTTGTTCCACATGGAACACTTGTCCAAGTGCCTCCGCCTCTTGTTTTAGTTCATCCAGGTTGAGGCTGATCCCCTCTTCCTCGCCGTAATCCACGGCAGCCTCGGCTCGGGCCACCCAGGGCGCGAGTTGGTCGCGGGCGGTCACCAGCCACGCGGGGAGGCGGCCTTGACGGGCCTGGGCCTGGCGAATCTGTTGATCCGAGGTGGCGGCCATCAAGTCCTGGAGGGCCTCCACCTCCAAGACGCCTTGTTTGCCGTTCAACAGGGCCCGGCGGGTGAACTCGCCGGGTTCGGCCAGGCGGATGCCCAGGTTCGCCAAATGGGCCAACAGCCGCTGGACCAGAAGCGGGTTGCCGTGGACCTGGAGCTCGACCACATCCTCCCCGGTGTAACTCTCGGGGCCAGGGAAATAGAGGACCAAGGCGCGTTCATCCAGCCCCGCCCAGCGCAGGTGGCGCAGGGCGGCTCGGCGGGGCGGCGGCAGGTTCACCAGGGGCTTGAGCCGAGCTGGGAGATCCGCTCCCGAGATCCGCACCACCGCGACCGCGCTCGGCAGCAGCGGCGTGGCGGGCGCGGCGATGGGGTCGGAGGCGGCCACGCCTCCGACCTACTTCCGGCTGATCTTCAGGGCCTTGAAGTGGCCCGCGCCTTCACTCTCGGTCGTGAGGCCGCCCATGGCCGAGATCTCCATGTGGATCCAGCGGCGCTCCCGCGGGCTTAGGGGCGCGAAGGCGTAGGTGCCCAGCTCCCGCGCGCGCTCGGCCCCGAAGCGGGCCATCACCTTCAACTCCTTCATGCGGGCCAGGCGTAGGCTGCCCGCGTCCAGGAAGGGCAGCTTGGCCTCGTCGTGGGAGCCCACCCGCTCTTGAAGCAGGTGTTGGAGCGCGTCCAGCGGCTGCCCTTTCTGCGCGCCCAGAAGGGAAGCGTCGTTGCCCCGCAGTTCGATGCGATTCGGGAAGGCCTCCTCGTCGCCACTTGGGGAGGGAGAGGCGGTGACGGCGAGGCCGAGATGACCCATCCAGGCGTCCAGAAGGGCGGGCGCGGCGTCGAGGCTGAGGTGGTCGCGCGTCATGGCTGAACCTCCCGGGTCACACCTTGATGGGCTGCGGCGCGTAGGAGCGCATCACCACCCAGGTCTGGAGCAGGCCCATCAGATTGTAGACGAGGTAGTAGAGGGTCAGGCCCGCCGGGGTCTGGGCGAAGATGAACACCATGAACACCGGCATGAAGTACATCATCATCTTCTTCTGCGTCGGGTCCACGCCCGTGGTGGGCGTGAGGAACTGCTGGACGATCATCGAGGCGCCCATCAGCACCGGGATGATGTAGTAGGGGTCCTTCGCGCTCAGGTCGTGGATCCAAGTGGCGTGCCACGGCGCTTTGTGGATGTCGTAGACATTCAGGAGCATGGACCACAGCGCGAAGAGCACCGGCATCTGCACCAGCATGGGCAGGCAGCCGCCCAAGGGGTTGTGGTCGTTCTTCTTGTAGAGGGCCATGAGCTCTTTCTGCATCTCGGCCTTCTTCGCCATGTCGTTGCCGAACTTCTTGTACTTCTCCTGCAGCGCCTGCTGGTGGGGCGCGAAATCCTTCATGCGGAGCATGTTCACGATCTGCTTCGTGTTCAGCGGCCAGAGCAGGAGGCGCAGGAGCACGGTGAAGATCACGATGGCCCAGCCCCAGTCGGGCACCACCTTCTGGATCGCCTTCAAAGCGACGAAGAGCAGCTTCGCCACCGAGCCGAAGAAGCCGAAATTCAGGATGGCGGTGTAAGCGGGGTCGAAGGCATTGAGGTCGCCGGTTTCCTGAGGCCCCAGGTAGAGCTTCATGGCGAGGCCTTGGCCGGGCGCGAGGCTGTAGCCGGTGGGGGTGGCCATCGGAACCGCGGGCAGATCCCAGAGGGCCGCGAAGTAGTGGTTGCGCTGGCTGCGCTCGCTGAGGTCCACGCCCGCGTCCGCGCCAAGGCGGGTGGAGGCTGGAGGCAGGGTCTTGCGCTTGGCGCCAACGAAGGAGAAGAAGGGGTCGTGGAAGATGTCCGTCCAGGCCACATCGTGGAGCTTGCCGTCCACGACGCTCAGGACGCGGCCGAGGTGAGCGGCGTTCTTATCCTTGTCTGGAAGGGTGAGGGGAAGGAAGGCATGTCCGCTCGCGCTGGCGTAGGCCACCTCCACCACGCGGCCGCCTTTTTCGAAATGCGCGGTCGGAACGCGGTAGCTGAGGCGATCCCCGGTGGCGCTGGTGAAGAGGACGGTGGTGGCGTCTGGGGCGACTTGATCCTCAACCTCGTCGAAGCTGGTCGCGGCCCCACCCAGGCCCGGGAAGTCGGGGGTGAAGAAAGGCGTCCCATCGGTCCAGGAAACCTGGCGAAGGGCGCCATGGGTCGCGTCGAAGACGAGTGTGAGACCCGCGACTTCCACCGTGTGGGTCGGTCCGGCGGGCTGATCCGCCACGGGCGGCAC
Source organism: uncultured Solibacteraceae bacterium (assembly GCA_964472275.1). Classification (GTDB taxonomy): domain Bacteria; phylum Acidobacteriota; class Holophagae; order Holophagales; family Holophagaceae; genus JAFDVN01. Next base: position 32,543 of record CAYYJN010000013.1, read on the forward strand.
AACGCTAGCGGGAGCAGGCGTGGCGTCCATCGGCGGAGCCACGGGCGTCGCGCTGTTTGACGCGACACTGACGGCCGCTGGAACGCCCTGCGGGGTCTTCGGCGCGTAGTGCTTCATGACGAGGATCTGCAACCCGAAGAGGGCCGCGGCACCCGCGAGGAAGAGAAGCATGTTGCGGCTGCTGTTCATGCGCGATCCGGTCGGGAAAGGACCTGCCGCAGCAGGCCGAGGAGCTCGTCAAAGGGAAGGTCGCACCCACCGCGGCCAGGGCGGACCCACACCACTTGGCCGGGAGGAGGCAGAACCTGTTCATCGCGGACCAGGCTCAAAAACGCCATGCGCACCCGGCGCCGAAAGCGGTTCCGTTTCACGGCGGAACCCGCGCGGCGGGGTGCGTTGACGAGGAGGCGCGGGCCGGGAGGATAGGTCGGGCCGGGAAAGCGCCGCACATCCAAGGCCGCGTCGCGGCCAAGCAGGGGCCGGAGCCCTTTGGGCGGCGCGCTCACATCGCCCCGCCGGAGCGTCCAGAAAGCCCCGCGGAATTCCACGGGAGGAACCGCTCTTAGAGGGCCAGGGTGTGGCGGCCCTTGGCGCGGCGGCGCTTGAGGACCAGGCGGCCGTTCTTGGTCTTCATGCGGGAGAGGAAGCCGTGGGTCTTCGCCCGGCGACGATTGTTCGGCTGGAAGGTGCGCTTCATGATCCACCTGTGGGCAGCCCGGGGACGGGCGAACCTTCGAGTCTACCGGTACTCGCCCAAGTCCTCAAGGGCCAAAGTCTTCCCTTTGGTCCAGAGGCCATGAGGACCGGAGTGCTAGAGTGGGAGTCCTTCTTCACCTGAGCCGCGCCCCATCGTGGCTGGAGCTTGCCGCGCATGTCCACCCCCCTTCCAGCCGCAGCCGATCCCCATGCGCTCTGGGCCCGGATCCGCCAGGGCCTGACCACCCGGCTCTCCGAGGCGAGTTTTCAGGAATGGATCGCGCCCTGCGCGCCGCTGCGCCTGGAGGATGGGACGCTCTGGATCCGGGTGCCCAATCCCTCCAACAAGCTGTGGATCGAACAGCAGCTCGCCGAAGAGTTCAACGACACCTTGGCCCAGGAAGGGCTTCAAGAGCTTCGCCTGGCCTTCCAGGTGGAGGGTGTCGAAGTTGAGGACGCGACGACGCGCGTCACTCCTGGCCTGGACGCTAAGACGGCCCCCGTGGCCTCGCCGCTGCCCGTGCTCTTCCAGCGCTACACCCTGGACCGCTTCGTCGTCGGGCCCAACAGCCAGCTCGCCTTCGCCGCGGCCCGGGCCGTGGTGGACAGCCATGGCCGCTCCAGTGGCACGCTCGCCATGAACCCCTTCTTCATCTACGGCGGCACCGGCCTTGGCAAGACCCATCTCATGGTGGGCATCGGCCACGCGCTCCGGGAGCGGGATCCGGCCCTCCGCCTCACCTACTTGAAGGTGGACCAGTTCTTCCACGAAGTGACCGCCGCCATCGCCCGGCGCAACACCGAGCCCTTGCGCCGCAAGTACCAACAGAACGATGTGCTGCTTCTGGATGATGTCCAGACCTTGGGCAAGCTGGAGCGCACCCAAGAAGAGATCTTCTATGTGCTGGAATACCTCCTCCAGCACGGCAAGCAGATCATCATCACCTCGGACAAGCCGCCCCAGAAGTTGGAGGGCGTCCACGACCGCCTCATCACGCGCTTCAAGTGGGGCCTCACGGCGGATATCCAGCCCCCGGATTTTGAAACCCGCTTCGCCATCCTCAAACGGAAGTTGGAGGATCCGGATTTCCGGGACTTCCCCACCGTCCCGGACGATGTGCTCACCTTCATCGCCCACAAAGGCAAGGGCAGCGTCCGGGACCTGGAAGGGCTCGTCACGCGCGTGGTGTACCAGGCGAGCTTCCTGGGCGCGCCGGTCACGCTCGACCTCGCCCACGCGGCCTTCCAGGGCTCCAGTGGCGAGGAACCTGGCGCCTCTGTGCCACCCGAACGGATCTACCGCCTCACGGCCGAAACCTTCGGCATCAGCCTCATGGACCTCATGAAGAAGAAGTCCCGCAAGCCGGAGGCGCTGGTGCCGCGCCAGGTGGCCATGTATCTCGCGCGGGAGTTGGCTCAAGCCTCCCTGGCTGAGATCGGCAAGGCGTTCAGCATGCACCACAGCACAGTGATGAACAGCGTGGACAAGGTGAAGGACCGGATGCAGAAGGATGCCGATTTCCACAAGACCGTCCACGCCCTCCTCAACAGCATCCAATGAAACAAGGGGGGTTGATGGGGAATCCACAGGATCCACAAGAAGTCTTCGCCTGGAATCGCGGATTGGACTGGGAAGCCGGATTCCGGGCTCTTGAATTCCGCGCCATCCGAGGGTGTTCCACAGGCCTCCCGAAGGACGGAAACTCCGATAAGATGGATCTTTGATGTCCGAATCCACAATCCCTTGGGGTCTTCATCAGCATCAGGGTGAGCTATGAATCCTTCCCTTCAGATCTCTAAGGAACGGCTTGACCGGACCTTGGGCATTCTCCGCCATGCCCTCGACCGCCGAGTCACTTTGCCGATCCTCCAGCACCTCCTGGTGCAGGCCGGTCCGAGAGAGATGGTCCTGAAAGCCACCGACATGGAGTTGGCCTTCGAAGCCACGCTCCCGGTGGAAGGCCAAGGCGAATGGACGGTCGCCATCCCCGGCAAGAAGTTCATCGAGACCGTGAAGGTCTATCCGGAAGGCATCCTCAGCCTCGAAGTGCCCGATGGCAGCCATCGCCTCTGGCTCCGCGCGAAGGGCATGAATTCCGAACACAACCTCCAACCCGGCGAGGGTTTTCCCGAATTGCCTCAGCCCGGCGCCGATCTTCCCGTCGTGCAGCTTCCCTCCTCGAAGCTCAAACGCGCCATCCACCTCGGCGGCCTCGCCGTGAGCCGGGACGCCACCAAGCCCACACTTTCGGCGGTGCTGCTCCACCTCACCAAGACGGCAGTGCGCGTCGTCTCCACGGATGGCTTCCGCCTCGCCGTCGTGGAAGTCCCGTGCGAGACCCACCTCAAGGAAGAAGTCCGGCTCATCGTGCCCAAGCGCGCGTTGGATCTGCTGCCGTCGCTGCTCTCCGACGAAGGCGATGTGAAGTTGGCCTGGGACGGGACGACGCTCTTCCTCGATCTGCCCGGCCTCAAGTTCAGCACGCGCCTCGTGACGGGCAACTACCCCGCCTACGAGAAGGTGCTGCCCGCGGAACTCGCCCGCAAAGTCATCGTGGACCGCGAAGCCTTCCTCAAGACCCTGCGTTTCGTGGGCCTCAAGAAGGACGACTACAACAAGAATGTCCGCCTGTCCTTCGAATTCCCCAACCTCAAGGTGCAGTTCCAGCACCCCGACGAAGGCACGAACTTCGGCACCCTCTCCTTCTCGGGTGAGGAGAAGCCGGTGGAGCTCGCCTTCAACATTGACTACCTCACCGAGCTGCTGGACCGCCTGCCCGGCGACGAGGTCGTCTACCAGTTCAAGGACGAAGTGGGCCAGGGCATCTTCATGAGCCCCAGCATCGAGGACTTCAGCTTCCGCTACATCCTCATGCCCGTCCGCTACGCCCAGCCCGCCGGGGTCTAGCCCTGGCACTTGCCCCACCACGAAGAAGCCCTAGCGAGATTTGACATTGGAAGACGCCCGCGCCCGCTCGACCACGGAAGTGGATAGCAGCTACACCGCCGACAACATCACCGTGCTGAAGGATCTGGAGGCCGTGAGGAAGCGGCCCGGCATGTACATCGGCGACACGGACGACGGCAGCGGCCTGCACCACATGGTCTACGAGGTCGTGGACAACTCCATTGACGAGGCGCTCGCGGGCCACTGCTCCCGCATTGATGTGACGCTCCACACCGATGGCTCCTGCTCGGTGGAGGACGACGGCCGCGGCATCCCAGTGGACATCCACAAGGAAGAGAAGCGCTCCGCGGCGGAAGTGATCATGACCGTCCTCCACGCGGGCGGGAAATTCGACAACACCAACACCGAAGGCAAGAACGCTTACAAGGTCTCCGGCGGTCTCCATGGCGTGGGCGTCTCTTGCGTGAACGCGCTCTCCAGCAAGCTCTGGTTGAACATCTACAAGGATGGCAAAGAGCACGCGATGACCTTCACTCGGGGCAAGGCGGACGCGCCCCTCGCTGTCGTCGGACCCACGGCCAAGCGCGGCACCAAGGTGCGCTTCAAGCCCGATGAGCAGATCTTCAACAATGTCCTCGACTTCAGCTTCGAGACCCTCAGCCAGCGTCTGCGGGAGCTGAGCTTCCTCAACCAGGGCGTCCACATCCGCATCACGGATGAGCGCTCCGGGGACACCCACGACTTCATGAACGCGGGCGGCATCAGCGCCTTCGTCGAGCACCTGAACCGCAACAAGACCGCGCTGCACAAGCCGCCGATCTACATCAAGGACGAGAAGCAGGACACGACCGTCGAGGTCGCGCTCCAGTGGAACGACTCCTACCAGGAGACGCTCTACTGCTTCACGAACAACATCCGCAACCGCGACGGCGGCGCGCACCTGGAGGGCTTCCGGGCCGCCATGACGCGCGTCATCAACACCTACGCGGAGAAGAACAACCTCCTCAAGTCCGCCAAGGTGGCGCTCTCGGGCGAGGATGTGCGCGAAGGCCTCACAGCCGTCCTCAGCGCCAAAGTGCCCGATCCCAAGTTCAGCAGCCAGACCAAGGACAAGCTCGTCTCGTCGGAAGTGAAGGGCGTCGTCCAGACCATCGTCTACGAGAAGCTGACCAGCTTCTTTGAGGAGAATCCCCGGGAGGCGAAGGCCATCCTAGAGAAGGCCATCGAGGCCGCTCGCGCCCGCGAAGCCGCCCGCAAAGCCCGCGAGTTGACGCGCCGCAAAGGCGCGCTGGACGGCGGCGGCCTGCCGGGCAAGCTGGCGGACTGCCAGGAGCGCGACCCGGCCTTGAGCGAGCTCTTCCTGGTGGAGGGCGATTCCGCCGGCGGATCGGCGAAACAGGGCCGCAACCGCGCCAACCAGGCCATCCTGCCCCTCAAAGGCAAGGTCTTGAATGTGGAAAAGGCCCGCTTCGACAAGATCCTCGGCCACAACGAGCTCCGCATCCTCATCCAGGCCCTCGGCACGGGCATCGGCAAGGAGGAGTTCAAGGTCGAAAACCTCCGTTATCACAAGATCGTCCTCATGACCGACGCCGATGTGGACGGCTCCCACATCCGCACCTTGCTGCTCACCTTCTTCTACCGGCAGATGCCCGAAATCGTGGAGAAGGGCTACCTCTACATCGCCCAGCCCCCGCTCTACAAAGTGAAGAAGGGCAAGAGCGAGAAGTACCTCAAGGACGAGCGCGCGCTGGAGGAGTACCTCTTCCACAAGGCCCTCGACGGCTGGAGCCTCACGCTCCCCGACGGCTCCGAGCACAAGGGCGCGTCCCTCGTGCGCGAATTGAAGAAGTGGGGCGAGGTGCAGCAGCTCTACGCCAAGCTGGACCGCCGCGGCTACGCGAAAGCCCTCGCGGACTTCCTCATGGACGGCGCCTGGCTCGACTCCCGCCGCTTCGCCACTGAAGAGGGCGCGAAGGAGGTGGCCAAGGCCATCGAGGCCGCCAAGCTCGGCAAGGCGACCGTGGAGGAGATCCCCGCCGATCCCATCGAGGCCGGCTCCGAGCCCGTCCCGCCCGCCTTCCAAGTGCGCATCCTCCGCATGCATCTGAGTCGCCCCATCACCCTTTGGCTGGATGGCCAGGTGGCCCACTGGGGCGAGTTCCGTCGCCTCGCGGCGCTGCGCCAGGAATTGGCCGTCTTCTCCAGCGGCGAGCTCGTCCTCCGTCAAACGAAGGAGGCGGGCAAGGCCGCGAAGGACAAAGACGAAGATGAAGACGCCCCCACCGCCTTCCAGAAGGAGATGCGCTTCCAGGATCCCGAAGCGCTGCTCGCGACGGTGCTGGAAGAGGGCAAGCGCGGCGTCTATGTGCAGCGCTACAAAGGTCTCGGCGAAATGAACCCCGAGCAGCTTTGGGAAACCACCATGGATCCCGAGCGCCGCATCATGCTCCAGGTGCGCGTGGACGACGCCGTGGAAGCCGACGAGATCTTCACCCTCCTCATGGGCGACGCCGTGGAACCGAGGCGCCGCTTCATCGAGGGCAACGCGCTCCTGGCTGAAAATATTGATATCTAGGTCCAGTGTTTCCAAGAACTGGATTTTGTTCCATGTAGAACACGAGTGCCCATGACGAATCGCATCGAGCCGCTGGAAATCGAAAAGGAAATGCGCCGGTCCTACCTGGACTACGCGATGAGTGTCATCGTGGGCCGCGCGTTGCCGGATGTTCGCGACGGCTTCAAGCCCGTGCACCGCCGCGTGCTCTATGCCATGAAGGCCGGCGGCAACGACTGGAACCGCGCCTACCGCAAGAGCGCCCGCACCGTCGGCGATGTGATCGGTAAGTATCACCCCCACGGCGACGCGCCGGTCTACGACGCCCTCGTGCGGCTGGCCCAGCCCTTCTCCATGCGCAACCCCCTCGTGGATGGCCAGGGCAACTTCGGCTCCATTGACGGCGACCGCCCGGCGGCCATGCGTTACACCGAGGCGCGCCTCGCTCGCGTCTCCAACGAGCTCATGTCCGACATTGACCAGGAGACGGTGGATTTCGGACCCAACTACGACGGCAGCGAGGAAGAGCCCCTCGTTCTGCCCGCCCGCTTCCCGAACCTGCTCGTTAACGGCAGTCAGGGCATCGCCGTGGGCATGGCGACGAGCATCCCGCCCCACAACCTGAAAGAGTGCTGCGAGGCCCTCGTCCACCTTATCGAGCATCCGGAATCCGACCTCGCGGCGCTGATGAAGTTCGTGCAGGGCCCGGACTTTCCCGGCGGTGGCCTCATGCTCGGCACCGAGGGCGTGGTGGACGCCTACCGCACGGGCCGCGGCCGCTGCGTCGTCCGCGCCAAGGCGCACACCGAGACGATCCGCGTGAAGAACAAGGGCGAGGTGGAGACCCTCGTCTTCACGGAGTTGCCCTACCAGGTGAACAAGGCGACGACCATCGAGAAGATCGCCGAGTTGGTGCGCGACAAGAAGCTGGATGGCATCGCCGACATCCGCGACGAGAGCGACCGCGAAGGCATCCGCCTCGTCGTGGAGCTGAAGAAGAACGAGCCCTCGGACATCGTCCTCAACCAGCTCTACCAGCAGACCCAGCTCCAGAATTCCTTCCCCATCACGCTGCTCTGCATCGTCAACGGCCAGCCCCGCATCTGCACGCTGCGCGAGATCCTCCAGGAATTCCTCGGCTTCCGCCGCGAGGTCGTCACGCGCCGCACGCTGTTCCAGCTGCGCAAGGCGGAAGAGCGCCACCACATCCTCCACGGCCTCAAGATCGCGCTGGACTATCTGGACGCGGTCATCAAGCTCATCCGCGCCGCGAAGAACCCCGAGGAGGCCAAGTCCGGCCTCATGGAAGGCGCCTTCGCCGGCAAGCAGGCCGCCCAGTTCAAGCTCAGCGACAAGCAGGCTCAAGCGATCCTCGACATGCGCCTCCAGCGCCTCACGGGCCTGGAGCGGGAGAAGATCCTCGAAGAGCTGGCCGAGGTCGAGAAGACCATCAAGCGCCTCAGGGCGATCCTCGATAGCGAGAAGCTCCTGCTCGGCGTCATCAAGGAGGAGCTGCAGCAGGTGATGGCCGCCTTCGGCGATCCGCGCCGCACCCAGATCCTCACCGGCTACACCGGCGACATCCGCATGGAGGATGTGGTGCCCGACGACCCCATGGTCGTCACGCTCTCCAAGGCCGGCTACATCAAGCGCACCGACCTCGCCGCCTACCGCCGCCAGAAGCGCGGCGGCAAGGGCAAGGTGGGCATGAAGACGAAGGACGAGGACTTCGTCGAGCAGCTCTTCCTCACCCGCGCCCACGACACGCTGCTCGTCTTCACCGACCGCGGCTATGTCTACGCGCTGAAGGTCTACGACATCCCTGAAAGCGGCGCGGCCAACCGCGGCAAGCACATCAAGAACCTCGTCAACCTGAAGGACGGCGAGAATGTCGTCACTCTGCTGACGCTCCGCGAATTCCCCGAAGGCGAATACCTCGTTTTCGCCACGGCGGGCGGCACCATCAAGAAGACGAGCCTCGCCGCCTACGCGAACATCCGCAGCAACGGCCTCATCGCGCTCAACATCGAGGAGGGCGACGCGCTCATCGCCGTGCGCCGCTCCGACGGCACCCAGCAGATCATCATGGCGACGGCTCAAGGCAAGGCCATCCGTTTCCCCGAAGAGGATGTGCGCCCCATGGGCCGCCCCGCCACCGGCGTGCGCGGCATGAAGCTGCTCAGCGGCGACCGCATCGTGGACCTGGAAGTGGCCGATCCGCTGCCGGACCTGCCCGAAGGAGTCGAAGCCGACGAGAGCACCGCCGAGCACGGCATGCTTCTCACCGTCACCGAGAAGGGCTTCGGCAAGCGCAGCCTCCTCCAGGACTACCGGCTCCAGGGCCGCGGCGGCTCCGGCGTCATCAACATCCGCGCCGGCGTCCGCAACGGGCAGGTGGTGGGCTTCAAGCTCGTGCGCCCCAACGAGGGCTGCCTCCTCATCAGCCAGGAAGGCATGACCATCCGCTTCGACGCGGATAGCGTGCGCCAGACCGGCCGCGCCGCCATGGGCGTGAAGCTCATGAACCGCGCGTCTGAAGAGGACAAGGTCGTCGGCATCGCCAAGATTGATGCCGCCGCCCAGGCCCTCGAGATGGAAGAGGATCTGGACCTCGGCGAACCCGGCGCGGACGAAGGCGGCGAGCAGCCGAAGCTGGAACTGGAGTAGGGGTTTATCCGCAGATTACGCAGATTGCGCCGATTAAAAAATCTGCGGAATCGGCGTAATCTGCGGACTTTTATAAGTAGTCGGCCCTGAGAAACCCCATCGCTCCACTCACGCGGCCTCTGCTTCGGGGTT